>CACXTX010000003.1 GCA_902770635.1 uncultured Prevotellaceae bacterium | reverse complement strand
GACAACAAAGGTAGGGAATCAGCCGGGATTTAGCAAATTCTTCACTGATATATTTTATCAGGAGCAAAGTTAGAGACCCTATTGTGCACTTCATCAGCCCTCAGCCCTCATACATCAGCCATCAGTTGTCACTCATCTGTCCCTGTGGCATTTTGTTCTTCAATTGTCATTTTAATACTTATATATTGTTTTTTCTGTTTTAATTTTGTCGTTTCAGAATTTATGTCTATTTTTGCAACGTCTAACATATAGATAAGATGAACAGATGAATACAAATGCATTAGTAACGCCATCACCCATCAGTGCTAAGTACTGGTCGGAATTGAAGGATTTAAGTGACAACGTAAAGTTGGAACTCATCACCTTACTAAGCAGTTCCATGACGCATCCAGAAGAACCAGCCGCCAAGCCTCGCACAGGCTGGGCAAGCCGTTTTGCGGGCGTATGGAAGGACAGCCGTTCGGCAGAAGACATCGTAGAAGATATCCGCGCTGCCAGAACGATTTTGAGCCAATTATAATGAGGTCTTTCCATTTTGTTCTTAGTTATCATTTGCCATGTCACAGCGTGCCTGGCACCGTGTGTCAGCACCGTGTGTCATCAGGATACTTCCACGGACATTGACCGCAAACGTGTCATCAATCACGTCCGTAGTTAACCATATATTGATCTTTTGTTTTATCGGTTTATTATTCTCCTAATTTGATTACACTTCTATCTTCCTCCTGTTTCTTCTGACCACCTACGGGCTTGTAGGAATGGAAATTCCAGCTGATGCCGAGCCAGAAGATACGACTACGGTTACGGCTGTTGTTGACGAGGGTATAGACGGAATTGTCTGACGAAATGTCCCATCGGCGGGTGTTGAACACATCAGTAAGAAGCGCCGAGAATGTGAGTCCCTTCTTGGGCAACTGCTGACGGATGCCGAGGTTGCAATAGTGGATGGTCTTAGTGGTGAACTGTGGGAAGTACTGCGGCGTGGTGACGAAGTACTGCACCTGAATGCTCATCCCTTTCAGCGGCATAATATTCAGCGTAGCATTGCTGTTGCTCGTCCAACCCTCGTTGCGGAATGTTACGCCTTGACTGGTGCCACGAGACTTTGTATAGAATACGTTGCAGCCCACATCCACACCGAGCCATCGCAGGGCACTCCAGCGGATATTATGCTCCACACCGCTGTTAAGGTACTGGTCGCCGTTGATGTAGGTCATCACAAGAATGTTGTTGCCCGTCTCGTAGGTATTGTTGTCAATGAGGTTGATGTAGGGGTTCAGCTGCGGATAGGTGGGGCGCGAAATGCGGCGCGACAGTCCGACGGAAAGCTGCCAAGGCTCGCTGATGCGATAGTTCAGCACCAGATTGGGAGCCACGAAATAGCAGTTGGCAGCCTCGTCCAAGTGGTCTTTATCGTTTCTTAATGTCGTGCGGCTGTATTCGAATCGCAGTCCGGCTTTCATCGTCAACTGTTGCGAGAGCTTCGATGAATACATGATGTATGCGGCAGGGATATATTCGCGATGGCGCAGGTCGTTGCTAAGCGGTATGGACAGCTGCCATGTGTCTGTCGCTTCGTTCCACTCGTACATCTTGTGGTCGATGTTGTTCTGCCGATAGGTCATCTTGACTCCTGTTTCCAGTTTGCCCTTACCCAGCATGGTCATATAGTCGAGCTGCCATGTGGCAATGCGCGGATGGCCGCCCGATTCTGATCGCTGCACCATCTTGTTGGCTTCATAATAATATGAAGGCCGATGCCCGTTGATGGCCGACAATGATGCTGATGTGCTGACCTCGCGCTTATTCGGCTCAAAGATGTGCTTGTAAGTGAGCGAACCCTCCAGCATCTCGCGATTAAACGTGATGTCCGTCTGACGCAGTTTCTCGCTCGTCACGCCAGCCGTCACGTAGTGGTTATGCATCGTCTGCAGGTTGTTCATCCTTGGGAATCCTGCCTTTACGTCCAGCGTCACGATATCCTGCTTCGTCAGTTTGTAGTTCACGTTCAGGCCGATATTGTGAAGCGTCGTCTTTTTCTCTGCGTCAATCAGTTGTTCAAGGGCATTTCCCGTCTGCCGGATCTGACGATGAAGTTCGCTTTCTATCTTGTCTTTCTCGTATCTTCCGTTATAGTTTAGCCTGATACCCCAGCGCCCCACGTTATAGCTCATGGCCACGTTGCCATTCATGAAGTTATTGAACCCATAGTTTGCTTCGCATCAGGACTGGTCACGATGTCGATGCTCTGTACGTTGGCTGCAGGAATGCTGCCCAGCCCGTCGAGCGTGGTTGGCACGCCATCCACCAGTATCAGCACATTGCAGTTGCCGCGTATCGACACCTGACCGCTGCCGTCCACCGTTACTGCCGATGAACTGCGTAGCACTTCAAGTACCGATCCCGTAGCCGCTGTCACCGAGGCCGACGGATTGATGCTGGTTTTCTCCACTGTCACCTTTTTGTCCGCCGCCCGACCCGTCACCGTTATGCCGCCCAACTGCAGCGTCTTTTCGTACCATGCTGCCAGACTGTCTGGGTCGGCGACCTTTCCTTTTGCACCCGTTCCCGCCTGTTGCGCAAACGAGGCTGTACAGGCCAATACTAATATCAATGAAAGTATGGTTCCTCTTACCGTCATTATTTCACAATTTGATAACCCTAGATTCCGCAGCACTTTAGTTTAATAGCTTTTATAAGTTCCTGAGCAACAAAAAGTTCTTCGACGCGCGAAGCGGCAAAGCCGAGCGGCCCAAGATTTTGCCATGTCAGATTTTTCACTTATCTTAGTGCTGCAATTCAAGACAAGCAAAATCATCAATGACATGGCGAAGGTACAAATAAAATCTGAGAAAGTCACTACTTTTGGAGGAATATTTCACGTAAGAGAGCTTTTTTCCCGTTATAAATTGCACAGCGGAACCGACCCTATTGTGCACTCTGGGTACACCAAACTGTTGCAGTGTTGCAGTGTTGCAGTTCTCAAGACTCGTTTCACTCGAATGAGCGGCAAGGCCGAAGCCAAAATAGGTTATATGAAAGTCAAAAATTAACTCTATATTTATATATAAATATAGAAGTATTTTTAGGGTATGGGAATACCTTTAAGAGAACTGCAACACTGCAACAAGTGCAACAGCGAGAGCAAAGTGATGCTAGGAAATTCGAAAAAGTTGGGGAAAGATTCGTGAACCGCAATGAAAGATTCTTACCTTTGCAACGTCGACCAGCGCGTAAAAATCGGACGGTCGGAATCGGCAAAGCGTGAGTTACCAACTATTTATTACTAACAACAAAAAAACATTACAACTATGACAATGAAAGTAAAAGCAGTAGAGAAGAAACTGAAATTTTCGAAGGACCCTAACGACCCCGGCGTTTACCGCTACGTGATGTCGCCCGAGCAGTATTCGAACCTGAACCAGAAGAAGGTGATTAAGGAGGCGGCTCTCCGCTCGGGTGTGAGCCAGGGTGTGATGCAGGCCTGCTGGGACGCTGCCGGCGAGGTGATCAAGGCGTGGGCTACCGAGGGCCACAGCGTGGCACTGCCCGGACTGGGAACCATGCGCTTCGGACTGCGCTCGAAGTCGGTGGACGACGTGAATAAGGTGAAGAGTTCGCTGATTGACGAGCTGAAGAACACCGCTATCGTCATCACCTGCTACGACCGCGACGGCAAGGAGGTGAAGCGCGTGACCAGCACGGACGACGGCGACATCGAGGACGATGAGAACGGCGGAACAACGGGCGGCACGGATTCCGGAACCACGAACCCCACGGATTCTGGTGACGAGAACCTGGGAGACGGAGATTAAGCGCTTCGCTAGCGCTACGCTAGTTGATAGTTGAAAGTTGATAATTGATAATTGAGAGTTATGAAGAAGAATCGTATTATTGAGGTAGTGGTGAAGGTGATAGTAGCCGCTCTCACAGCTTTCGTGACGGCACTGGGAACCACCAGTTGCATGGGATACGGACCGTTCTAGCGGGCTTCGCCCTAGTGAAGAGTGAATAGTGAAGAGTGAAACATCAAGAATCGAGCGGGCTTTGTTCGAAGAACATAGCCGCTCGGTCGTAAACAAAAAGAAAAGGAGTCCGACAGGCATAGGCTTGTGCGGACTCCTTATTTTAATTTAGGTATTTAAGTTTCGCATTCGCTCCACTCTTCTTACTTCAGCGACCATTCCTTGCGGAGGTGGAAGTCGATAGAAGAGTTGTTGGTGTCCTGATAGACAATCTTGGCACCATTTTTGGCTGAGGCAGCGGCGTCGATGCCAGAAGGATCGGTAGTGCCCTCCACGCCCTGGTCGTAGCCATAAACCAGTTTGTTGATGTTGTCGCCCAGGTTGGCGGTAGCCTTCTCGTCGATGTTACGATAGGCTGAGTAGCACTTGCCGCTCTGGTAGAGTCCGTAGCCAGCGTCGATAGAGGCGGGCAGACGCTTGGTGCTCTTCTCGACAGTAGTGGTCTGGTAGAGTTCTACGCCGTCGATGACCCAATCCATGGGAATCTTGGCAGCCTTGTTGGCAACCGACTGCTTGGTGTCGCCATTGACGAAGGTGGCATTAGCCTCGTCAGCCAGCCATGTTGACAGGGTGACGGTGGTGGGAGCAGAGAAGATGTAGAGGGCGGGGCACAGGATGCTGACAGGCCATGCGTTGGCAGTGGTGTACTTGAAGCCCTTCATCCACTTGTCTTCTGTCACCTTGGCGGGAGCCTCGTACTGGTCCTTGTTGTTGAAGACGTCGAGGTCGTAGCAAGCCAGGTCGGCGTTGCTGAGGTCGAACATCAAGGCGCCATCGGTGGTCTGGGTGTGGTCAATAGCACTGGTGAGGGCTATGACGAAGTCAGAGTATGGCTGGATGGTTACGGAGCCGGGATAGTACCACAGTCCCTGCAGGGCGGGAATCCAGCCCTCAGCCTCGAAGTAGAGCTTGCCATCGACAACGTTCTTGTTCTCGACATTGGCATTCATGGGTGCACTGAAGGCGATACCGAAGTTAGAGAGGGTAACGGCCTTGCCACCATTGTTGTAGAGGATGATGCCCTTGCATCCAGCGTAGGCGCCCTTGCCAGTGCTGGCCTTCACGCTGCCTCCTACGTTGATTTCCTTGATGATGACCTGTCCCTCAGTGGTGGGGTCGATGGTCGGACTACTTGGGTTGTCTGTTTTGTCGCAAGCTGCAAAACCGAGGGTCATGGCAGCGGCGAGCAGTAAACTACTAATTTTCTTCATTTTCTTTTCTGATTTAAGTTAATAAACTTGATGATGGTGCAAAATTACGAAAATTTTTTAAAATGGACAATACCTAAAAATAGGTAATGTGAGAATTTTCTGTATATTTTCTTTTTTTATTGGCAAATTATCCGTATCTTTGCAAGATAATCAATAACAATATGTAATTATGAGAAAGACACTGATAGTTCTGTTGGGGCTCTTGTCCGTGACAACCGCCCTGCAAGCACAACCGCTGCCCCAGGACCCTGAAGTCCGCACGGGCAAGCTGAAGAACGGCATGACGTACTACATACGCCACAATGCCAAGGACAAGGGGCTGGCCGACTTCTACATAGCCCAGCGCGTAGGCTCCATTCTGGAAGAGCCACGCCAGCGCGGACTGGCCCACTTCCTGGAGCACATGGCGTTCAACGGTACGAAGAACTTCCCCGGCAAGGGCAAGAAACTGGGCATCGTGCCCTGGTGCGAGACCATCGGCGTGAAGTTCGGTGCCAACCTGAATGCCTATACCTCCATTGACCAGACGGTGTACAACATCTCGTCGGTGCCCATGAAGCGCGAGGGCATTGCCGACTCGTGTCTGCTCATCCTGCACGACTGGAGCCACTTCCTGCTGCTGGAGGACAAGGAGATAGACAAGGAGCGCGGCGTGATACACGAAGAGTGGCGCACCCGCCGTGCCGGCAAGGCCGTGCAGCGACTGATGGAGCAGGCTATGCCGAAGATATACAAGGGTACGAAGTACGAGGACTGCATGCCCATCGGGTCGATGGACATCGTGGACAACTTCCCCTATCAGGACCTGCGCGACTACTACCATAAGTGGTATCGCCCCGACCTGCAGGCCATCGTGGTGGTGGGCGACATCGACGTGAACAAGATGGAGAAGAAAATCAAGAAGGTGTTCTCGTCCATCCCCCTGCCCAAGAACCGGGCAGAGCGCATCTACTATCCCGTGAACGACAACGACTCCATGATAGTGGCCATTGAGAAGGATGCCGAACAGCCCATCGTGCTGTTCCACCTCTACCAGAAGCGCGAGGCAACGCCCGACGCTGAGAAGAGCGACATGAAATACCTGCGTGGCGACTATGTGGACGCCCTGATAGGTACGATGCTGAACGACCGGCTGGCCGAGGTGCGCCAACAGGCAGTGCCTCCCTTCCAGAGTGCCACCGCCAGGGGCGGCGTGTTCTTTGTCAGCAGGACCAAGGAGAGCTTCTCGCTGTCGGTCAGCTGCAAGCAGGACAACATACTGGGCGGCATACTGACGGCGGTGGGTGCCGTAGAGCGTGCCCGCCAGCACGGATTCACACAGGGCGAGCTGGCTCGTGCCAAGAGCATCTACCTGAACTCGGCAGAGCGCCGCGCCAACCAGCGTAACGACTTCCGCAACTCGCACTATGTGAGTGGGTGCATCCAGCACTTCCTGACCAACGAGCCCATGATGTCGGTAGATCAGCAGCTGGAGTGTACCAAGACCTTTGACAAGGAGGTGACGCTGGACGAGGTGAACCGCGCCGTGAAGGAACTGATAACCGACAAGAACCAGGTGGCCGTGATGTACGCCCCCGACAAGGAGTCGGTGAAACTGCCTACCGAACAGCAGATAGAGGAAGTGGTGCTGGCTGCCCAGCAGCTGGACTATGCGCCCTATCCCGAACAGCAGCTGGCCACGACGCTGATAAGCCAACTGCCCAAGCCGGGAAGCATTGTCAGCGAGAAACCCTTTGGCACCAACGGATTCACGGAGTGGGTGCTGTCGAACGGCATGAAGGTGTATGTGCGCAAGACGGACTTCAGTGCCGATGCCGTGTCCTTCCGCATGAAGGCTGCCGGCGGACTGTCGCTCTATCCCAACGAGGACGTGCCTAACTTCTCGCTCATTGCCAGTGCCATCACCGAGGCGGGTGTGGCCGACTTCGACCAGACCACGCTGCGACGCATGCTGAACGGCAAGTCGGTGAAGCTGCAGCCGTCGGTAGGCATCAGGAGCCAGAGCATCACGGGAGGATCGTCCGTCAAGGACATGAAGACCATGTTCGAACTGGCCTATCTCTATTTCACACAGCCACGACGCGACGAGGTGGCTTTCCAGAGCCTGATGAACCGCACACACGCCTTCCTGACCAACCGCAACGCATCGCCCAAGGTGGATTATAACGACTCCATCACTGCCATTCTCTATGGACATAACCCACGCACGGAACCCCTGCTGCAGAAGACGCTGGAGAAGGTAAGCTACGACCGCATCATGGACATCTACAAACAGCGGTTCAGCGATGCCTCGAACTTCAAGACGGTGATCATCGGCAACTACGACGAGCAGGAACTGCGCCACCTGGTGTGCCAGTATCTGGCTACGCTGCCTGCCACCGGAAAGCACGAGGTGACGAACTACAAGAACGTGCCGCAGATAGTAGCGGGCGACTTCACGCGTACCTTTAAGAAAAAGATGGCGACACCGCTGGCTAACGTCAGCATATACTATACCGCCGACATCCCCTTCACCCCACAGGCCGACCTGGAACTGGACTTCCTGAACCGCGTGTTGCAGATAGCCTATACCGACTCGGTACGCGAGGAGAAGGGTGGCACCTATGGCGTGCGCGTGGCTGCCAGTCTGGACAAGCACGACACGCCCACCGCGATGTTGCGCATATCGTATAACGCCGACCCCAACCGCTACAACGAACTGAACCCCATCGTCTATCAGCAGTTGCAGCACATGGCCGACCGTGGCCCCTTGGCATCGAGCATGGACAAGGTGCGCAAGTACCTGTTGAAGCAGTACGACCAGGCGGCTATCACCAACGACTACTGGAGCTACATCATCTGGCACGAGCTGGACGACGAGGCCGACTTTGACAAGGACTACAAGAAGATGGTCAGTGAGGTGACCGCCGAACAGGTGCAGCGCATGGCACAGAAGATACTGGCTGCCAAGCGGCGCATCGAGGTAACGATGTTGTCAGAATAATAAAAACGCTCGGGAAAACCCCGAGCGCTTTTTTTTTCACTTCTTTTCTTCCGAGCACTCATGAGGCTTCGGGAGCTTGGCGTCGATGCCTGCCTTGTGGATTTCGTCCAGCAGCTTGTCGGCAGTAGTCTCGTCATTGAAGAAGGTGACAGCCAGCGTCTTGCGCGTGGTGTTCACATTCACGTCCTCCACACCATCGAGTGCCAGCACGGCCTCCAGGGTCTCCTGGTTAGCCTGGTTGGCAGGCAGCAGGTAGTAGCCGTACTCTATCTTCGGACTGGTGTAGTAGTTGACGGGCGTGTAGCCAGCCTTGTTGATGACCTCACGGATGGCAGCACGGCTGGTACGGTTGGCATCGTAGCGGATGAAGATGTACGACTTGTCCAGATGGGGAGCCAGCGAGTCGATGCCCTCCAACTTGCCCAGACGCTCGGAGATGCGGTTGTAGCACTTCTGGCAGTGCATGTCGGCAATGCGTACCGTCAGCGTGTCGGCTGCTGAGGCTGACTGCAAGGTAATGGCAGCCAGCGCGATGAGTAAGATTCTTTTCATGTCACGTTTATTTTTTGGTTACATACTTCTACGAAAGATTTAAGTTACCATAATTATTTTGGCGCAAAGTTACGAATATTTTTATAAAAAGTTGTAACTTTGCCCCCAAATTAGTCGTAAAGATATGAAAAAATTCGTTTTTGCCTGTATGGCTTTCCTTGCTTTCGTGGCCTGTTCTGAGGACAGGGCTCCCTTTAATTATCGTGGCTTGGCATTCACGATGCCGGTTACTCAGTTTGTTGACTCTTTGGTGGCGCGTGGCTTTGCCGTTGACAGTGCCGCTTCCGACAGCGGACAGACCGTTGTGCTTGCTGGCGAGAACATGCCTTACCGCGTGCTGGTGGCTTTCTCAGGCGAACAGCTGCAGGTGGTTCAGGAGAGTTATATCGCCGATAACAATGATAGTACCCGTGTAATGTGGCAACGTCTGCACGACAATCTGGAAAAGGAACTCGACGCATGGCCCGACTGCCCCATTCTGAAGGACGACCATAAGGTGGCTAACTTCGACACCTCCGATGGCTTTATCTCCGTGATTCTCGAGAACACCTATACGCCCACGCTGACAGTGCGCTATACGCCGAAGAAGGAAGAAAAATAGCCAGATTCAATGATATAGAAAAAAGAAAAGACCGACGTCCATGATGGATGTCGGTCTTCTCTTTGCGGTGCGCCTGACAGGACTCGAACCTGCACGTCGCGAGACACTAGATCCTAAGTCTAGCGCGTCTACCAATTCCGCCACAGGCGCAGAATAGACGAAGTCAATTCCTGAATGGAATTCTAAACGGCTGCAAAGGTACGAATAAGCGAGGAAAAAACCAAAAGATTTTTGAGTTTTTTCGAGCGAGAGTACCTAAGACCGTAGGTCAGAGGTACGAATAAGCGAGGAAAAAACCAAATTTATTTTGTTAAAACTTGGCGTGCTGTTTCAATGATATGATCCTCCGTCGAAGAGTCACCGATAGAAGCTTGGATATCAGGGGCTATGCCGAACTCGGTCTGCTGGCGGTCTTTGTCGTACATCGGGCAGGCCGAATAGCGGACAGTCCATCCGTTAGGCAGGCTGTTGCTCATGGGCATGCCGCTGCCGCCTCCCGTATGGTCGCCAACCAGTTTGACATGGGGAAGGGCGCGCATCATGACGGCAAACGAGTTGGCAGCACTATACACGCTACGGTTGGTCAGTACGCAGACGGGCTTGTGCCAGCGGAGATTGCGGGAGGGTTCCAGGTATTGCGGTTCCATGCTGGAGAAATCGTTATGTCCCGTCCCCGTCTTGTGTTGCATATAGCCCACAAGTGTCTTCTCGTGGACAAAGCGGGCAGCCAGCTTTTCTGCCGTAGTCAGCTCGCCACCACCGTTGTTGCGAATGTCGATGATGAGTCCGCGACAAAGAGCCAGGTAGGACAGCACGTCGTCGAGGTTGCCTTCGCCAATGGGCTGTTGGAACGTCTCGTAACGGATGTAGCCGATGTTGTCGTCCAATACGCGATAGCGTAGTCCGCTGGCTATCTTATAGTCGGTACCCAGATAGCGACGCTCCAACGTGTCGCTGAAGTTCTTGGGGTAAGCCTCCTGCCAGGCCCAGTAGCGTCCGTAGTCGGAAGAGTAGGTGAGGTTCACGTGTCCGTCACGCAACTCGCTGAGCATGTCGCACAACACCTCGAAGAGTTGGTCCTCGTTCATCTTGTCGCTTATGCGTACCTTATATTTATGGTATGCCTCATTCCAGTCGAGCCCGTATTCCTTCTGCTTGTAGTCGAAGAAACAGTAGTGCTCGTCGATAATCTGCCAGAGTGCCTCGAAATTTCCCGTCGGCGTATTGGAGCGTTCTTCGGTGTCTATGCACGAAACTAGAAAGACTAGAGAGACTAGATATACTAGATATTTTTTCATAGGGCATGGGAGATGAGAGAGAAACGACGGGTAAAGCCGATGATGAAGCGGTGGGTGTAGATATGCTGGCGCAGTCCGTTCACCTTAGATTGCTGCATGTTGCCCAGATAGCCTATGCGAAGTGTGAACTTGTTGCTGATGGCTGTGTCGATAGTGAACAGGTGGCGCCACTCGGGGGCGCTGACAAAGGTGGTGGGTACGATGTTGTGGTCGTAGTTGCCACGTGAGAAAATCTCGTAATACGACTGTCCGTAGTTGGGCGAGAACTGGATGCCCGCTAGGGGAAGGTTTGCTTCGTAGCGAGCCACCGTGTTCTTGTGGAACAGTTGGAAACGATAGGATGCCACCGCTGTCGGCATGATGTTCAAATGGGCTCGTGCCTGGGCAGGGTTGTTGGAGTTAGAGGTGTTGTAAATGAATCCCAGCGAGGCATTCAGCACTCCACCAGCCTGCAGGCGCAACTTGCCGTCAAGCAATTGCCAGCTGTACAGCTTGCCCCAATATAGGTTGTAGGCACCTTCCAGCTCCTGTTTCTTGTCAACGCGGTCTTTGACGCTGGACAGGTTGGCTTCGTGCTCCAGAATGGTGGACCATCGGTGCCCTGTCCGTTGGCGTTCCGTATGCGACAGATAACTGATGCCAAACCCTTTGAAGTGTTCGGCAGACAGGTAGGTGTCCAGCACATTCGTGCCACCAATGCCTATCATCTGGCTGTTGGTGATGACCTTTTGTGCATTGCAAATGAGAAATGAGAAATGAGTAATGAGAAATGCAAATGAATAAGGAAGAATGGTACTTAGCCAAAAACTCTTTTTGGCATTTCTCTTTTCTTTCATTTCCTTCTTTTCTTTCATTTCTTTCATTTCCCGTTTCATGATATTACTCTTCATCGGGGAAGAAATTGATGGTGAGTTGACCTGTGAGCTCGTCCAGTACGTCCTGCTGACTCTTGCCGGCATCGGGGTCCAGATTCTCCTCTTCCTCCTCGGATTCCTCGGGCTTCTCCTCAGCCTCAGGGAAACGTAGGGGCTCCAGTTCTTCTATCTTCTCTATCTGCCAGGTGGTCAGACGCTTGCCTTTGGCCTTGAAACCCTTGACGGAGATGAACTGTTCTGCATCCACTTCTTCTGTACCACGGAAGGCATCGTTGCCACCATAGGTCACCAGCAGGCGGGGATAGCAGGTGTCGGTGAGCAACAACTGTTGTGAGTTGGCATTCTCGCCGATGAAGTTCTGCTTACGCTTGGTGGCCTCCATCTGGAATCGCTTGATGTAGGGGTAGCCCTGGTTGTCTGCATCCAGCAGCACACAAGTCCACACCTTGTCAACCTCATACTTCTCAATGAGCTGGATGTTGTCCTCGAAGTGGTTGTTGGGGTCGAAGTTGGTCAGGTAGTAGTCGCCGTTCTTCAGGATGACCAGTATCTGGTCGCCGTCAAAGAACTCGCCCAGCAGGCGTCCGTGCTCGTCGTAGTTCAGACGGTTCACGTCGGGGTCGTACCACACCTTGCGGCCTCCCAGCGTAGAGTGGCCGCGGCTCTTCATGCCGATGCGGTGTATCTGGTATTTCGTCAAGAGGTTACCCTTGGCTGCGCGCCCCTTGATCATCACTTCTGAGAAGTCTTTGTCGAAGAATACTTTCTTCAGTTTGGGTGCCGGGTCGAGTGTCACCTTGATGACCTCTGCCTCGCCATTGGGGTTCGACGTGAAGTAAACCACACGGGAACCCTTGGTGCCGGCAGTGATGTCGTATTCGCGGTCGCGGGTGATGGACGATACGTTGAAACGCTTGATGTAATAGTAGCCCTTCGAACCGTCGCGATACACGGCGTTGTAGATGGTGCGCTGGTCGTTCTTCTTGAACACGTCCAGCCACATCACGTTTTTGCCCACAAACAGCTTGTCTGCCACGCGAACCACCTTGAACTTACCGTCCTTGTAGAAGATGATGATGTCGTCGATATCCGAGCAGTTGCATACAAACTCGTCCTTCTTAAGACCTGTACCGATAAAGCCGTCCTGACGGTTGATGTAGAGCTTTTGGTTTGCCTCCACCACCTTCGTGGCCTCGATGGTGTCGAAGTTACGTATCTCCGTCAGTCGCGGATGGTCTTTGCCGTACTTGTCCTTCAGGAACTGGAACCAGTTGGCTGTAACCTCCACCAGGTTGGCCAGGTCGCGGTCTATCTCTTCTATCTCCGCCTTGATACGCGCCATCAGCTCGTCGGCTTTGTCCTTGTTGAACTTCAGGATGCGTTGCATCTTGATTTCCAGCAGTCGGAGGATGTCGTCCTTGGTGACCTCACGAACCATCTGCGGATAATACGGAGTCAAGCGCTCGTCAATATGCTCGCATACACTGTCGATGTCGGGAGCCTGTTCGAATTTCTTGTCCTTATAGATGCGCTCCTCAATGAAGATTTTCTCCAGGGAGCTGAAGTGGAGTTGCTCCAACAGTTCGCCCTTGCGGATTTCCAACTCCTGGCGAATCAGGTCCTTGGTGCGGTCCACCGAGTGGCGAAGCACGTCGCTCACCGTCAGGAACTGAGGCTTGTTGTCCTCAATCACACAACAGTTGGGCGATATGTTGATTTCGCAGTCCGAGAAGGCATAGAGCGCATCCAGCGTCTTGTCGCTCGATACCCCAGGAGCCAGTTGCACTTGTATCTCGACCTTCGAAGCTGTCAGGTCTTCCACGTGGCGGGCCTTGATCTTTCCTTTCTCAATGGCTTTCAGAATGGAGTCGATGATGGTCTCGGTAGTCTTCGAGAACGGAATCTCGCGGATGACCAGCGTCTTCGGGTCCAGCTTCTCTATCTTGGCACGCACTTTCAGCACGCCACCGCGCTGTCCGTCGTTGTATTTCGACACGTCAATGCTGCCACCCGTGGGGAAGTCAGGGTAGAGATGGAACTCCTCGTCGTGCAGATAGGCTATGGCAGCATCGCACAGCTCTACGAAATTATGAGGCAAAATCTTGGACGACAGACCTACGGCAATACCCTCAGCACCCTGTGCCAGCAGCAACGGGAACTTTACGGGCAGCGTGATAGGCTCCTTGTTACGACCGTCGTATGACATCTGCCACTCCGTCGTCTTGGGGTTGAACACCGTGTCCAGCGCAAACTTGGAGAGTCGGGCCTCGATGTATCGCGGTGCTGCAGCACGGTTACCCGTCAGGATGTTACCCCAGTTTCCCTGTGTGTCGATGAGCAGGTCCTTCTGTCCCATCTGTACCAGGGCGTCGCCGATAGAGGCATCGCCATGAGGGTGGAACTGCATGGTGTGTCCCACGATGTTTGCCACCTTATTATAACGCCCGTCGTCCATGCGCTTCATCGAGTGCAGGATGCGGCGTTGTACAGGTTTCAGTCCGTCCTCGATATGGGGCACGGCACGCTCCAGGATGACATACGAAGCATAGTCCAGGAACCAGTTCTGGTACATGCCGCTCAGGTGATGGACAGCAGCAGCATCAAAGCGGTTGACGGGGCGATAGTCGGAGTGCGCCTCAGAGTCTTCCATTACATCGGTGTTCTCGGCACCTTCCGTTATCTCAGAGTTTTCGATGTCCTCTGTATTCTCTTCGTTCACAGGAATTTGGTCTTTAATTTCGTCGTCCATTCTAAACAGTTATCGAAAATTTTTGTGCAAATATACGAAAAAACTCTGATACCTGCAAATTTTAAACCTTGGTTTTCACTTTGATACCTTTATTTTCAATATCCTGCGTACACTGATGTTTTCAATTATAAGAAAAAAATTGTATTCCGTGGGAACCTTTGGTTGATGTGGAATGAATTAAGGAAAAAAATTGCTACCATTAATGCTAGCAATTGTAAGATTTAAATGTAGCAATCGTAACATATAACCTTTGGTCTTCAGTGCTTTCGCTTGAGAAAACTCAAAATTCTTTTGGTTTTCTTCTCACTTATTCGTACCTTTGCAGGCAAATTCTTAGACCTAAAGGTCCAAGCGACAAAATAGATTAGTAAAATATAAAGATATTTATGGCACAAGAAGATGTATTTAAGAAAATCGTGAGTCATTGTAAGGAGTATGGTTTCGTTTTCCCCAGCAGTGATATCTACGATGGATTAGGCGCTGTCTATGACTATGGTCAGAACGGTGTGGAGTTGAAGAATAATATTAAGGAATACTGGTGGAAGTCGATGGTACTGCTGCACGAGAACATCGTGGGCATTGATAGTGCCATCTTTATGCACCCCACGATATGGAAGGCTTCTGGTCACGTGGATGCCTTCAACGATCCCTTGATAGACAACCGCGACTCGAAGAAGCGCTATCGTGCTGACGTACTGATAGAGGACCAGATAGCCAAGTACGACGAGAAGATTCAGAAGGAGGTAGAGAAGGCTCGCAAGCGCTTTGGCGACAGCTTTGACGAGGCGAAGTATCTGGAGACCAGCGAGCGCGTGAAGGAAACTAAGGAGAAGCGCGACGCACTGCATGCCCGCTATGCCGCTGCCATGCAGGGACCCGATCTGGAGGCGCTCAAGCAGATTATCCTGGACGAGGAGATTGTATGTCCTATCAGCGGTACCAGAAACTGGACGGACGTTCGTCAGTTCAACCTGATGTTCTCTACAGAGATGGGTGCTTCGGCTGATGGCTCTATGAAGGTTTACCTGCGTCCTGAGACGGCTCAGGGTATCTTTGTAAACTACCTGAATGTGCAGAAGACGGGCCGTATGAAGATTCCTTTCGGTATCGCCCAGATTGGTAAGGCTTTCCGTAACGAGATTGTGGCTCGTCAGTTCATTTTCCGCATGCGTGAGTTCGAGCAGATGGAGATGCAGTTCTTCGTACAGCCTGGCACAGAGCTGGAGTGGTTCCCCAAGTGGAAGCAGACACGTATGGCTTGGCACCAGGCATTAGGTTTCGGCGCCGAGAACTACCGTTTCCACGATCACGACAAGTTGGCTCACTATGCCAATGCCGCTACGGACATCGAGTTCAAGATGCCATTCGGATTCAAGGAGGTGGAGGGTATCCACTCTCGTACCAACTTCGACCTGAGCCAGCATGAGAAGTACTCTGGCAAGAGCATCAAATATTTCGACCCACAGACCAATGAGAGCTATACGCCGTTCGTCATCGAAACCTCTATCGGTGTGGACCGTATGTTCCTTTCTATCATGTGCCACTCTTACTGCGAGGAGAAACTGGAGAATGGCGAGACCCGCGTAGTGCTTCGTCTGCCTGCAGCCCTGGCTCCTGTGAAGCTGGCTGTGATGCCGCTGGTTAAGAAAGACGGGCTGCCCGAGAAGGCTCGTGAGATTATTAACGACCTGAAGTTCCACTTCAACTGCCAGTATGACGAGAAGGATTCTATCGGAAAGCGCTATCGTCGTCAGGATGCTATCGGTACTCCTTACTGCGTAACCGTTGACCACGACTCGCTCGTAGATGGCAAGGTAACCCTTCGCTTCCGTGACACGATGGAGCAGGAGCGTGTGAATATCAGCGACCTGGCTGCTATCATCGAGGATAAGGTAAGCATCGCAAGTCTGTTAAAGAAACTGCAATAAGGCATGAAAATAAAATATCTCATTTGGGTGGCTGTAGCGCTCTTCGGCATGACTTCCTGTCAGGAGTCTGACGATACGCCCGAGGAGTTCCCCGACTGGCAGAACAAGAACGATCAGGCTTTCCTGAAGATTTATAATGACGCGAAGGACTCCATTGCCGAAGGTAAAGACTGGAAGATATTCAGAGGCGTGAATCGCGCTGAATATTCTGATGTGGAAGGGAAACCTACCGACAATATCGTCGTTCAGATACTGAAGGAAGGCCCAGGCAATGTATTTCCGATGGCTACGGACACGGTGGAAATACACTACCAAGGTGTCTTGCTGCCGTCAACCAGTTCACCTAATGGCTTGGTGTTCGACAGTTCTTATGCTGGCAAGTATGAGGAGGGTGTGAGCAATCCCTACAAGGGCTGTGTTGGCAATTTCATTGAGGGCTTCTCGACGGCGTTGCAGCACATGAACCGTGGCGACTACTTTAAGGTGTTCATTCCCTATCAGTTAGCTTATAAAGGTACGGCTACTAGCATGATACCTGCTTACAGCATGCTGATTTTCTATCTCAGGATGGAAGACTTTTGGACAAAAGAACAAGGCGATCGCCCTGAGAATCTACTCTTGGAATAAAGACAAGAAGAAAGGCCGTCATTTAGCGACGGCCTTTTCTTTTTCCCTTTCCATGTCTTTTCTCGACTTCGACTTCGTTACCAGCCATACGCCGCTGAACACCAAAATGACAGCCACTGCATGGGTGGGCTTCAGGATTCCAATGCCCATCAGCAATGAGGCGGCTACGGAAACGATAGGCTGCACGTAATTATAGACGCTTACTACCGTGGGGCGCAGGGTGCGCTGACCAATCATCGTAAGGATATATCCGAAGAAGGTGCCGATACAAACCACATAGGCCACCTCCCACCAAGTCGTTGTAGGGATGGGGGCGCTCAGTACGTCAGCCACATGGTTGAACGTGAAGGGCAGTAGCATCAGGGTAGCCCATGAGAACATATACTTGTTAATGGTAAATACGTTATATCGACGAATCAGCGGATTGAACAGCGACAGATAGAGCGCAAAGGAGAACTGGGCAAACAGGCAAAACAAGTCGCCACGGATATCGCCTACCTTATCACTGGTATGTGAGGCTGAGGTCAATATCAACATCAAGGCACCAGAACAGCCCATCAGCACGCCCAGTGCCTTCTTGCCCGTAATAGGCTCCTTTAGGATGATGGCAGCCAGCAGCATAGCGAAGATAGGCATCGAGGTGGTTACTATACTGGCATTGATGGGTGAGGTGATACTGAGTCCGATAGTGTAGCAACACTGGTTGCAGACCAGTCCGAAAAGTCCTGCTCCGATAAACATCAGTTTGTCCTTCATCGGCACATGCTCCTTAGGGGCGAACAGTGATGCTATCCAGAACAACAGGCAAGCGCCTACCACGCGGAAGGTCACCATTGAGATACCGTCAAATCCATGTGTCATAGCGTCTTTGCCCACAGGAGCCATCAGCCCCCAGCCGGCACACGCTCCGAACATGCTCAGGTGTGCTATTAGTGCTTTGTTTTGTTTCATGGATGCAAAGGTACAAATTTTTCACTTTTCACTTTTCACTTTTCACTTTTTTTTGTATCTTTGCACCAAAACTTAGGACTATGAAGTACGCAACGTGTATTAAGCAAATAGAAATAGAGGCCCTGTGGAGTGGCAAGAAACATATCTTGTGGCAGTTGGACCCACATGTGAATATCTTAAGTGGCATTAACGGCGTAGGTAAGAGTACGATTTTGAACAAGGTGTTCCGTAGCGTGTGTACCAATGGCGACCTGGTGAACCACCTGCTGAAGGGGGTGCATATTACTGCCGACCCAGAGGATGCCACACACATCCGCTTTGACATCATCCGTTCATTGGATTCACCTGTACTTGACAACGAGACGTTGAACATGGTGGACGCTCGTATCCGTTCGGCTCTGGACTTCCAGTTGTACCACCTGCAGCGCAAGTATTTGGACTATCAGGTGAATATAGGCAATCGCATCATAGAGGAACTGCAGAAAGGCAATGCAGATGCCGCCCAAAAACTGTCGAAGGCCAAGGCGCGTTTCCAGGATCTAGTGGACGACCTGTTTGCGGAAACGGGCAAGAAAATCGTACGTACGGAGAACGAGATACGCTTCTCGCAGATTGGCGAGACATTGGTGCCCTACCAACTGTCGAGTGGTGAGAAACAGATGCTGGCTATCCTGTTGACCGTATTGGTTGAGGATGAACAGCCTTACGTGCTGTTTATGGACGAGCCTGAAGTGAGTCTGCATATTGAGTGGCAGAAACGACTCATTGAGCTTATTGTCGAACTGAACCCCAACGTGCAGATTATACTGACCACCCATTCGCCGGCAGTCATCATGAACGGATGGCTTGACAAGGTGACGGAAGTGAGCGATATTACGCTGTAATTAATAATTCGTTATGCGTAATTCATATTTATGCCCAATAGACTAAAGGATAATCTCAGCAGTCAGTACTTTGAGGCAGCAAACCGTTTAACCTCAAAGCAAGCAAGACGAAGAATCGTGGCTTATGTGGAGAGCTACGATGATATCTACTTTTGGCGTACTGTGTTGAGCCGCTATGAGGATCAGACACGCTACTTTGAGGTGATGCTGCCTTCGCACAAAAAACTGGAGAGAGGCAAGAAGTCGGTGCTGATGAATTTTATAGGCGATAAAATAGGACCGGACATGATAGCTTGTGTGGATGCCGACTACGACTACTTGTTACAGGGTGCTACACCGCAGTCGCGCAGGGTGTTGGAGAGTCCTTATGTATTCCATACCTATGTCTATGCCATTGAGAATATGCAATGCTACGCTCCGTCGCTTCACGACGTGTGTGTGGCTATCACGCTGAACGACCATCGTATCTTTGACTTTGAAGACTATATGAGCCAATACAGCGAAGCCATCTTCCCGTTGTTTGTCTGGTCTGTATGGGCTTATAGGAGAGGACTGCATAATAAGTTTTCTATGTCGGATTTCGCTCGTGTGATAGACCCAGGGCGTTTCAATGTGGCTGACCCTCTGCCCTCGCTTACCCATTTGCGGCGCAAGGTAAATACGAAAGTACATCATTTGCAACAAGAGTTTCCTCTGGCCAAGGAAGAATACCTGGAAACCAAGGAGAGTGTCAAGGCACTGGGCGTGACTCCGCAAACCACCTATTTATATATACAGGGGCACCACTTGTTCGACGCGGTGGTGATACCTATATTAAATAAAGTGTGCAACCGGCTCAGACAGGAACGCCAAGACGAGATAAACCGTACGGCACGTCATCACGTACAGCGTAGAAATGAGATGTCTTGTTACGAACACTCGCTACTGGATATACGCATGACGCTGAAAAAGAATGTGGGCTATATACTTTCAGAACACTTCCACCGCATACAGCGCGACATAGAGGCTTATCTTACGCCAGCACACCAGTCACCAGACACTGTCTAATTAATTGTCTTTCCAAAAAGCTCGGGTGAACAATACCAATACGGACATAATTTCCAAACGACCTACCAGCATCAGGAAAGAACAGAGCCATTTCACATAGTCAGGCAGTTCACCCCATGACATAACAGGACCAATCTGCGTTCCCAGTGTTGGACCTACGTTGCTGATGCAACTCAGCGAGATGGTGATGGCATTGGTGTTGTCGATGCCTGCCGCTATCATCAGGGTGGCAGTAAGGAGAGTCATGATGGTGAAGATGGCAAAGAAAGCCAGTAGGGTGGAGAGTTGAGTCCTTGATACGGGTACCTCATCAATCTTTACAGGCAATACGGCATTGGGGTGTAGGAGCTTGTGGAACTCGTTGCGCAGCACCTTGAACACCATGACCACGCGAACGCACTTGAAACCTCCCGTGGTGGAACCTGAGCAGGCTCCGGTAAACATCAGACAGCCTAGAATAACCCAAGTGATATGAGGCCACATGGCAGCATCGTCGTTGAACAGTCCTGTGGTGGTGATAAACGACACCACTTGGAAGAGGGCGCAACGGAAGGCCCTTTCCAGTCCGTAGCCGTTACGCGTCATCAGCAGATAGCCAATCCATATGGTGGCACCGACGATGATGGTAATGTAAAGCTTAAACTCGGAACTCTTGAACAAGGAACCTGGCCTGAGTTTGAAAATGGCTACGTAGAGCATCATGAAGTTGATGCCAGCCAAGAACTGGAACAAGATGGCAATGTACTCGATGGTGGGCGACTGGAAGAACTCGGCAGAATCGTTATGTGTAGAGAAACCACCAGTAGCAGTTGTAGTCATGGCGTAGTTGATGCTGTCAAACCAGTCCATGCCAGCAAAATAGAACGAGAAGATGCAGCCTAGGGTCAGGGCCAGATAGATGGACCAGATCCATTTGGCCATCGTTGAAAGACGAGGGTGCATCTTGGTTCTCAGAGGACCTGTAGCTTCTGCAGCAAACACTTTCACACTACCACTACCTACCATCGAGGGCAAGATGGCGATGGTAAAGAACACGATTCCCAAACCGCCAATCCACTGGGTCTGTGTACGCCAATAGAGAGTGGCATGGGGTATCCATTCCACATCGTCTAAAATGGTGGCTCCTGTCGTGGTAAAGCCAGACATGGTCTCAAAGAAGGCATCCGTAACATTACTGATATAGCCGCTGATGAGGAAGGGTAGCATGCCTAAGAGACTGAATACAATCCATGTGACGGTGACTAGCAGATAGGAGTCGCGTCGTCCCAGATTGTTATCGGCGTCACGTCCCATGTATTTCAGAATGAAACCACAGCACGAGGCAAATATCGTAGAGATAACAAAGGCCAGGAAGTCGTCTTCATGATAATAAAGTGCAATACAGGCACAGATGAATAACAACGTGCCAAGCAAGAAGAGCAGCGATCCCAAAACCTTGTATATCAGTCGGTAGTTTACCATAATGTGTCGGCTTTGAAGTATTTCTCCAGTTTCTTCAAGTTCTGTTCGTGGCAGAACACCATCACGGAGTCGCCTGCCTCAATGCGTGTGTTACCGTTTACCAGTATTCCCTGGTCTTTACGAACCAGTCCGCCAATGGTCACACCAAAGGGCAGTCCCAGGTCCTTAACGGCTTTCTTGGTAACCTTCGAACCCTCGGCAGCTACAAATTCTGCCACCTCTGAGTCAACCATCATCAGACTACGGACATTGGTCACGTCGGCATCCAGCATCATCTGATAAATATGTCCGGCTGCCAGCGTCTTCTTATTTATAATTGTGCCGATGTCCAGACTCTCGGCCATCTCGACGTAGTCCAAGTTCTCTACCATTGCTACCGTCTTGCGTACTCCTAACCGTTTGGCTGTCAGACAGGCCAGAATGTTGGTCTCAGTATTGTCCGTCAGTGCTACGAAAGCCTGTGTGGTCTGGATACCTTCTTCCTGCAAGAGTCCCAAGTCGCGTCCGTCGCCATGAATCACCATTGTGTCCACATCGCTCAGCAACTCGTTCAGCTTCTCGCAACGAGTCTCATCAATCTCGATAATTTTCAGGTTCATATAGTCGGGAGCCGTCTTAGCTACACGTACAGAAGTCTTTCCGCCACCCATGATGATGACGTTCTTGACATCGGCATAATGCTCCTTGCCTGAAATCTTACGTATATAGGGGATATACTCGCGAGTGGTCATGAAATAGGCGATGTCGTTCACATGCAAATCGTCATTACCACTGGGTATCAGGGTGTCGTTGCCTCGTTTGATGGCTACGATATGATAGGGATCGTCAGGTCCGCAGAGCTGTCGGAGTGGCTGGTTCAGAATTTCGCAAGTATCGCGCAACTTGATGCCCAGCATCACCAAAGCACCGCCGTGGACATCCCAGCGCTGACGCACCCATGACATTTTCAGCCCGTTGGTGATGTCTATGGCAGCCAGTACCTCAGGATAAATCAGTGAGTTGATGCCCATCTGCTCAAAGAATGACTTCTGGTGGGATGCCAGATACTCAATGTTGTCGATACGGGCTACTGTTTTCTTGGCCCCCAGTGCATGGGCTATCATGCAGGCAGTCATGTTACGGCTCTCATCAGTAGTAACACCCACGAAAAGGTCCGCATGCTCAATACCTGCCTCTTTCAAGGTCTTGATGCTGGTAGGCGATCCGTGCAGTGTCATGATGTCATAACGGCTGTCCAGTCCTGCTAGTCGTTCAATCTTGTCATCTATCAAGACACAATCCTGATGGTCTTTCGATAACAGTTTTGACAGGTGAGTTCCTACGGCTCCTGCCCCACCGATAATAATCTTCATAGCAGTCCGAGTATAGTCTTTTTGATGCTTTCGGTGTCAATGCCCACTATCTTCTGGAGTTCAGCCACCGTGCCATGTTCTACAAACTGGTCAGGCAGTCCCAGACGCTTGATAACGGGAGTATAGTCGTGGTCGCACATCCATTCCATAACTGCAGAACCCAGTCCTCCGATACGGACTCCGTTTTCCACCGTGACAATCTTCTTGTATTTCTGTGCTACCTCCTGGAGAATGTCTTCGTCCAACGGTTTCAGGAATCGCATGTCGTAATGGGCGACTCCTGTTGCCATGGCGGCCTTTCTTGCCTTGTTGCCAATGGCTCCTATGGAGAGGACGGCAACACCTTCACCGTCGCACATCTTGCGACCTGTGCCTACCTTGATTTCCTCGAAGGGACAGCGCCAGTCAAGCAATACGCCACCACCACGTGGGTAGCGGATGACAAAGGGACCCTTGTCAGGCAACTGGGCAGTGTACATCAACTTACGTAACTCATGCTCGTCCATGGGTGAGCAGATGGTAAGGTTGGGAATGGAGCGCAGGGCTGCCATGTCGAAGGCACCATGATGGGTAGGACCATCTTCGCCTACCAGACCGGCACGGTCCCAGCAGAATACGACATGGAGGTTCAACAATGCCACATCGTGGATGATGTTGTCATAGGCACGCTGCGAGAAGGCGCTGTAGATATTGCAGAAAGGTATCAACCCGTCTTTTGCCATACCTCCTGAGAAGGTGACGGCATGCCCCTCGGCAATACCCACGTCAAAGGTGCGCTCAGGCATGGCCTTCATCATGATATTCATCGAACAGCCTGTTGGCATAGCAGGGGTTACACCTACAATCTTAGGATTTTGTTCAGCCAGTTCCAACAGGGTGTGTCCGAATATGTCCTGGAATTTTTGGGGCTTGTTGGGATCATTGTCCACGATACGCTCACCCGTCTCTGGGTCAAACTTGCCAGGGGCATGCCATGTGGTGACATCCTTCTCGGCAGGAGCATAGCCATGACCTTTCTGGGTATGCAGGTGGAGCAGTTTTGGTCCTTGCATGTCCTTGATGGCTCGCAGGATGCGTACCAATTCCTTGACGTTGTGTCCGTCGAAGGGACCAAAGTAGCGGATGTCCATGCCGTCGAAGATGTTCTGCTGGTGGGCAATGGCACTCTTGATAGCATTCGACAGGCGTTGGATGCCCTTCTTGCGGTCGTCGTTCATCATTCCCTTGCTGTACAGCCAGCGGGTGGTGCGGAATTTGATGGCATTATACGTCTTATTCGTGTTCAACCCCAGTAAGTACTGTTTCATACCACCTACTGAACGGTCAATCGACATATTGTTATCGTTAAGGATAATCAGCAGGTTATTAGGGCTTGAAGAGACATTGTTAAGTCCTTCAAAAGCCAGTCCACCACTCATGGCACCGTCGCCAATGACTGCTACCACATGGCGATTTTCTTTGCCCTCCAACTTAGCAGCAACCGCCATACCAAGGGCTGCGGATATGCTGTTAGAGGCATGTCCGCAGGCAAAAGTGTCATATTCACTCTCTAAAGGAGAGGGGAAGGGACGGATACCGCCCAACTTGCGGTTGGTACAGAACTGTTCGCGTCGACCTGTCAGGATCTTGTGTCCATAAGCCTGATGCCCTACGTCCCATACGATGCGGTCCTCTGGGGTGTCATAGACATAGTGTAAGGCTACCGTGATTTCTGCTACGCCAAGACTGGAGGCTAAATGGCCAGGGTTGACGGATAGCTCTTTTACGATATCCTCGCGTAACTCTTGACAAACCTCAGGCAGTTGGTCGACACTCAACTTGCGTAAATCTGACGGATATTTTATTTGGGTTAACAATCCCATTTCTGATGTTTCCAAGATATTTCCTATTAATTTTTGATGCAAAGATACAGTAAATCAGTTAAACTGCAAAATAAAATCAAGAAATCCTTGCGAATTACATAAAAACTTTATAAATTTGCACAAAATCTGAACGTTTACGCTATTAATAACGAATGCAATATATCAATTTGCCTGAGGCACACGAAGTCAGAGGTCTGTCGTTCTATCTGGCCATGGAAGAGTACGTGGCTCGTCATATGGATACAGACGACTGCTTTTTCATGTGGCAAGTGGAGCCCAGTGTGATTTTCGGGCGCAACCAGATAATAGAAAATGAGGTGAACCTGGCTTACTGTCGGACACATCATATACAGGTATATCGCCGTAAGAGTGGAGGTGGTTGTGTGTATGCCGATGCTGATAATGTCATGTTGTCGTATATTTCTAAAGGCGACAGCGTTGGGATTGCTTTCAACCGTTTCATCCAGATGATACTGTTGGTGATGCGGCGAATGGGTGTGGAGGCTGTCGGTACTCGTCATAATGATATACTGATAGGTGACAAGAAGGTTAGCGGTACGGCTTGCTATCATATTGAAGGACGTAACATCGTGCATAGCACGCTACTCTATGATACCAATATGGAGCACATGCTGCAATCCATCACTCCGAGTCAGGAGAAGCTCCAGTCGAAGGGCATCCAAAGTGTTCGTCAGCGCATTACCTTGCTGAAAGACCATGTGTCTTTGTCGATAGAGGAGGTGAAGACGCTTATCCGACAAACTCTATGCAGCGACGAAACGACGCTCACACCCTGTGAGGTGGGTGAAATAGAACGTCTTGAGCAAGAATATCTGCGCAAGGAATTTATCAATAAACTATAATATTGTATATAAAATGGAAAACAAGAAAACCTGTCTCTATGACAAGCACGTGGCACTGGGTGCACTGATCTCTCCCTTTGGAGGTTTCGACATGCCTATCCAGTACACAAACATTGTAGATGAACATCAGGCTGTACGCCAAGCGTGCGGTGTTTTCGATGTCAGTCACATGGGCGAGGTGCTCATCAGCGGTCCTGATGCAGAGCGCTATGTGAACCATATCTTTACGAACGATGTAAGGCAGATGCCTAATGGAAAAATCCTCTATGGTATGATGTGCTATGAGAACGGAGGCGTTGTCGACGACTTGTTAGTCTATAAGATGGACTCCGACAGCTTCTTTCTCGTCATCAATGCTTCTAATATCGACAAAGACTGGGCCTGGATACAGGAACAGGCTAAGGGGTACCAGGTAACTTTGAACCATCAGAGTGACCTTTATGGTGAGTTGGCTGTTCAGGGACCTCATGCTGAGGCTGTAATGGAGGAAGTGCTGGGCATAGCTTGCAAGGAATTGACGTTCTATACCTTCAAGACCATTGGCAAAGTCATCGTTTCGCGCACGGGATATACTGGTGAGGACGGCTTTGAGATTTATGCAGATGCTGCCTATATCAACGAGTGCTGGGACAAACTGATAGCTTCCGGTCGTTGTAAACCCTGTGGATTGGGTTGTCGTGATACCCTGCGCTTTGAGGTGGGATTGCCTCTGTATGGTGACGAACTTTCACAGGACATCACACCTATCATGGCAGGGTTGGGCATCTTTGTCAAGCTCGACAAGGACGAGTTTATTGGTAAGGAAGCACTGGCCAAGCAGAAGGCCGAGGGTGCTCCTAAGAAACTGGTGGGCATCGAACTGGCAGACAAGGCGATTCCTCGTCATGGCTATGCCGTGCTGAAAGATGGTCAGCAGGTTGGCGAGGTCACCACAGGCTATCACACCATCTCAACCGATAAAAGTGTCTGCATGGCACTGGTGGATGCCAACTGTGCTACACTAGGAACGGAAGTGGAAATTCAAATCCGCAAGAAAACTTTCCCAGGCACAGTTTGTAAGAAACGTTTTTACGACAAACATTATAAAAAATAACTATAATTAATAATTAAGAACTATGGCAAAGGTTTTAGAAGGACTCTATTATGCAGAGTCGCATGAGTATGTGAAAGTTGAGGGTAATATCGGCTACGTAGGTATTACTGACTATGCTCAGCACGCACTGGGCAATGTGGTTTATGTCGATATGCCAGACGTGGACGATGAGGTTACTGCTGGTGAGGAGTTTGGTGCAGTGGAGAGCGTCAAGGCTGCATCAGACCTGATTTCGCCTGTTTCTGGTGTTGTTATCGAGGTCAATGAGACCTTGGAAGATGAGCCTGAACAAATTAATGCAGATGCTTACGAGAATTGGATTATCAAGGTGGAGCTATCTGACAAGAGCGAGTTAGACAACCTAATGGATGCTGCTGCCTATTCTGAGTTCTGCAACAAGTAATTTGATGTTTCATTCTATTGTCTATAAATAATAATGTTTAAATACTTTCCTCATACTGACGACGACCTGCGGGTGATGATGGAAAAGGTGGGAATAAAGTCGCTCGACGAGCTCTTTTCGGAAATTCCGGAAAACATCCGTTTCCGCAAGGACTACGACCTGCTCCCAGGTGTCAGCGAGTTGGAGGTTCGTCAGGCTTTCCAACTGCTGGGCTCAAAGAATCGTCCACTGACCTGTTTTGCAGGTATGGGTGTCTACGACCACTACACTCCATCCGCTATCCCTAGTTTGTTGTCTCGTTCTGAGTTCCTGACCAGTTATACGCCCTATCAGGCAGAAATATCGCAGGGAACCCTTCATTACATTTTCGAGTATCAGTCGATGATGGCCGAACTGACAGGCATGGACATCTCTAATGCCTCGATGTACGACGGTACTACGGCTGTTGCTGAGGCTATGATGATGGCTGTGGCTGCTGGTAAGAAACAGAACAAGGTGCTGGTTGCGGGAGCATCCAATCCCCTGACTTGTCAAGTGCTGAAGACTTATGCCCTGCATCATGGCATTGAATTGGAGTCGCTGCCTGTTAGGGATGGTGCTACTTGTCTGGACGACGTTAAAGAGCGTCTGGCGCAAGGAGGCGTGGCTGGTGTCATTGTACAGCAACCAAATGTCTATGGCATTGTGGAAGATTTTACAGGTTTTGCAGAGGCTTGTCATGAGCAGAAAGCACTATTCATTATGGACAGTGTGGCTTCCGACCTAGCAGTATTGAAGACACCTGGAGAGTGGGGCGCCGACATTGCGGTAGGCGATGGTCAGTCCTTAGGCATTCCGATGTCCTATGGTGGTCCTTATGTGGGTTATATGTGTTGTACAGAGAAGTTGATTCGTAAGATGCCTGGACGTATTGTCGGTAAGACGCTGGACAACCGCGGACAGCGTGCCTTTGTGTTGACTTTACAGGCTCGCGAGCAGCATATCCGACGTCAGAAGGCTACGTCGAACATTTGTTCCAACCAGTCGCTGATGGCCTTGCATGTTACGATGTATATGGCATTGATGGGACGTGAAGGACTCCGTGAGGCTGCCGAACTGAGTTATGGTGGTGCTCACTATCTATGTGACGAACTATTGAAGACTGGACGATTCCAGTTGGCTTACGATAAGCCTTTCTTCAATGAGTTCTATGTAAAGTATGATGGCGACAGTAAGACTTTATACCAGCGTTTCATTGACGAGGGTATTTTGGGTGGTATCTGCTTCGAAGAAGGCTTCCTCTTTGCTGTCACTGAGCAACGTACGAAAGAGGAAATGGATAAACTTGTAAAGATTGCAGCCTTATGAATAATCGACTATATGGAAATTTGATTTTCGAACTCTCCAAGGAGGGTCGCAGGGGCTACAGTCTGCCTCAGAACAAGTATGCTCATAAGCTGAGCGAACTGCCTGCCTCAGTTTGTCGTCAGGAACAACCCCAACTTCCTGAGTGCGACGAGATGACGGTAGTGCGCCACTATACCAATCTCTCGCAGAACAACTTCGGTGTGGACAACGGATTCTATCCCTTAGGTTCCTGCACCATGAAGTATAATCCCAAGATTAATGAGGAGGTTGCAGCCTTGCCAGCTTTCCAGAATCTGCACCCGTTGCAGCCCGATCACACCGTAGAAGGTGCCCGAGCTGCCATGCTATGGTTGGAGAATTCCTTGTGTGAACTGACGGGCCTTGCTCATTTCACCTTCAAGCCCTATGCTGGTGCTCATGGTGAGCTGACGGGCTTGATGGTTATTGATAACTATCATCGTTCGCGTGGAGACGAGAAGCGCAAAAAGGTGATTGTTCCTGACTCGGCACATGGTACTAATCCTGCCTCTGCCGCTGTCTGTGGGTTGGATATTATCGAGGTGAAATCTCAGACAAATGGTCAGGTAGATTTGGCTGATTTGAAAAGGTTGGTTGAACTGGAAGGTCCCAACATTGCAGCGATGATGATGACCAATCCCAATACGCTGGGACTCTTTGAGTGTCAGATTCCTGAGATTGCTAAACTCATCCATGATTGTGGTGGACTGATGTATTATGATGGCGCCAACCTGAATCCTATGCTGGGCGTTTGCCGTCCTGGCGATATGGGTTTCGACGTGATGCACATCAATCTTCACAAGACGTTCTCTACACCTCATGGAGGTGGAGGCCCTGGCAGTGGTCCGGTGGGTGTCCGTGAGGGCTTGCAGGAATTCTTCCCTATGGTGTCGCCCTATCACGGCAACTTTGCTGTGATGTTGCGTGCCTTAGCCTATATTGCCACGCTGGGTCGCGACCATGTGAAGGAGGTAGGTCCGCTGGCCACGCTGAATGCCAACTATATCAAGGAGTCGTTGAAGGATGTCTATGAACTGCCTATTGATGGACTCTGCTGTCATGAGTTTGTGTTCGACGGACTGAAGGACAAGTCAACGGGTGTCACCACCATGGATGTGGCCAAGCGCCTGTTGGACTACGGCTATCATGCACCCACCATTTATTTTCCGTTGTTGTTCCATGAGTCCCTCATGATTGAACCTACGGAGAATGAGTCGCGTGACACGATTGACGGTTTCATTGCCGTGATGCGTCAGATTGCTGAGGAGGCTAAGAACGATCCGGATTTGGTGAAGACAGCTCCTCACAATACGCCTATTGGTCGTGTGGACGATGTGTTGGCTGCTAAGCATCCTATTGTGACGTTCCGTCAAATGCAAGCAGAGTAATCATAATTACTAATTACTAATTACTAATTTCTAATTATGAATACTGACCTTGTTATCATAGGTGCTGGCCCCGGTGGCTATCGTGCTGCGGAGTATGCTGCCCACGAGGGTTTGCAGGTGGTCATTGTGGAACAGGACGAGGTAGGAGGCACCTGTCTGAATCGTGGGTGCATTCCTACTAAGACCTATGTTCATAGCGCTTCGTTTGCTGAGGCTTTCGAACGTCAGCAACAGGTGGTGGCACAGTTGCGGAGTGGGGTAGAGGCTATTCTTTCTCAGCCTAACATCACCCTGCTTCGTGGTCATGCCGAATTTGTGGATGCCAACACTGTTCGTGTGGGCAGCGATTCCGTCGCAGCCAAAAACATCATCATTGCTACAGGCAGCAGTGCCAAGATGCCTCCCATTGAGGACATCAGCGACCCTCGCGTGATGACCAGTACCGAACTCCTCCAGCTTTCCACTCAACCGAAACGCCTTTGCATCATTGGTGCCGGCGTCATTGGTATGGAGTTCGCCTCCGTTTTCCAACGCTTTGGCACGGAGGTCACGGTCATCGAGTTCCTCAAGGAGTGCTTGCCCATGCTCGACAGTGATGTTGCCAAGCGACTGCGTAAACTGTTGGAAAAGCGAGGCATCGTGTTTAAGATGAAGACGGCTGTCCAGAAAGTAGCCGACTTGGATGCTGATGCTATCCTGATAGCTACCGGTCGTAAGGCGAATACGGAAGGACTGAACGTTGAGGCTGCAGGCATTACCCTATCTCCCAATGGTACTATTCCTGTTGACGAGAACTATCGCTGTGCAGCGAATATCTATGCTATTGGCGATGTCAACGGGTGTCAGATGTTAGCTCATGCTGCTGAGATGCAGGCTATGAGGGTAGTCAATCAGATCGTTGGAAAAACCGACGGCATCCGTTTCGACATCATGCCTGCGGCTATCTTTACGGAACCGGAGGCTGCCTGCGTAGGACCCAGCGAAGACCAGTTGAAGGCCGACGGCATAGCCTATCAGTGTCGCAAGTCGTTCTGGCGAGCCAACGGAAAAGCGTTGGCTATGAATGAAACAGAAGGATTGCTGAAACTCTTTGCTGATACAGAGGGTCGCCTGTTGGGTTGTCACGCCTTTGGTGCTCATGCAGCCGACCTGGTTCAAGAGGTCAGCGTACTGATGTGTCGTGATACCACACTCGCTCAGTTGCGCGATATGGTGCACATCCACCCCACCTTGAGTGAGGTACTAAAAACAGCAGCTGAGGGTTGACCTCAGCTGCTTCTTTTTTATTCTCCGTATATTTCCGTGAGTTTCTTCACCAACTCGTAACCTTGCAGGTCCATCGCAATAATCTTGCCCTGCGGGTCAACCAGTACATTACTTGGAATGGAAGCCACTCCATAGACATCGCTGGCAGCACATTTCCAACCCTTCAGGTCACTCATCTGAGGCCACGACATGCCCATTTGCTGAACAGCCTTCACCCAAGCCTCTTTCTTCTGATCGAAAGAAACGCCAACCACCTCGAAGCCTTTCGGGTGAAATTTCTCATAGCAGGCTATCACGTTAGGCATCTCCCTGCGACAGGGACCGCACCAGGAAGCCCAGAAGTCAACCAGCACATACTGTCCTTTGCCCACCCATTGGCTCAGCTTCACATCTTTGTCGCTCATATCCTTCATCGTCAGTTCCTGGAACATCTTGCCAGGAGCACGCTTCTCAAAGCCTGCTAGCAACTTCTTGGCATTTGCCAGTTCTGGATTGTTGTAGTAGGCAGCCTTGGGGTCAAGCACCTCCTTCAGTCCCTCATAGCCCAGCTCGTACATGGCGTCTTTAATATAAGGTACGGGAATCTGGTTCTTCTTGTTCTCTTTCGCGATACGACGAATCAACTGTACCTGCTGGTTGCTGATTGAGTCGAGCATCTGTGAGAATGCGGTAATCTTGGCACGCGTTGTAGGCTGCTCGCTATTGGGGTCTTTCTTCATCAGTTCCTTGTATTGCTTGACTATGGCCTCACCCTGTGCGTCGAGAGCATCCATCTCAGCCTTGTACACCTCTTCTTGTGCCATCATTGTCAGCGAACACATTGCCAACAATGCCAATGTCATGATTTTCTTCATATATACTTTAATTATTGATGTTGCTTAACCAGTTCTTTCAGATACTTGTCCACCTTGTCGATTACCACTGTCGATAGTTTTACTTGTCCATCAGGACCAACGACCACCATTGAGGGAATCCACTTCACACCATAGGATTTGGAGATGTCAGTCTCCTTGAATTTCTTCAGTTCGCTCACCTGGGGGTACTTGATGCAATATTTCTCGATAGCTTTCTTCCATGCCTCAACATCGGTGTCCATCGAAACACCGATGAATTCGATGCTATACTGGTGATAGGCTTCATACATCCTTACCACCTCGGGGGCATCTTTTCTACAGTCAGGACACCACGAAGCCCAGAAATCCAGTACCACGGTCTTTCCCTTGGCATATTTCGACAATTGTATGGTCTTGCCCTCGGGAGTCTTCATCTTGAAGTCTGGGGCTTTTGTTCCCACCTTTACCAGTTCCGTTGCGTACTTGGCATCCAAGTCCTGCGGGGCAGGCTGTGCCTTTGCTGCTATTGCTCCAACAAAGAGTAAAGTAAATAAGAGTCTAATCATCTTTCTTTATTTATTTCTTAATCTTAAATGCTCAGTTCGTCGAGTACATTAAGCAGACGTCTGTCGAAGCGCTTGTCGGTGCGGATGCACTCAGAGAAAGGTACAAGAACAGAGTCGCTGTTACGGTAACCAATCATCACATTACGCTGACCTTGTATGACAGCCTCTACGGCAGCTGCACCCATCCAACTGGCAAGGATGCGATCACGAGCGGAAGGACTGCCACCACGCTGCAGATGACCAAGGATAGACACACGTACGTCGTACTCAGGGAATTCCTTCTTCACGCGGTCGGCATAGTAGAGGGCACCGCACTTGGGACTCTCCGAGACAATGACGATACATGACTTTTTAGACTTACGGATGCCACGACCCATGAAGGCTGCCAACTGGTCGAAGTCGGTGACCTCTTCAGGAACGATGGCTGCCTCGGCACCACAGGCAATAGCACAGTTCTGTGCAAGGAATCCAGCGTCTCTTCCCATCACTTCTACGAAGAAGATGCGTTCGTGCGAATTGGCAGTGTCGCGGATGCGGTCCACACATTCCATAATGGTGTTCATCGTCGTGTCGTAGCCTATGGTAGCGTCGGTGCCATAGACATCGTTGTCGATGGTGCCAGGCAGCCCGATACAGGGGAAATCGTGCTCCATGGCAAAGTCGCGGGCACCAGTCAGCGAGCCATTGCCACCAATTACTATTAGGGCGTCAATGCCTTCCTTCTGACAAGTCTCGAAAGCCTTCTGCCTGCCTTCTACGGTCATGAACTCCTTGCTGCGTGCAGTCTTCAGGATGGTGCCACCACGGGTAATGATACCACTGACATCCTCAGTGGTCATTTCTTTCACCTCGTCATGGATGAGTCCCTCGTAGCCACGATAGATTCCCATAATCCTAAAACCGTTGTAAATGCCAGCGCGCGTCACGGCTCTGATGGCTGCGTTCATACCTGGGGCATCACCGCCCGATGTCAGAATACCAATAGTCTTAATCTTACTCATAGTTGTTATTTAATCTTTTAAGGTTTAATCATACATTGTACTTTACCTGCAAAGTTCGACAAAAATATTTTATTTTTGCTGTTTGGGATTTCTATAATTATGTTCTGTTACGCAAATTTAGAATAAATAGACAGAAATTAACAGTCAACGAAAATACAGGTAGAGAGGAACGTATCATCATAATCTCGAAGAAATAAGGCGCAAAAATTTGTGGGATTGAATGAAATTTGCTAATTTTGTAGGCAAATTGTTTTTCACTATGGAAGAATATATCGTATCAGCGCGAAAATACAGGCCCACTTCCTTTGATACCGTGGTGGGACAACAGGCACTGACGACTACCCTGAAGAATGCCGTGAAGAGCGGGAAACTGGCACATGCCTACCTGTTCTGCGGTCCACGAGGGGTAGGTAAGACAACCTGTGCGCGTATCTTCGCCAAAGCTATCAACTGCCTCACTCCCACAGCAGAGGGCGAGGCTTGTGGACAATGTGAGAGCTGTCAGGCCTTCAATGAGCAACGTTCGTATAACATCTTCGAACTGGATGCTGCCTCCAACAACTCGGTAGAGCACATCAAGTCACTCATGGAGCAGACGCGCATCCCGCCGCAGGTGGGCAAATACAAGGTGTTCATCATCGACGAGGTACACATGTTGTCAACGGCAGCCTTCAATGCGTTCTTGAAAACGCTGGAGGAACCGCCTGCACACGTTATCTTCATCCTGGCTACCACCGAGAAGCATAAGATACTGCCAACCATTCTGAGTCGCTGTCAGATTTACGACTTCGAGCGAATGACAGTGCGTAACACCATCGACCACCTGAAGAGCGTGGCCGATAAGGAGGGCATCAGCTATGAGGAAGAGGCACTGGCGGTGATTGCTGAAAAGGCGGATGGTGGCATGCGTGACGCCTTGAGCATCTTCGACCAGGCAGTCTCGTTCTGTCAGGGGAACATCACGTACCAGAAGGTGATAGAAGACTTGAACGTGCTCGATGCGGAGAACTACTTCCAGATAGTGGACCTGAGCATCGAGAACAAGGTGGCCGATATCATGGTACTGCTCAATAACATTGTCAGTAAGGGATTCGACGGAGGACTGCTCATCAGCGGACTGGCGAAGCATGTGCGTAACGTGCTGATGGCACGCGACCCACAGACGCTACCCCTGCTCGAGGTGAGCGACCAGCAGCGTGAGCGTTATCAGCAACAGGCAAAGAAGTGTCCTATACCTTTTTTATACAAGGCACTGCAACTGATGAACCAGTGCGACATCAACTATCGGCAGTCGAGCAACAAGCGACTGTTGGTGGAACTGACACTGATTGAAATCGCTCAGATTACACAGCCCGACGAGGGGGCTGGCAGTGGGCGTAAGCCCAGAAGACTGAAATCCCTGTTTAAGCAACTGATACAGCAGGCTCAGCCCAAGCAAGCAGCTCCGCAGGTGGCTGCGGTTAAGCCTGTTGCATCAACAACCCGTGTGACTAACCCCACAACAACGACAACAAAGCCGGTAGCTGTAGAGCCAGATACAGCGGCAGAACCCTCTTCCAAGAAACCGGCAGCAACCACTACCTACAATGCGGCTGCTCGCCCTCAGCTAAAGGCGAAAATAGGCTTCTCATGGAACAACAAGCCTGACCAGATAAGCACCAAGGGAAAGATGCACATCATTCCCGGCACACTCGACCCCAACGATCCTAATGCGTCGCGTCAGGGTGATGAGGAGGTGTTCGACCAGCAGGAACTGGAACTGCAATGGATGTCCATGTGCAACCGTATGCCCCAACACCTGAGTGGTGTGGCTACACGCATGAAGAACATGACGCCCGTCATCACCCAATTCCCCAATGTGGAGTTGACGGTAGAGAACCAGTTGGCTAAGGACCAGATAGAGGATATCAAGGGCAGCATTCTGAGTACCCTGAAGACGTATCTGCACAATAAATCCATCAACTTCTCGGTTCGCGTGGCTGAGCATCATGAGAAGGTGCATATCCTTACGCGACGTGAACAGTATGAGCTGATGGCAAAAGAAAATCCCTCAATCGGAAAATTGAGGGATCTCCTAGATCTTGAATTAGCCTAATTGTCAATTATCAATTGTCAATTATCAATTAAATAAGTGTCATTCCTAACTTCTTGCACTCCTGGCGCATCTCGTCAGGCCAGATAGAGGCTTGTATCTCGCCGATGTGTCCCTTGTGCAACAGTACCATACACAGACGGCTCTGCCCTATACCACCACCAATGCTCAATGGCAACTCGTCGTTTAGCAGTTTCTGGTGGAAATACAGGCTCTTGCGCTCCTCTTTGTTTTCTATCTTCAGCTGGCGAAGCAGTGACTCCTTGTCCACGCGGATACCCATTGATGACAACTCGAACGAACGACCCAGCACGGGATACCAAATCAAGATGTCACCGTTCAGGCCCACCTGCCCATTCTCACCCATCGTCGACCAGTCGTCATAGTCAGGGGCTCGTCCGTCGTGTTTCTCGCCATTTGCCAGTTTACCGCCAATGCCAATGATAAACACGGCACCATACTTCTGGCAGATAGCGTCCTCACGCTCCTTAGGTGTCTTGTCTGGATACATTTTCAACAGTTCCTCAGCATGAATGAAATGAATGGTTTCGGGCAGGAAAGGCTTTACCTGCGGATAGGTCTCGCAAGTGAGATACTCCGTACGTCGAATGGCTGCATAGATGCGCTCCACCACGTTTTTCAAGAAGGCTACGGTGCGTTGCTCCTTCGTAATGACGGCCTCCCAGTCCCACTGGTCCACATACAACGAGTGCAGGTTGTCCAGCTCCTCGTCGGCACGAATGGCATTCATATCGGTATAGATTCCATAACCTGGCTCTATCTGGTATTCGGCAAGCGACAGACGCTTCCACTTAGCCAGCGAGTGAACCACCTCGGCACGGGCGTCGTCCAAGTCCTTTATGGGGAAGGTTACAGCACGCTCCACACCATTCAGGTCGTCGTTGATGCCCAGTCCCTGCAATACAAACAAAGGGGCCGTCACACGGCGTAAGCGCAGTTCGGTGCTCAGGTTCTGCTGAAAGAACTCCTTTATCAATTTGATGCCCTGCTCCGTCTGTTTCGTGTCGAGCAGCGGCAGATAATCAATCGGCTTTATCAGTTGACTCATCTTATAAATTTACTATTTGACGATTTACTATTTAACATTTAATGATTTCACATCTTACATTTGCGACCGCAAAGGTACTACTTTTATATTAATCTGCAAGCAAAAACCATGATTATTTTTGCAAAATGAAAGAAAAACTTGATTATTCGCTATCATTCTGCATATACCCGTAACACTTAAAAGATTATAATTCTCGAACTTTTTCACTCTTCACTTTCCGCTTTTCACTTTTTTATGTGTACCTTTGCATTCACTTTTGCAAAGTAACATATTTGCAGGTCCCGTAGCTTAGCTGAATAGAGCGTCAGATTCCGGTTCTGAAGGTCTTGGGTTTGAATCCCAACGGGATCACATACAAATACAATGGACTTCGACGAAAACTTGTTTTCAGTTGAAGTCCATTTTGTTTGGATGTCAGAGCTGCCCGTGGCAGGGCTGGGAAAGACGAAGTCAATTCAACGGGATCACTTATTTACCTAAATCTTCTTCTGCTGCCATTGGCATTTGCATGTCCTCTTCATTCTGCTGCGGATAGGCTGAAACACGGGGCTGATGGTCTTGTAACCATATATGGTTCAGCGTGAAAGCAATCGACTCCAGCGTTTCTTCACGCTTCGACGGTTTCAGTTCACATTCCCATACCGTAATGCAGTGCCATCCCATCTCCGCCAACTTCCGTTGCTCCTCTTTGTCCCGCTCCTTGTTGCGTCGTATCTTGTTCACCCAGAACTCACGGTTGGTCTTCGGAATCTTGCAACAGCATTTCTCACTCCTCATTTCTCCTTCCTCATTTAGCGTAGCGCCATGTCCATGCCAGAAGCATCCATTCACAAAGATGCACGTTCTATATTTCCTCAGCACCAAGTCCGGATGCCCAGGCAACCGCTTATGGTTCAGCCTGTATCGGAATCCCCTCTTCCACAAGCCACGTCGCACAATCATCTCCGGCTTCGTGTCCTTCGACTTGATAGCCGCCATATTTGAATGTCTTTGTTGTGCGGTTAGTCTGTCCATATCACTTAAGTGCGTCTATAAGTTCCTCTATTGAGCAACAAACCTTATTGAACAGCTTGTACATCAGTTCCGGCTCCTGTTTCTCTGGGATATAGGCTATCGTCAACTTTCCACGCCCAGCAAACCATCCAGCCTCTGTATGAGCACTACGCCCACAAGGCAACACCATGACACACGTATCGCAAGCCTCCATCGCCTCGATGTCATTATGGAATTGCCTTACCGCTTTCTCATGCTGCAGCATGTCACGATACTGCTGTGGCGACCACTCCATATAGTCCTCACTCACACAGCTCCATTTAAATCCAGGATCGCCCGATGGCGGATTACGGAAGTCATACACCTCATGTCCTGCCTCCCTCAACTTGGCTACCACCTCAGGGTAATGCACATTCCTCCAGCTGCTTGCTACGTAAATCTTGTGTCTCATGAGTGCAAAATTAAGGAATTTATTTCTATTGTCCAAAATTTCTTTGTATCTTTGCACACAGAAAGCATCAAGAGCAGTCATCTTCGGATGGACTCACCAACCGAGCTAAGGTTGCCAACAGCATGGAGGCAACCAGTTATACATAACTTAGCCACGGTGGTAAAGTCACGATGTGGATAGTTAATTATTAAACTTCAAAAACAAAAAGTTATGCAAAATCACATTTATTACATTCGCTATGCCCTGCAGTATGCAGACATGCAGATTCCCCAGTTAGTAAGCATTTTCAACACCCAGGTGCAATGCCGAGGTTGGTCTAGTATGCGTGTATATCACGACCAGGCACTCATTGATGAGTTCCAGCGTCGAGGCATCGATACTTCTGTCGTTACCGATGGAAAAAATATTTCTTTTGCCCATCCAGTCAAATACGACATACAAGGAAACAAACTCGTCTTTGTCAGCTGACACCTTTATTAATATAAGCACTCCGTTCCTGCAGTCTGCTCTTTGCAGGGGCGGAGTACAATTCTATTATTCTTATTCCATGACGGCTACCTTGGAAAGTGAAACAAGTACCCGTCCCTACTGTTCTTTGTCAGATGACCGTTTCTAGTTTTTCTTTACTGATATTTTTAATGAAAGAAATTTTCGATAATGAAGGACTGCTGCTGAATAATTTTGATGGGCATTAATGTTATCTACATCAGTTAGAACACTTTGATATATTTGTTTTATAATTTCTTCATCTCTGATGTCATATATACTTTCTTTACCTGATATTATGTTTACGTGTTTAAGAATTAAAGGGGAAGATAAAAAACGAAGGTCAAATCTTTGACGATTTTCTGTTGCATATTTATCAAATTCTTCTTTAATTATATCTGCTAACTTTGACATAATAATGTGATTTTAATTATCAATTTTTGAGAAAATATCAGTCATATTTGTGTCTGTAAATGTTCTCCAGATTTCAAGCTTAATTGGTTGGAAATCATCGAAGAGTTTGTCGATATACTCTATTTCAAAGACCAATCTAAAGTCGGTTGGGTCATTATCTGCTTGTCCTTCTTTGCGAGTTCCTACCCTTGCAATTTTTATTAGATATAAATCGCGAATGCCTTTCCCCTTTAAATAGGGCATAAAATAGTATAGTTTATTGAGAGCAACGGTAGAAGGGAATCTTTTACCAGTATAATAAATCTTTGCAGACTTGTCAAGATATTGCTCCATATTGTCAGATTTGACATAGCTAATCAATACATTTTTTGATTTGTCGTATTTTAGATTTTCCATGTATACATTATTCTCATCTGAAGAATTGACTATTATGTTTTCTGGATATTGTTCTAAAGTCGACAGAAAATCAAGTTGACGTACCACAAATATTTTTTGCAGAGCTTTTATGATATGCCACATCATAACTGGTGGAACAGCGTTCCCTATAGCCCTGTATTGTCTTCCTTGTGAAACAGATTCAAGCCTAAATGTGTCAGGGAAAGATTGGATTCTTGCAGCCTCTCTCGTTGAAAAACGTCTGAAACGTCCATTTATTATTAGAACTGGATCCGTACTATTCAAACTAACTTTAGCAAGATGTGCACTAACTGTATTACATGGCTCTTCCAGATTCTGGGCTCTACCCTTGTTCATCTTATCCCTTACAGCCATCATTCCGGCAACAGCTTTCTCGCTAAAGAATAACGACTCATTATTGTTCTCTTTTTGTAAAACAACATCGCCTAATACCTTGCGATCTTCTCTTTTAATTTTAGAAGGGAACTTAAACATACGAGAATCTTCTTCTTTAAGAAATCCCATGATAATCACTCGCTCTCTTTTTTGCGGAACTCCATAATCCGAAGCATTTAAAAGTTTGTGCATAACATGATAGCCAGCATCTCTAAATTCTTTGATTATCATAGGAAATGCTTTACCTTCATTTGCCGAAAGGATTCCTTTGACATTTTCAGCGATAAAGAACCTTGGTTGTCTTTCTTTTAGAATCTTTACCATTTCAAAAAATAGCATGCCTCGTTCATCTTTGAAACCTAGGCGAGGTGGATTCTGTGCTGAAATAGAAAAAGATTGACAAGGGAAACCACCAATCAGCATATCAAATTCTGGCAATTCATTTGTTTTTATGTCACGAACGTCCTTTACAATGCACTTATGCTCGAAGTTCTCATTGTATATCTTGGTACAATACTCGTCAAAGTCAACTGCATAGACTATTTCAAAAGGATTTTTTGGATACTCTTTACCAAGGAAGGTAAATCCACCCAATACACCTAAGTCCATGCCACCGCAACCACAGAAGAGTGAAGCAACTTTTATCTTCTCCATACTAGCAATTCCGTTGGTTTGAATTGTTCCTCAGTGAAAGAGATCTCCATTCCGTCACGTGGCTCTGCATCAATCTTGTCTGTTTTATAAAGTGCAACAGGATTGCGTAGGACAAACAAAGTTTTATCCTGTTCACTTAACATCAATCTGTAAACACAATAATGCTCTTTAATGGTACTGGCGACTCGCCATTCGTTTGGAGACATATGGAACCCATACATTTGGATCTTTTTTTTGCTTATTGTGGTTTTAACTTCAATATAGCAATGGTCTTCGGTACCATCAGCTTCAAAACTGTCAATATCAAACCCCGGATGATAAGAGGGACTGTCCACGATTTGAATTAATCTTATAAAACTATCATATCCCTTTATCTTTAGGCGCATTTTTTCATGACCACATACTAGCGCCTCTCCAATGTTGCCAATGTCTTTAGTCGTCTTTGTATCTGAAGTGACAACATCTTTAATTCTATCATCGAATACGACATCAATTTCTTCGTTAGGCTGTAAGATAGAACGAATGTCGGATTTGAATAACTCTGGTTTCATAGACTTGTTTACATAATCAAACCAAAGAGACTCAACATCAGAAAGTTCAGATGTTTCATAATTGTTTCGTCCGTAGAAGCCCTCATATCCCTTGAAAAAGGTCTTGTCAGTGTTGAACGCACTAATGGCTTGTGACTGATTCTCTTTTAATGAATAGTAACCATAATGGACATTTAACAAGTTCGCAATCTCCATATAGTCCAATATGTCACCAGCATATCGGGTAACATCTCCTTTGGAACGTGGTTTTCCTGTGAGTGATTGAATATTCTTATCCTTCCTGTTATAATACTTCAGTTTCTTCTTACGATTGTCCAAAATTGTTTGTGCAACTATCTTGGGCGAAACGCTACCATTTGTGACTCGAATATCATTAAAGATACAATATGTTGCTTCTTCAGCAGAGATTGACATTTCTTTTCCCGAATCATTCTTTGCCTGCAATTTGTTTCCCTCAAGAAGAACTTTAATAATAAACTGGGCTGGCTTAAAACGAATGTTCAAATAAATAATGTCACGAGTATCTTGTGGTTTCATGTGACCACCAGGGAATTGGAAAGACATCAAAAATAGACGAAGGAATTGGGTCAGATCTTGTTTTTCGTGTAAGAACTTTGCCATATTAGATGTTTCAGTTACATCCGATAATTTGTCCTCGTTGTAAAAACCAAACAATGCAGGAATTTCGGTCCGCCAATTGTGAAGTGTTTTATCTGCCATTCCGATGTTACCAGGGTACATGCGAATAGCATTAAAGTATCTATCGCTATATTCTTGGCACGAACAACGTGGTATCTTACAGCATTCATTAGCCATATATAGCAACACGTTTTCAATATTACTTTTGAAACGTGGACGGACAAAATGTATTCTATGCCAATACTCTGTGGGGACTACATAAAACTTGTCATTCATAAACTTTTTTTTATTTGTTCTGCTATTGCCTTTGCCATCAATGGCGGCACAGCGTTACCAACTTGCTTGTTCTGACTCGTTCTACTTCCAATGAAAACAAAGTCATCAGGGAAAGATTGAATTCTAGCACTTTCACGAACCGTAGGGATGCGGTTGTATTTATAATGAAAATGGTGTCGGTGCCCTGTATCAATTGTGAAGCATGGCTTCTGACTATTCATCCTCGTCCATGCAATGTGAACCTTGCGCACCCCCCACATTTCTTTTGGCAGATTCTTATAATTGCCACCATCTGGAACCATCGCTATTATTTGCTGCGTCTCTGGTGTGTGAATAGTAATTTGATGATTATAAAGCTTGCATGCATTCTTCCTAATAAACTGCTGATAGTCAGACTGTGGTTCTGTGGGGTAACTTTTTCCGTCTTCAACTGAATTTTCTGGCAAATCGGACAGAGCCTCGTATGTAGTTACAGGTTTGTCTATTAATTTCCCTGGGAACTCAAATGCCTTACCATCATGAAAACCAACAAAAATAGCTCTCCGCCTATTCTGTGGCGTTCCATAATCAGATGCAGTCAATACTTTATATGTCACATTATACCCTAGTCCTGTAAAGTCTTTTAATACAGCTTCCTTTACAGCTCCATCACCAATAGAGAGAATGTTTGGCACATTCTCCATCACAAAAGCTTTAGGTTTGAAATGCTCAACAAAGCGGACGAACGACTTATAGAGTTTGTTCCTGTCGTCATCAATAATTCTCTTGCCTGCTACTGAAAATCCCTGACATGGAGGCCCGCCGATTATGATATCAATATCGTGAACATCACATTCCTGCTCAACTATTTGGGGATTCAATTTGAGCAAGTCTGCATTGAGTGTTTTTGTCGCTTTGTGATTCTTGCGGTAAGTGACAAGTGCATCTTCCCAGTTGTCAATGGCTAACTTTACATTAAAACCTGCCATCTCAAAACCTAGAGACAAACCTCCGCATCCGCAGAACAGATCTAATACGTTATATTTCTTCTTTGACATGAAAAAGCCCTCTTATCGTTTTCGAAAAGGGGGCGTGGAAGAGATGATGTTTAACCAAGGCTTACGACGGCCCACATCAGACAACAATCTAACTGTCCACGCCCGTTTGAGCGCAAACATCCAATTGCTTGTCCGACTGATGTGTTCCCTTAGGTCGTAATTCTGGTTAATCAGTCAACCAAGGATGTCAAAGACGCTATTTTATTCCTTTACTATTGTTTCCTCTTTTTGTTCGTTGTCCGTAAACACCCAATACGAACGGGTTTTATTAATTGGCTAACTACAAAAAGAAAAACGTGGGTGCTTGCATCTGCCTGTTCGATGTTCTGGCCTACCACAGCCAAAGTAGTAAACAGACAGAGAAACATCCACGCAGAGGTATACAGACATCCGTAAAGTGTGCTTATGAGGACATGATTAGCCCTCGCAGCACACTACGGAGAGTATATACTACACCCCGTGGAGTTACCTCTGCATTTGTTTTAGACTACTTTTCGATTGTGGTAGTTCGAACATCCAAAAACAAAGCGTCAGTAACGCCTTCTAATATGTAGTGCTCCACCCACCGGCTCCATCCTTCTCAAAGGACATCCCAGCCATCTTGGGCAGATAGCATTTGCAAAGATACAAAAATAAAACGATATTCAAATGTTTTTGGCTGATTTTCTTTGCTAGGGGACTAAAAATAGGAGTAAAATGAGCACTTTAAAAATGGGATTACCATAAATATTATGGAAATCCGATTTTTATTCGCTCCAAGTTTTGATATACGAAAAGATATTTGTACCTTTGTGCCACTTAAATTTTTAACCACTTTGCTTATCATGTATAAATTTCATTCATTTTCCTGCCGGTTCACACCTGTGCAGTTGCATTTGGGAGGGTCTTGTTGTTTACGAGGTAAGGAAGTTCTTGCAAACCTGTTTAGCGAGGACTTCCGAAACCCAGAATGGACTTTTTTAGCTGATCCTAAACTGAACGTTCATTACCATCATGAGTATGTGGAAACAAGGGTAAGGGATGTTTACATTATGAGAGTGGCTAACAAGCGAATTTATGAACAACCATTAGACCTTATTCATTCAAAACCAAAAGTGCGTTTCCCTTACCTTTATGTAATTATAGACCTCAGACAGGACTTGCCTGTATTTTTGATTGAGGATTACAGCGAGGTGCCGTCATCTACCAAAGAGGTGGTTAGCGTACTGGAAAACACCATTAACAGAGAGGCTGGATGGCAAGGATGGAAGGTTAAGCTTAATAGAAAGGAGAAGGAATTAACACCCACACCCCAGTGTTTATGCCAGGTGATGGAATCTTTAAAAGAATTGCCACGCACCATAGAGGAACTGAAAGGGGTGGACAATATGTGTCATACGTACCAGGAAAAGAGCTGCAGGGCTGCACCTCCTGCGTTCTACTCTTTTGTGACGCGTAAGGAAAATGCTGATGTGACTTACACCAAACTGCTGGCATTGATGGATGGGAAGGCACATGCCAAAGATATTCTGCGCCCTATCAGGGCAGCCATCGATTTGGCTCTGATTCGTAGGCCTACCTTCAAGGAGTTCCTGGAGTCGTTTCATCTTTCGGTGTCTTTTGTGAAAGCCAGCTACAGCGCATACACCAATCCCAACACGGATCCCTATTTTCAGGATGAGATATATCATAAGATAAAGGAGGAATTGACGGAGATAGTATAGCCGCATTTCCCGATTATCATCAGCCAAACTGGTCATTGCTGAACTGTTCAGTAATGACCAGTTATTTTTCTTGTACGTCTATTGCGTTTTGTGTAATTTTGCATTCGGAAATTATTATACAAAAACAATCTAAATTTATTTAAGATGGAAAATAAAAAAATGGAAATCGAGCAGGAAATGAACACTGCTGGTAGTGAGTCGATCAGTAACGTGCTGATAGACATGGACACTCACCGTGTCATGATAAACAGCGAGATGGAAGAAGAGGAGTATCTCTTCAAGCTGAAGGGCATGAAATGCTTTCCACGAAAGGACATGACAGCCATTTCTGGCGGACCTAAGACGGGCAAGACCAACTGGATATCCGTGCTGCTGGCTTGTGCCCTGAAGGACGGGGACGACCGGAAGGTGCTGGACCTGGAGCGTGTCCGTGAGGAGAAGCTTCGCGTGATGTGGATTGACACCGAACAGAGTCCTCAGTCGACGCAGTCCATCCTGAAGAGACGTGTGTGCCCGATGGTGCTTGGCGAGGGTGCTGAAAACATCAAGGAATTTCCCGAAGAGTTGTTGTTTGTTTTCAATATCCGTTCAGCCGATGTTGACAGTCGCTACGACCTGATAGCCGAAGGGGTAGGGGCATATCATCCCGACATTGTGATTATTGACAACATCCGTGACCTGATACACGATATCAACGACGGACAAAAGGCTCAGGAACTGATAGAGAAGCTGATGCACATGGCTACGCAACAGCGGTGTAACGTGGTCTGTGTGCTGCACCAGAACCGTAGCAGTGACAACCGGGGCATGCGTGGATGGCTGGGTACGGAGATGATGAACAAAGTGTTCGAAGTTTTCGTATGTCGGAAGGTCCGCCAGAAGCAGGGCGTGAAGCCTACGTTCATGGTGGAACAGGAGATGACTCGCAAGTACGACATCGACGAGCCTTTGTGCTACCAGATGGACGACAGGGGACTGCCCGTAGCTGCCGACATGCCCAACCTGCAGCCTCGCAACGAGCGGGGCCAGTTTGCAAGCTATGGCAAGGCGAAGGTTGACACGCTGAACAGTGCCTACATCATTCAGCAGCCCGACAATGCAGAGACTCCGTGGAGGTGGGACTTGCGCAAGCTGTTCGGTACCGTAATGGGATCATGTGCCACGATGGGTTATCAGGACCTGATGAGGGCGGTGATGGACGAGGCGCATATCCGCCAAAGGAACTACTACGAGAAGGTGTTCAGCATGGCCGAGGAGGAACGGGTGGTACGCAAGGATAAGGACGGCTGCGGACGTATCGTCGTCATCCTGCTCCCCCTCTGAAGAAACCACCCCCTCTATATAGCCCCTTTTTTATTTCAGAAATAAAAAGGACTATAGTAGGAGAGGTGTTTCGGAAGAGGGTACACAGGGATGACTTCACCAGAACGTTGACGAAGACCAGAAACCATGATACAAAGACCAAGACTGAAACAGCAAATAGGCTTCTCGTTCCGCAGGTTCCACGAGCAGTACCGGCGGGAACAGGAAGAGCGGGCCGCACACCACCTGATACTGCACACCGACGGCCACTTGGTGGACCGTCATGTCAGTCACCAGAGCCAGTTCTGCCGAGCCTGTGTCGCTGCGGGCTACCTGACCTGGAGTCAGATGCAGCGTGCCGTACGGCGCTATCGGCTGGGCATGAGTCGCGACGGTGGTGTCATCTTCTGGCAGATTGACATGCTGAGACAGGTGTACGACGGCAAGATAATGTACTACCGGCAAGACTGTCACCGAGACCATCACCATCAGCCCACCTGGGTGTCGGCTGTGCTGAGCCAGTTCTACGAGTGTCCCTTGGAGATACCCGTTACGCACTGTCTCTTCGGGCTGCACCTGCTGGACGAGGACCAGCAGAAGGTCGTGGCCGTGGTGGAGGCCGAGAAGACGGCAGTCATCATGAGCGAGGTGTGCCCCCAGTATCTGTGGCTGGCCACTGGCGGGCTGTCGTGCCTGACGGAGAGTGCCCTGTTCCCGCTGCGCCGTCGCCGCATCATGCTCTTCCCCGATACCGACCCGACGGGCAAGACCTACAACGAGTGGTACCACAGGGCGAAGAAGGCTGAGTGGCTGCTGGGCCACCCCGTCACCGTCAGTCCCCTGCTGGAACGACAGGCCACGCCAGACCAGAAGAAACGCAAGATAGACCTAGTAGATTATGTTTTTGAAAAGTAAACACCCATATACTTAGCCATTGTAAGTATCATACTTAGCCATTGAAAGTATAATAGTTGGATACCGTAAGTAATATCATTTTATGAGAGCAATGAGCAAACAAGAGCTGGCCGACAGGGCCGGCGTAGGCAGGGGGACCATGAGCAAATGGATTAAGCCCTTTCAGAAGCAGTTTGACGAATGGGGAATCAGCAGAAAGGCGAAGCTGCTGCCTCCAAAGGCCGTAAAGCTGCTAAGTGACTATTATTGCATCGATGTGGATTGAATTGGCTGTATGTGGCAAGATATGCATATTCGCCGTTTCCGAATATAGTACCTTTGTATCATCAGAGAAACGCTCTGAGACGACGAGGCAAGCGCGCAGCCAAATCGTAAAGTCCAAATGGTCAAAAAGTACATTGCTATGATTTTGTATGTATTGAAAAAGAACAAGAACTCGAAATCGGCGGCCTACGGCAAATACTTCGCCTACCCCGTCATCGAGGAGACCGTCACGCTGGACGGGCTGGCGGAACACATGGCAAGCCACAACACGCCCTACTCGAAGGGAGCCATCAAGGGTATGCTCACCGACATGGTGTCGTGTATCAAGGAGCTGCTGCTGGAGGGTAAGAACGTGAAGATTGCCGACCTCGCCATCTTCTCGCTGGGCATCAAGAACAACGGCGGTGCCGTGTCCGAGGAACTCTTCTCCGTGTCGAAGAACATCAAGGGCGTGAAGCTGCGTGCCCGTGCCACCGGCGAACTGATTACCAAGAGCCTGAACCTGGATGCACAGCTGAAGAAGGCCAGCGCCACGACAAAGCCCACCGGTAACGGCAGTACGACCACTGGCGGTGGCGGAACAACTGGCGGTGGTACCAACCAGGGGGGAACCACAGGCGGTAACAGTGGTGGTGACGACCTCGGCGATGGCGATTAAGCGAAAAGGGCTGTAGCCCTTTTCTAGTGAACAGTGAATAGTGAATAGTGAATAGTGAAACGCTTCGCTAGTGAACAGTGAATAGTGAATAGAGTCAGGAGAAGAGTGAGGCAGGGGCAGTGCTATGGCCACCCAGGCGACAACAGCTCGCAACAAGTCCAACATACGGCCATCAAGCCTGCCTGGTCACTCTCTCTGACTTTAGAATAACCCTAACATTAACCATAACCTTAACCATTCAAAGATGAAAAAAAGTACGGTCAATCAAATCATTCAGATCATCATCACCATCCTCACGGCCATCAGTTCAACCCTGTTCGTGCAGAGCTGTAAATAAACCAGAGGAACATGCGTAAAATCAATCTCATCGTCATCCACTGCAGTGCTACCCGCAGTAACCAGCACTTCCCTGTTGACAGACTCCGTGAGTGCCACAACGAGAAATTCCACGGCAAGGGCATCGGCTACCACTACTACATCACCCGCGATGGCGAGGTCTACCAGACACGCCCAGAGCAAGAGGTAGGCATGCACGCCCTCCACTACAATGCCCACTCCATCGGCATTTGCTACGAGGGAGGACTGGACGAGCGAGGGCGCAAGGCCGACACCCGAACCCCAGAGCAGCGCGCCGCCCTGATAGCCCTGCTCCGATCGCTGAAGGTGGACTATCCCACTGCTGAAATCAAGGGCCACTGCGAACTCCCAGGTGTCCATAAGGATTGCCCCTGTTGCTCCTGCCAGGAGTATCGCGACTACTTCAAAAACCTGAAGTAACCTTCCAAGAAGAATGGCTGCAAAATCAACTTGCAGCCATTCTTGTTAGTCTTACGCTCAAGATATTTTGGCAAGGCTTCAGAATGGAGCCTCTCATGCAACACTTATCCCAAAGGCTTCAGAGTATGGTATGAGTTGGTTGCCTTCACGATGGTTTAACCATGCTTCTTCCTTGTGACTCTGAGCTATAAGGTCCTGGGTGCTCATTGGACGGGCCATAGACAGGATGGTGTTAAGTGTATGTAATTCTTCTTCCGTAAATGCACTGGCATCCCATGTCTGGCAATTCAAACGTGTGCTTTCCATGTTGTGAGACACAACGATGTCCTTGCTGATGCCGTCGATGTTGTCGTAGATGGTGTCGTAATGCACGGGGACAGGTCCATACTGGATAGCTTGATACTGAAGGCCACTGATGGATTGACCATGTATCTTGTAGTGTAGGAAGTCGGCATAAAACATTTCCTTATTCAGTTTTGTGGGGAAAATACCGCCTTCCTGATAGATGAAAAACTTTACCATTTCTGAGACTTTTCGGGTGCTTAGCATACCGAATCCGTTGTAAATGGAGCGGCGGGTGTTACGAAAAATAAGTTGTTTCTGCACTTCACTCTCAGGCTTAGCCTCTGCGGTTAGCACTGACTGATACACTTTTTTGTATTCATCTTCGCCAAACTCAGTTTGGCTGTATTCGAGCAGATGCAGCATAAACTGACGGTTTTGGGCGGCAGAAAGCAATTTGCCATTTGACTCCGAGGGCATTTGCCCCTTCTCGTATTGGGCATATTGGTTGGTGCCGAATCCCAGTATCTTTGTCATCTGTTGATAGTTGAGGCCATAGTTCAGTCGGATGGCTTTGATTTCTTCTGGGAATGGGATGTTATGGTTTACCCGATATTGGGAATAGAGCTCATTGAACAGAAGCTCATCCTGTTCAGTTGTGGTAAATCGCTCACCAGTGTCTTCACAAACATAATACCTTACATGAACAGAAAACATTTCTTTTCGGAATTCGTGTTGTTCTATGGTGCTTACTTCCTTGACTTTACCGCCTGTAAACGGACTTTTCAGTTCAACATACTTTTCCATATTGTGTCCTCCTTTATTTAAATGCATATTTGATTGGATGTTCTGCAACGTGAAAAGAAATGCAAATGGTGCGATTGTTGGGTTGTCCTAATGCAATTTTGATATACAACTCTGTACCATCCATGTCCTTTCCGAAGACCCACATCTCATTGAAGAAGTCGGCAGGTAGCGTCTCCACATAATCGTCAGTTTGTATTTTGCGCACAATCTCATCCCTGGCTTTAGGAGTGATGCCTAATGCTTTCAGTGCTTCTTCGTTCTTGTCTCTGTCGAGATAGAAGATGCCCCAGATGTCAAATTTAACACCAAACAGACTGAGAAACTGTTCAACTTCTTGCTTCGTTTTTATCATGTTCTTGCCTAATTATGGTGCAAAGATATATATAATTATTAAATAAAACAAACTTTTCCGTGGTTATTTGAACTTAAATCTCACTTTTAGGTGATTTTCTCGGGCTGAAACAGATGATTAACACTAATTCCCCTATGTTCCTGAATGATACGGAGATGCTAGCAGCCAGCCAGATTGAGATGCTTCGTGCTATCAAAGACGGCGTACAACAACTTTCGTCGGCAGAGACCAGGACAAAATACCATTTAGGGAATCCTAATACTACCGGCAAAAAATACAGAAAATTTAAGAATTAACATTATTTTACAAAAAAAAGATTACCTTTGAGAGTCGTCTCGAAGTTACTTATGTTCGAAAATACCCAAATAATTTGGTATTTTGCTCACTTATTTGTACCTTTGCACCCGATTTATTAAAATTATATAAAAGAATCATGGATGCGGAATGGCCTTTCGCAGTGTGACTAATGAGTAAAATCGATGTTGTTAAAGTAGGATGCAAACGGGAGATGGATGACTTCATTCGTCTGCCTTATCGTATCTACGAGAACTGTGCGCAGTATGTGCCAGACTTGGAGAGAGAGATTCGTAACCTCTTCAATGAGAAAAAGAATCCTGCCTGTTCGTTCTCGCAGATTCAGCCATTTGTGGCCTATCGCGACGGGGAATGCGTAGGACGTGTTGTGGGTATTATCAACCGCAAGGCCAACGAGAAGTGGCAGACACGTAACGTGAGGTTCTCGCTGATAGAGTTTGTGGACGACCTTGACGTATCGAAGGCACTGTTGGAGGCTGTGAGCCAGTGGGGAAAGTCGCTGGGCATGGAAGCTATACACGGTCCGTTGGGCATTACCGACTTTGACAAGGAAGGTATGCTGGTGGAGGACTTCCACCTGATGGGCTCGATGAACACGGTGTATAACCTGGAGTACTACCCTCGCCACATGGAAGCCCTGGGCTTCGAGAAGGAGGTGGACTGGGTGCAGATACGCATCAATGTTCCCAAGGAAGTGCCTGCCCGTTATGCCCGCACAGCGCAGTATGCCCGTGAGCAGATAGGGCTGCGCGTGGAGAAACTGGACAAATTTGGCAGGAAGAAGTTGGAGTATGGCAGGAAGGTCTTCGAACTGTTTAACGAGGCTTATGCTCCCATCTTCGGATTCTCGGAGATATCGCTGGATCAGGCAGATATCTTCCTGAAGAAATATATCAGTCTGATAGACTTGAAACTGATTCCCATCGTGTTTAACGAGAAGGACGAGATAGTAGGCGTAGCAGCGACGATGTGCAGCCTGTCGAAAGCCATGCAGAAGGCAAAGGGTAAGTTGTGGCCGTTTGGCTGGTGGCCCTTGCTGAAGGGGCTGAAGTGGTGCTGCGAGGACAATGCCGAGATGCTGCTGGTGGCTGTGCGTCCGGACTATCAGGGAATGGGCGTGAACGCGCTGTTCTTCGACGACCTTATACCTATTTATAATAAATATGGGATTCGATGGGCCGAGACAGGTCCGCAGCTGGAGGACAATGTGCGCGAACTGACGCAGTGGAAACCGCTGCAACCGGAGTTCGTAAAACGACGCAGGTGTTTTACGCGTTCGCTAATTGATAGTTGATAGTTGATAGTTGAGAATTGATAGTTGAGAATTGATAATTAAGAAATATGGAAAGAAGAGTTGTAATTACAGGAATGGGCATCTGGTCGTGTATCGGCACGACACTTGATGAGGTGCGCCAGTCGCTGTACGAAGGAAAGAGTGGAATAGTGTTCAGTCAGGAGCGTAAGGATGCAGGTTTCCGTTCACCCATTTGTGGTAATGTGCCACAGCCTGACTTGAAGAAAGTGTTGAGCCGCAACGTGCGCCAGATGATGCCAGAGGAGGCACAGTATGCCTATGTGGCTACTGTCCAGGCGCTGGAGCAGGCCAAGCTGACACAGGATTATATTGACAGTCACGAGGTGGGTGTCATCTATGGTAACGATTCGGTGGCTGAGGCAACTATGGTGGCAATGGACAAGTTCCGCCAGGCAGGACTGACCGCAGCCTGTGGTTCGGGAGCTATCTTCCAGTCGATGAACTCGACGGTGACGATGAACCTGGCTACGTTGTTCCATCTGAAGGGTATCAACCTGACGGCCTCTGCTGCCTGTGCCAGTGGTTCTCAGTCGCTGGGACTGGGCTACCTGCTTATCAAGAATGGTCTGCAGGACTGTATTGTCTGTGGTGGTGCAGAGGAGAACAACATGTACGGCATTGCCTCGTTTGATGCCTTGCAGACTTTCTCTACCCGTCTCGACGATCCCACGAAAGCCAGTCGCCCGTTCGACCGTGACCGCGACGGACTGGTGCCCAGTGGTGGTGCTGCCACACTGATAATCGAGAGCTATGAACATGCCGTGAAGCGTGGTGCTCCCATCTTGGCCGAAATTCTTGGCTGGGGATTCTCGGGCAACGGCGACCATATCTCTACACCTAACGTAGAGGGTCCTTCACGTTCGTTGGTTCGTAGTCTGGAGAGTGCCGGTGTGTCAATCAAGGAAATCGGTTATGTGAACGCCCATGCCACCTCGACACCTATCGGTGACAGCCGTGAGGCCGAGGCCATCGCACAGGTGTTTGGCGACTATCGTGTGCCTGTTACCTCGACGAAGAGCCTGACGGGTCATGAGATGTGGATGGCTGGTGCTTCGGAGATTATCTATTCCATGCTGATGATGAAGAACGACTTCATCGGTGGCTCACTGAACTTCGAGAATCCTGACGAGGTGACACAGCGCATCAACGTCATCCCCGAAACCCGTGAACAGCATTTCGATATGTTCCTGAGCAACTCGTTCGGCTTCGGAGGTACTAATTCGACACTGATCGTGAAAAACTTATAAGATTAGAAAATTAGGAAATAAAAAAATTAAAAGATTAAAAAATTAAAAGGTTAAATATTAAATTTTAGGAAAATGAAAACAAGAGAAGAAATCATCGCACAAGTTAACAGCCTGCTGGCTGAGGAGTTTGAGATTGAAGAGAGCGAGTTCGCTCCTGAGGCAAACCTGAAGGAAACGCTGAACCTCGACAGTATCAACCTGGTGGACCTGATTGCACTGGTACAGTTCACCTACAAAATCACCATCCCCGTTGAGGACCTGAAGAAGATCAAGACTTTCAACGACTTGTACGACTACATTGAGCAGCACCAGGCATAAGCGCTTTGCTAGTGAAGAGTTAAGAGTGAATAGTGAAGAGCGAGAAGGATATAAAGAAGCTGATTCCCCAGCGTGAGCCATTCATCATGGTTGACGGTTTTGAGGAACGTGACGGCAACAGTGCTGCTACAACACTGTGTGTCAGTCCTAATAATTATTTTATGTTGCCTGACGGTACGATGGCAGAGACAGGACTCATTGAGCATCTGGCCCAGTCGTGTTCTGCCCTTGCCGGGTCTCAGGCGAAGGATGCCGAGCATCCCCCCGTGGGACTGATTGGTGAGGTGAAGCACTTCAAGTGCTATCGCCGGCCACGAACGGGGGAGAGGGTTAAGAGCACCGTCACGTTCGGCTTGACATTCGGAAACGTTACCCTAGCTACCGGTCAGGCCTATGTGGATGAGGAGCTGATAGCCGATATCAATTTGAAGATATTTATGCAATGACAGAACTGTTTATTCGTCTCTCACGCTATTTCCGCAGTCACCGGATAGTCTGTTGGCTATCGATGGCTGCCCTTTTTGCCTTCTTCGGATACTTTGCCGTACAGCTTCATCTGGAGGAGGACATTAACAAGCTGATGCCCTCGTCGAAGAACGAGGACGGTACGACGAAGCTGGCCTTTGCCGACCTGAAAATCAAGGATAAGGTATTCCTGTTGTTCGAAGGAAAGGATACAGAAGAACTGATAACGGTATGCGACGAGTTTGTGGACTCGCTGTTGCAGTGTGACTCCACGACGCAGACCATCGGTGATGTGTTCTACCGGCTGGACGAAGACTTGATGCCTGAAGGCATTGACTACCTGACGGAACACCTGCCAGCCTATATCGACACAGCCGCCTATGCACGTTTTGACACGCTGCTGACGCGCGAACACTTTGTCCGCCAGATGCAGCAGAACAGGGAAGACATGACGGGCGAGTTCGGGTCGATGTTCCCAGAACTGCTCCAGATGGACCCGATGGGCTTGCGCAGCGTGCTGGCTGACCAGATGGAGCCGTTGACCAGTGCCGGTGGAAGCTACAAGACCATCGACAACCACTTCTTTGTGCCTGACTCAACGGTATGTATTGCCTTCATCACACCACGCTATTCGGCAACGAATACGGGACAAGGCTCAGCCATGTTCCAGATGCTGAACACGCAGATAGAGCAGTTTGCTAAGCAGCACCCAGAGGTGGAAATCAGCTATCACGGCACACCTGCCAGTGGCTTCTATAATGCCACCCAGATCAAGCACGACCTGACTACCACGATAGCAGGAGCCCTGCTGTTGGTACTGGTGTTCCTGCTGGTCTGCTTCCGTCGCTGGGACACCATCCCCCTGCTGTTGCTCCCCGTAGTATTCGGTACCCTGTTCGGGCTGACCATGATGTATTGGCTGAAAGGCGAGTTCTCGCTGTTGGCACTTGGCATTGGAGGTGTGGTATTAGGTGTGGCACTGAGCTATGTGCTCCATGTGTTGACCCATCATCAGTTTGTCAGCGATACGGAACAGTTGCTCCGCGACCAGGTGAAGCCAGTGCTGTTAGGCTGTCTGACCACCATCGGTTCCTTTGCCGGACTGTTGTTTGTCAAGACTGACCTGCTGCGCGACTTCGGACTGTTTGCCGCCTTTGCCATTCTGGGTACCACGCTGTTCTCCCTGGCATACCTGCCGCAGATATTAAGGGGAAAGGGAAAAGGGAACAGTGAAAAACCTTCTGCCGGAGGTGGTTTCCCCGCTTTCATCAACTGTGTCATCACTTACCCCTTCGACCGTAAGAAACCATTAATAGCAGCTATCCTTCTGATCATTGTCGTCTGTGTGGGAGCCTTTATTGTCGGTGGCACCCGCTTTGATGCCGACATGCACAACCTGGGCTATGACCATCCGCTGACGGAACACTCGGAACAGCTGCTACGCGAAAAAACCTATACCAACGACAAGACCAAGTATTTTGCCAGTCAGGGACGCACGATGGAAGAAGCCATCGAGAAATTTGCCTTGCTGGACAGCAAGCTCGACTCGCTGCAACGCTTAGGTCTCGTCAAGAGCTATACCCGTACCAACCAGATATTCGTTCCGCTGCGCCAGCAACAGGAGCGTATCGATGCCTGGAAACGGTACTGGACGGACGAAAGGCTGGCAACAGTCAGAAGCCTGATAGCCCAGACGGCTCCACAGGCAGGACTGAACGCTGAAGCCTTCGCCCCATTCTTTGAGATAGCCACCCGCGACTACGAGCCTGACGCACTCTATGGTGCAGGTATTATTCCTGCGGGCTACCAATCGACACTTACCGAAGAGTCGTATGGCGGCGACTATCTCGTATTCACCTCTGTACGCTGCGAGAACGACTCAGTGCGCAGCAGTGAGAGTGACTATATGCGCATCTGTGATGCCATTGCCAAAGAGCCCAATTTGCTGGTGCTTGACACCTATTATTATACGACGGACACGCTGAGGGAGATGAACGAGGACTTTAACCTATTGCAATGGCTCTCGATGGTCTTTGTACTCATCGTGCTGTGGCTGTCGTTCCATTTCAACGGACGTCATACACTGTTGGCCTTTGCGCCTATCCTGCTTAGCTGGCTGATCGTGTTGGGTGTGATGGTCATCTTCAATGTGCAGTTCAATCTGATCAGTATCATCATCTCTACCTTTATCTTCGGTATAGGTGTTGACTACAGTATCTTCATTATGCACGGGCTGACCAGCAAGTCACATATCATAGAGTCGCACAAGACAGCGATTCTGCTTAGTGCTATTGTGCTTATCACGACGGTGAGCAGTATGCTCATAGCCCAGCATCCTGCCATTCGCAGTGTCGGTTTTACCACACTGGTAGGACTGCTTTCTGCTGTTATCCTGTCCTATGTGCTGCAACCTGCTATCTACCGATGGCTGGAGAAAGTGAAAAAGTGAGCGGGCTTCGCCCTAGTGAAGAGTGAAAAGTGAAGAGATATGAGATATGATGTGGTGATCATAGGCAGTGGACTCGGCGGACTGGTATGCGGTTCGCTGTTGGCACGCGAGGGAAAGAAGGTGCTGATACTGGAGCGACAGGCTCAGCCAGGAGGCTGTATGCAGAGTTATCAGCGAGGCCGCCTTTCCTTTGACACGGGACTCCATTATATAGGAGGCCTGGCCGAGGGTCAGCAACTGCATAGCATCTTCTCACATCTGGGACTGATGAAGCTGCCGTGGGTTCGCTTGGATGCAGACGGGTTTGACCGTGTGACCATTGGACACCAGACCTTTCCGATGGCAGAAGGCTACAATCATTTTGCCCGTACATTGAGCGAGTATTTCCCAAAGGAGAAGGAGGGTCTGAGAAAGTATGTGGAGCTGATGCGCCACTTGCCTTCCATGGAGGAGATAGGACCTGTGAATGCCTACGACTGGATGAAATCACTCTTCCGCGACTCATTGCTTATCAATGTGCTGTCAGGCTCTGCCATCAAGATGGAGCTGCGCCGTGAGTCGTTGCCACTGTTCACCTTTGCCCATGGCATGAGCAGTTATATTGGGAGCAGTTGGAGACTACGGGGTGGCGGACATCTGATAGTCAATGCCTTGGTGGACGACATCAACCGGATGGGTGGAAAAGTAGTCTGCCATGCGGAAGTCAATAAGCTGGAGGAGAAGGATGGCCGTATTGTGGCTGCCCGATGCTCGAAAGGCGATGTCTATGAAGGCGATGTGTTCATCAGCGACGTGCATCCTCAGGTGACATTCGGATGGCTGGACGAATCGAAGGTCATCAAAAACATGTTCCGTCGTCGCATCAACGCCATGGAGAACAGTACAGGTATCCTCACCGTATCGCTGGTGCTGAAAAAAGGCGTGTTGCCTTACTTCAACCACAACAAATACTACTATAGGAAACCGAATGTGTGGACCTTCAGTGAAGACGTGGGAGGCATAGGCGGTGTGATGGTGAGTTGCAGGGTGCCCGAAGAGGGTGACTATGCCCGCCAGATAGACCTGATGACCCCTGTGTCGTGGAAACTGTTCGAGGCATGGGAGCATACGACGGTAGGGCATAGGGGAGAAACCTACGACATGCTGAAAAACCATCTTGCCGACGAGTGTATCCACTTGGCTGAAAGGGTGGTTCCCGAACTGGGCAGTATGGTGGAGAAACGATACATCAGTACGCCGCTGACCTATCGCGACTACACGTTGTCACCCTGTGGCTCAGCCTATGGCGTGCGTAAGGACTGTCGCAACATATTGATGACTACGCTCTCGCCCAGAACCTCTATACCCAATCTGTTGCTGACAGGACAGAGTCTGATGCTGCATGGAGTGGAGGGTGTAACGATGACCGCGCTGCAGACCTGTGGCGAATTGTTAGGAAAAGACTATATTCAAACGATAATAAAATGAAATATGCATTAGTAACAGGTGGTAGCCGTGGTATCGGTAAGGCCATCGCAGTAAAACTGGCCCAGGAGGGCTATCAAGTGATTGTCAATTATACCAGCAATCAGACTGAGGCGGAAAAGACACTTGCCTTGCTGAATGGTCAGGGAGAGTTGATGCGCTTCGATGTCAGCGACAGCCAGCAGGTGCGTCAGGCACTGGCTGACTGGCAACAGCGCCATCCTGAGGAATATATCGAGGTAGTAGTGAATAATGCCGGCATCCGCCGTGACAATGTGATGGCACTGATGCCCGAGGATGATTGGCACCGTGTGCTTGACATCACGCTGTCGGGATTCTATAATGTCACCCAGCCCCTGCTGCCTGCCATGCAGATACACAAATTCGGTCGCATTGTCAACATGGCGAGTGTCAGTGGATTGAAAGGTCTGCCCGGACAGACAAACTATTCGGCAGCCAAAGGCGGTATCATTGCTGCTACGAAGGCACTGGCCCAAGAGGTGGCACGAAAGGGGGTCACGGTGAATGCTGTTGCCCCAGGATTCATCAAGACTGACATGACTGAAGGACTTGACGAGGCTGCCCTGAAGAAGACAATACCTGCTAACCGCTTCGGTGCCCCTGAGGAGGTGGCTGACCTGGTTGCTTTCCTGGTATCGCCTAAGGCTGGTTATATTACAGGTAACGTGATCTCTATCAATGGAGGACTTTATACGTAAGTGAAAAGTGATAAGTGAAAAGTGTTAAGTGAAAAATATGAAACGACTGATTTTAGTATTATCATTGATTATTTGTCAATTGTCATGGAGCCCTGCAGAGGCACAGAACGTGACACGTACCCGCCATCAGGCTGCTCTGACCACCGATGCCGTCAGCACAGGAACACTGACCATCCGTAAGCCCGACTATATCTGCATCTCTACCGATGAGGGACGCAACCAGCTGCAGATGGACGGTACGAAGTTTACGATGATTATGGACGGCAAGAAACATGTGACCGACAGCAAGCGGAATACCCAGTTTGCCACTTTCCAGAAAGTGTTGAACGCCGTTATCAATGGTCAGCCTATCCCAACAGGCGAGGACATGACCATCGTAACTAAGAATGGACAGCAAACCGTTACCATTACGCCCACAGGTAAGAAACGTAAGATGTTCACATCATTTGTACTCGTTGTCGATTCAAAGACTTTTGCCCTCCGTCAGTTGCGGATGAACGAACGCGCTGGCAACTACGTCAACTACGACATCAAATAACTTATATAAGATGAAGAAGGTAAAGGATATTTGGCTTCGTATTAGCAAGGTGAAGGGTCTGAAATATATCGTTGTGACCTTTCTCGCTATCCTTTTTATCGGCTTCCTGGATGAAAACAGTGTGTGGAAACATCTCCGCAACCAGCAATACATTGGGGAGCTGAAAGAGGAAATCAATGAATACGAAGAACGCTACAAGCACGACCAAGCCCAAATCAGGGAGTTGGAAAGTGATCCGAAGTCGATAGAGAAGATAGCCCGTGAACGCTATTTTATGAAAACAGATGATGAGGATATCTTTGTGCTGAGTGATGATGAGCGCCTTCCATCCAGTATCATAACGAATGAGACAACTGAGTAAAACAGAAACAATCATCCTGCTTGTCGGTGGACTGCTGATGGTGGTGGGAGCAGGCGGCAGCATGTTCCTGCAATCGTGGGCAGCCTACATCTTCGCCCCAGGGGCACTGATGTTTGCCGCCATGCAGATGCGCCAGACGTATGAAGGCAATAACTTTACGGTTCGTCGCCTGCGTCGCATCCTGTTGACAAGTGATGTGCTTTTCCTGTTGGCTGGACTGCTGATGCTGGCCAACCAGTCGAACTTCTTTGGCATCGACCTGCTGCTATATATAAAATATGTACACAACAATTGGATTGTCGTATTGCTCGTAGCTGCTATCTTGCAACTTTATGCCAGCCACAGAATTGCTAACGAATTGGAAAAAGAGGCAAAAAAACGCTAATAATTGCGCAAATGTTTTAAAATGCGCAAATATTTTTTCTTATTTCGATATAAGGTTGTACATTTGCCAATGATTTAAGTAACTATGATTTGTCTATGAACAAAATTCTCTATATGTTTATCCTCGTAGCAGCGGCTTCGTCGTGTGCAAGTTCCTATAATGTGCAGGGATCTTCGTCGATTTCTGCCCTGGACGGTAGCAAACTCTACCTGAAGGCCCTCAAGGACAGCGAGGTGAAGAATATCGACTCTTGTGACGTGGTGCATGGTGAATTTCACTTTGCCGGACTATTGGACACCGTACGCATGGCCAACCTCTTTATGGGCGACGAGAGTATTATGCCCGTTGTGCTGGAAGAGGGGGATATCACCATCAAGATTGACAATGCTTCGCAAAGCGTTGGCGGAACTCCGCTGAACGATAGTCTTTATAAGTTCATTGACAAGCATAACCAGTTGTCTAACCGCATGAACGAGTTATCGCACAGGCAAAGTCAGATGCTGTTGGACGGTATCGACGAAATGGAAATAGACCGCAAGCTCTCTGCTGAGGCCAATGCCATAGCTGCTGAGGAAGACGAACTGGTGACCAAGTTTGTTATCAACAACTTCGACAATGTGCTGGGCCCTGGTGTCTTCATGATGATTACCAGTCAGTATCGCTTCCCTGTGCTTACCCCACAGATAGAGGACATCATGTCGAAGGCTACTGATAAGTTTAAAAACGATCCTTACGTGAAGGATTATTATAAGACCGCTCAGGAGAATGAGGCTCGCATGAATGGAATGAATGAGACTGTACAGCCTCAGGCCGACACCATGCCGTCGCAGCCAGCAACTCCACTGACCAACGTCCCTGAACAAAAATGAGCATACTGGTCAAAGGGGGACGCATCGTTAATGAAGGTCGGATTTTCGATGGCAATGTTGTTATCGAAGACGGCAACATCATAGATATTACGAAAGAGCAGCCCGAGTCATCGTTTGACGAGATCATCGATGCCTCGGGCTGTTATGTGTTACCTGGTGTGATTGATGACCATGTGCATTTCCGTGAGCCGGGACTGACGGAGAAGGCTGACATAGAGAGTGAGAGCAGGGCAGCAGCAGCCGGTGGTGTGACCAGCTATTTCGATATGCCTAACTGCAAGCCACAGACCACTACACTGGAAGCCTTGAACGACAAGTTTGAAAGAGCCCGTAGGAGCAGTCACGTGAACTACTCCTTCTTCTACGGTGCCACCAACGACAATGTCCAAACGTTCGCCCAACTGGATGCACATCGTATTCCTGGCATCAAACTGTTCATGGGATCATCTACGGGGAATATGCTGGTGGACGGGAAAGAGGCTCTGGAACGTATCTTCTCTACTGTTAAGTTGCCACTGATGGTACATTGTGAGGACACATACCTCATCAATCACAACATGGAGGAGGCCAAGAAAGCCTGGGGCGAGGACCCGCAGGTAAACCTGCATAGCCTGATTCGTAGCGAGGAAGCTTGTCTGGCCTCGTCGCGAAGAGCTGTGGAACTGGCAAAGAAATATGGAACGCGACTGCATATAGCCCATCTCTCCACTGCGGAGGAACTCGAGCTGATAGGTGGGAATATCACTGCTGAGGCTTGTGTGGGCCATCTCTATTTCACAGAACTGGACTACCAACGCCTGGGAGCTCGCATCAAGGTGAATCCCTCTATCAAGACACCCGTTGACCAGTTCTTGTTGCGTCAGGCATTGACAGATGGTCATATCACGGTGGTTGGTACAGACCATGCCCCTCATTTGTTGGAACAGAAACAAGGAGGATGCGTACGGGCAGCCAGTGGTATGCCTATGATTCAGTTCTCATTGGTTACCATGCTCGAATTGGTAGATGAGAAAGTGCTGTCCCTTGAGCGGATGGTAGAGCTGATGTGTCACAACCCAGCCCGACTGTTTGGGGTGGAACAGCGCGGTTTCCTGCGCAAGGGCTATCGTGCCGATATGGTCATTGTCCGTCCACGTAGTCCGTGGACAGTGACAAAGGACGTTATTCAAAGCAAGTGCGGATGGAGTCCTATGGAAGGTCATGAGTACCAATGGCGTGTGGAGCGTACGTTGTGTAACGGAAAGACCGTCTTTGCTGACGGATGTGTGAATACGGATGTACTGGGCGAGGAAATAACTTTCAACCATGCTTCTTGATTATCAGATCAATGACGTTGCGCCCTATATCAATTGGGACTATTTCTTTTATGCGTGGGGCATGCATAACAAGCCCGAGGCAGAGAAGGAGAAGTTGCGTGAAGAGGCCGGGGAGACCTTGATGAAGTTGCAGGGGCATTATCACACACATGCCTTGTTTCAACTCTTTGAAGCCAATAGCGATGGGGATGACATCGTGGTGGGTGAACGACGTATCCCTCTGCTCCGCCAGCAACAACCCGATGCAGAATCGCTTTGTCTGGCAGACTTCATCCGCCCACTGTCATCAGGAAAGACAGACAGGATAGGGGTGTTTGCCACTTCAGTGGACATGGGGCTGGAAACCGACTTCGACCATGATACTTTTCAGAAGATGATGGTGCAGCTCTTGGCAGACCGACTTGCAGAGGCTACTGCAGAGCGCATGCACGAAGAGGTAAGGAAGAACTACTGGGGATATGCCCCTGATGAGCAGCTCACGATGCAGGAGCTGCATATAGAGAAATTCCAGGGCATTCGTCCTGCTGTGGGCTATCCTTCGTTGCCAGACACCAGTCTGAACTTCGTCATCGACGAATTGATAGGATTGAGGCAGGTGGGTATCCGACTCACGGAGAGTGGTGCTATGAAGCCCCATGCCAGTGTGTCGGGGTTGATGATGGCGCATCCGCAGGCTCGCTATTTCGCAGTAGGAAAAATAGGCCAAGACCAGTTGGTGGACTATGCCCACAGGCGGGGCTTGCCAGTAGAGGTGATACGTAAGTTTTTAAGTGCTAATTTATAGTAGTATGATAGCAAGATATTCTTTTTTGTTTTTTGTAGTGATGGGATTCATCTTGGTTCCCCTCCTTTCTTATTTTCTGTGCAGTAAACTGCTGAACCGACGCTATGGTCGTCGTGTAGGCCTGGGACTGGCCTGTGTCATCATAGGCTTGGTAATCTACGGAATGACTTTTGGCTTCAGCCAGATAGAGGTGCGTCAGATAGAGTTTGCCAGTAAGGACTTGCCGGAGGCTTTCGATGGCTATCGTATCGTACAGTTCTCTGATGCCCATGTGGATACCTTCGATGGTTGGCTAAACGAGATGGTGCCACAAATCGTTGACAGTATCAATGCACAGAAGGGTGACATGATAGTCTTCACAGGCGATTTGCAGAACCTGCGTCCCGAAGAACTGGTGTCGAAGGTTGCGCCATTCCGCCAGTTACATGCTCCAGATGGAGTATATAGTATATTGGGAAACCATGACTACGCCACCTATCTCGACTGTGATGAGGCTACCAAAAAGCAGAATGACCTGAAAACACAGCAGTTGGAGCGACAGATGAACTGGACGCTCTTGATGAACGAACACCGCATTATCCGTAGAGGCAATGACAGCATTGTCATTGCAGGTATGGAGAACTGGGGCGTGCAGAAGCGTATGCCTAGAAACGGTGATGTGCGCAAGACGATGAAAGGTGTTTCACCCAAGTCGTTTACGGTGATGTTGCAGCATGACCCCAATGCATGGCGTGCCAAGATATTGCCCCAATGTAATGCCCAGCTGACACTCAGTGGTCATACGCATGGTGGACAGTTCTCCTTGTTTGGATGGACGCCTGCGAACTTTACGTATAGCGAGTGCTATGGTACTTTTTATGAGGGCGATCGTGCCATTCATGTATCATCAGGCCTGGGTGGAATCATACCCTTCCGACTTGGTCAGCCTGGTGAGATAGTTGTCATCACGTTAAAAAAGAAATGAAGTACCTATATTGCCTTTACCAGTTAGTCGTTGCATTACCTATCACCATCCTGATGACCATTTGGACGGCCATTACGGTGGGTTTAGGATGTACTTTTGGAAATGGTCACTATTGGGGCTATTACCCAGGACGATGGTGGGCTCGTGTCATTACCCACGCTTTCCTGTTGCCTGTCAAGGTGGAAGGTCGTGAGCATTTGGAACCCAACCAGTCGTATGTGTTTGTGGCTAATCACCAGGGAGCTTTTGACATATTCCTGATTTACGGGTATCTGGGTCGTAACTTCAAATGGATGATGAAGTACCAGATTAACAAGATTCCCTTTGTAGGCTATGCTTGTCGCAAGTCACACCAGATTATGGTGGACCGACGTGGAGTGGGAGCCGTGCGCAGGACATACACGACTGCCCGTCAGATTCTGGAGTCAGGTAATCTGTCTGTTGTCGTGTTCCCAGAGGGTGCTCGTTCGTTTACAGGTCACATGGGCGAGTTCAAGAAGGGAGCATTTGCCTTGGCTGATGAGTTGCAGTTGCCCGTAGTGCCTCTGACCATCAATGGCTCGTTTGACATCATGCCTCGTATGCGGGATTGGCATTTTGCGAATTGGCATCCACTGTCGCTCACCATTCACCAGCCTATCTATCCTATCGGACAGGGTAGCCAGAATGTGCAGGCCACTATGCGTCAGGCCTATGATAGTGTGATGTCTGCCTTAGTACCAGAGTACCAAGGATATGTGGAGAATCCTGACCAGTAATTAAAGTATTACCCAACTCCTTACTCAACTCGCGAAAGTTGAGTGTTTAATCTTTAATCTGAGGGTACTTCCTCGTCCAACCATCCCAGCGAAGGCGCATCACACCAAAGAAGGCTTCACCAAAGATGCCACCAGACATCTTGGAAACTCCCTCGCGGCGGTTGACGAAGATAACAGGTACCTCTTTAATCTTAAAGCCAATTTTATAGGCTGTGAACTTCATCTCAATCTGGAAACCATAGCCTTTGAAACGGACCTTGTCCAGTTCGATGGTCTTCAGCACGCGACGCTTGTAGCACTTGAAGCCTGCAGTGGTATCGTGTACCTGGAAGCCAGTCACAATGCGTACATACTTTGAGGCAAAATAGCTCATCAGCACCCTACCAATAGGCCAGTTAACTACGTTGACACCACTGACATAGCGTGAACCAATGGCAACGTCGTAGCCCTCGTCGGCACAGGCACTATACAGTCGTGGCAAGTCATTGGGGTCATGACTGAAGTCTGCATCCATCTCGAAAATATAACCATAGTCACGCTCCAAAGCCCATTTGAAACCAGTGATATAGGCCGTACCTAGTCCCAGCTTTCCGCTACGCTCAAGAATAAAGAGCCTGTCGGCATACTCTTCCTGCTTCATCATGCCTTTCACGATATTGGCAGTACCATCTGGCGAACCGTCATCAATCACTAGGATATGAAAACATTTCTCCAGTCCGAACACGGCCCGGATGATTTTCTCAATGTTCTCCTTCTCATTGTAAGTAGGAATAATGACGATGCTGTCGCTTGTGTGCATAGGGCTATACTTTTTTAATGATTTCGGATGCAAAGATAATAAAAAGTTTAGAGTTTAGGGTTTAGAGTTTAGTTTTTTTTTGTAATTTTGTCCCGAAATACGTATGAAGGTCAGTGATTTGTTAAAACAATATGCCATGCTGCCACAAGTGGGAGCCTTGGCTGACACACTGGGGAAGAAGTCGATAAAGACCATTTTCCTCGAGGGTTTATTGTGCTCGTCAGCCCCCATGTTGTTTGCAGCTTTGTCTGGCAAATTGAAGACTCCCGTCCTCTTTGTCCTTCAAGATGCCGACGAGGCGGGCTATTTTTACCACGACTTGGTACAGTTGTTGGGTGACAAGAAGGTGCTTTTCTATCCCTCCAGTTATCGTCGTGCTGTGAAATACGCTCAGCGTGATGCCGCTAACGAGATTTTGCGCACGGAGGTATTGGCAAAACTGTCAACGGACAATTGCCATTTGTTTGTTGTTTCCTATCCCGAGGCTATTGCAGAACTGGTAGTTTCCAAGAAAGTGCTTGATGACCGTACTTTAACGCTTCGCCAGGGTGATACATTGGATGCGGATGCAACTGTTAAGACCTTGCGTGAATTGGGATTCAGCGAGGTTGACTATGTCTATGAACCAGGTCAGTTTGCCTTACGTGGCAGCATTCTTGATGTCTATTCGTATAGTAGTGAACTGCCTTGTCGTATTGACCTTTTTGGCGATGATATTGACTCTATCCGTACTTTTGAGATTGACACGCAGTTGTCGAAAGAAAAGTGCGAACAGGTAGAGATAGTACCCGAATTGGGTGTGGTAGAAGATAACAAGATATCGTTCTTTTCGTTCCTTGCCGACCATACGCTGATGGTGGTGAAAGACTTTCTGTATGTCCGTGATGCTATTGACCGCATCTATCAGGAAGGTTTTTCCCAACAAGCAATGACCGAGCGTTTGGAAGGTGCTACCGAAGAAGAGCAGCAGGCCATTATGCGAGAGATGCGTAAGGATTTGCAACTGATCAGTGGTCCACAGTTCGGTCGCGAAGCTGTGGCCTTCCGCAGAGTGGAAATGGGACACCGTCCTTCGGGATTGCCCGATGCAACCCTTACTTTCCATATCTCGCCACAGCCCCAATTCCACAAGAATTTTGACCTTTTGCAACAGTCGTTGGAGCGTTATCTGGCTGATGGCTATCGGCTCTGTATCTTGGCTGACAGTCCCAAGCAGTTAGACCGTCTGCGCGACATCTTCGAGGAGAAAGGTGCTATCCGTTTTGATGGTGTGGAGAAGACGCTTCACGAGGGTTTTGCAGATAACAACCTGAAGCTCTGTGTTTTTACGGATCATCAGATATTCGACCGCTTCCACAAGTATAATCTCCGTACTGATAAGGCCCGTTCTGGTAAGGTGGCCTTGACATTAAAAGAAATCCAGCAGTTTGAGGTGGGTGACTATGTGGTGCATGTAGATCATGGCATAGGCAAGTTTGGCGGATTGGTACGCATGCCCCAGGGCGACTCCTATCAGGAGATGATAAAAATCATGTATGAGGGCGGAGGCTCCATCTACGTCTCTATCCATTCTTTATATAAGGTATCAAAGTATAAGGCACAGGACAATGGCGAGCCACCTCGTCTTTCCCATTTGGGCACAGGCCAGTGGGAACGCATGAAGGAACGCACCAAGGCCAAGTTGAAGGATATAGCCCGTGACTTGATCAAACTCTATGCAGCCCGTCGTCGTGAGATAGGTTTTGCCTTCTCTGCTGATACCTTCATGCAGCAGGAGTTGGAAGCCAGTTTCCTGTATGAGGATACGCCCGACCAGTTGAAGGCCACTCAGGATGTGAAGGCTGATATGGAGCAGGCGCGCCCTATGGATCGTCTGGTATGTGGTGATGTAGGCTTTGGCAAGACCGAGGTGGCTGTGCGTGCTGCTTTCAAGGCTGCTTGCGATTCCAAGCAGGTGGCTGTGTTGGTGCCTACCACCGTCTTGGCTTACCAGCATTTCCAGACCTTTAAGTCGCGTTTGAAGGATTTCCCCGTCCGTGTGGATTATTTGTCCAGAGCCCGTTCCACCAAGCAGACCAAGGAGTTGTTGAAAGACCTGGAGGCAGGCAAGATAGATATTCTGATAGGTACGCATAAGCTTATTGGTAAATCGGTGAAGTTTCATGACCTCGGTCTGCTGATTATTGACGAGGAACAGAAGTTTGGCGTCTCTACCAAGGAGAAGCTACGCCAGTTGAAGACCAACGTTGACACACTCACCATGACGGCAACGCCCATACCCCGCACCCTGCAGTTCTCGCTGGTTGGGGCTCGCGACCTGAGTATCATTCAGACACCACCTCCCAACCGATATCCTATCCAAACGGAGATTCATACCTTTGGTGCGGAGATTATAGCCGATGCCATCAATTTCGAGATGTCGCGTAATGGACAGGTGTATTTCGTCAATCCACGTATCAACGACCTGACGCGTCTCAAAGAGATGATTCTGAAATATGTGCCTGATGCGCGTGTGGCTGTGGGACATGGACAGATGAAACCAGAGGAACTGGAACAGGTCATCTTTGATTTTGCCAACTATGACTACGACGTGCTCCTTTCTACCACGATAGTAGAGAATGGCATCGACATCCCTAATGCTAACACCATTATCATCAATGGTGCCCATCGCTTCGGTCTCTCCGACCTGCATCAGATGCGTGGTCGTGTGGGTCGTGGCAACCGTAAGGCTTTCTGTTATCTGTTGGCACCGCCTTTGGCCGACCTCCCTGTTGAGAGCCGTCGCCGTTTAGAGGCTTTGGAGAATTTTAGCGATTTGGGCAGTGGTATCCACATTGCTATGCAAGACCTTGACATCCGTGGTGCAGGTAATCTGCTGGGTGCCGAACAAAGTGGCTTTATTGCCGATCTGGGTTACGAGACCTATGTGAAGATTCTTCAGCAGGCAGTAGTAGAACTCAATAATGAAATGGGAAATGAAAAAATAAGTAATGCCCCAGAGCATTCTCCTAAGCGTAGCAAAGCGGAATCTCATTCCTCATTTCTCACTTCTCATTCCTCATTTGTCGCTGACTGTTCCCTGGAAAGTGACCTTGAGATGTACTTCCCTGACCGGTATGTGCCCAGCGATTCTGAGCGCATGTTGCTCTATCGCGAACTGGACGGACTGCATACCGATGAACAATTGGCAGCCTACCGTACCCGACTTGTCGATCGTTTCGGTCCTGTTCCCCATGTGGGCGAGGAACTGATGTTGGTAGTACCGCTTCGTCGTTATGGAAAACAACTCGGTTGTGAGAAAGTTGTGCTGAAACAAGGACGTCTGTCGCTCTTCTTTGTTTCCAATCCTAATAGTCCTTTCTATCAAAGCGAGGCCTTTGACCGCATCCTGTCTTTTGTCGCACAGCACCCTCGTCGTTGTAATTTCCGCGAGGTCAATGGCAAGCGTTCCATGACGATTGCAGACATCCCTACTGTAGAGCAGGCAGTAAAGCTGCTTATGTCAATATGGCAGAAAGAAACGACAAAATGACATAAAATACACTTTGGCATTTAAGTTGCATATTGTTTAACGAGCGCCGAAAGGTACTCAGAAGAAAATAAATAATGTACAACTTAAAAATAGAATTAGGAGGTAAAGATTATGATGCCAATGATGAGAACTAACAGTTGGATTCCTACCGTGTTTAACGACCTGTTTGATGCAGACTATATGCCCAAAGCCAATGCTACGGCTCCGGCCATCAATGTGAAGGAATCGGATAAGGCTTATACCGTAGAGCTTGCCGCTCCAGGTATGAAGAAGGAAGATTTCAATGTACACATCAACGATGAGGGCAACCTGATTATCAAGATGGAGAGTAAGCAGGAGCATAAGGAGGAAGACAAGAACACCCGCTATCTGCGTCGTGAGTTCAGTTACTCAAAGTATGAGCAGACACTGATTCTGCCTGACGATGTGAACAAGGAGCAGATTTCTGCCAAAGTGGAGCATGGTGTACTGACCGTGGATCTGCCGAAGGTAGTGGAAGAGAAAGTAAAAGTGTCTCGACAGATCAACATAGATTAGTTGTTAGGGTTTAAGGAGGAAGAAGGAGTCTCGTTCGTCACAGAGCGAGGCTCCTTTTCGTTGTTTGGTAGCAATACTACGCCAGGATAGTTGTAGATACGGCCATTTATGCAAGTTCCTTCATAAAAGTTTGGGATTATGAAAAAATATACCTATCTTTGCTCTCTCCATTGATGGTGGTTATAATATAAAACGATTTATGAAAAGGGTTCTTAGTACAATTAGTTTACTGCTGATAGGCTTATCTATATTTGCACAGATGGTGAATCCTGTTCATTTTACTTCTCAGTTGAAGACACTGGAGGGAAATGAGGCAGAGATTGTGTTCAGTGCCAGCATTGATGCTGGCTGGCATGTCTATTCTACCCAATTGGGTAGTGACGGACCGATATCTGCATCGTTCAATGTCGTGAAGATGGAAGGTGCAGAACTTGTAGGTAAGCTACAGGCCAGAGGAAAGGAAATCAAGCAGTATGACAAGCTGTTTGAGATGGAGTTGCGCTACTTCGAGCAAGCAGTAACCTTCATACAGAAGATTCGTTTTGTCAAACCCGTCTATGATATCGACTGCTACCTGGAGTATGGAGCCTGCAACGATGAGAGTTGTCTGCCGCCCTCTGAGGTTGCGTTTAAAGGAAAGGGAAAGGCTGCGTTGGCTGAAAAGCAAGATATAGAGGAAGCAAAGAAAGAGACAGAAGAGGAGAAGAAAGAGAACGAAGGAACTGATTCGACAGAGGTTGCTGTTTCGGACTCACTCTCTGTTCCTTCACCATCCTCTGACCTTTGGACACCAGTTGTCGAAGAGTTGAAAGCCATGGGGGGTAGTGATGGTGTTACGGACCACTCCTTATTATATATACTGCTCATGGGATTCATCGGAGGATTATTGGCTGTTTGCATGCCTTGCATCTGGCCTATTATCCCCATGACGGTCAGCTTTTTCTTGAAACGGGCCAAGAGTGACAAGAAGAAGGGCATTAAGGATGCTATTACCTATGGACTGAGCATCATTGTGATCTATCTGGGACTGGGACTATTGGTGACAGCCCTGTTTGGTAGCGACACGTTGAATGCCATGTCAACGAACGCAGTGTTCAACATCTTCCTGTTCCTGTTGCTTGTGGCTTTTGCCCTCTCGTTCTTTGGATGGTTCGAAATCAAGTTGCCCGATAGTTGGGCCAACTCCGTGGATAGCAAGGCATCAGAGACCAGCGGATTGCTGAGTATCTTCCTCATGGCATTCACCTTGGTGCTGGTATCGTTTTCTTGCACAGCACCTATCATAGGACTGCTGCTCGTAGAAACAACCACTAATGGTAACTGGCTGGCACCCGCTCTTGGCATGTTCGGATTCGCTTTGGCACTGGCTCTTCCGTTTACCCTTTTTGCCCTTTTCCCAGCATGGTTGAAACAGGCTCCGAAGTCTGGGGCTTGGATGAACAGGTTGAAGGTAGTACTGGGATTTGTAGAACTGGCCTTCGCCTTGAAGTTCTTCTCGGTGGCAGACTTGGCCTATGGTTGGCATTTGCTGGACCGTGAGGTGTTCCTTTCCCTTTGGATAGTCATCTTTGCCCTGTTAGGTGCCTATCTGTGTGGCTGGCTAAAGTTCCAGACGGATGAAATTGGGGGCGATATCAACAAGCCGATGCCTGTGGCCTGTATCATGGGAGGTCTTGTCTCACTGGCTTTCGCCCTTTATATGGTTCCAGGCTTGTGGGGTGCTCCCTGTAAGGCTGTCAGCGCCTTTGCACCACCCATGAATACGCAGGATTTTAACCTGAACAGCAAGATGGTGGAAGCCAAATACACCGACTATGAGGAGGGCATGGCTGCAGCCAAAGCCCAAGGAAAGCCGGTATTGATAGACTTTACTGGCTTTGGCTGTGTGAACTGTCGAAAGATGGAAGCTGCCGTGTGGACAGATCCTAAGGTAGCCGATATGTTGATGAACGACTTTGTGCTCATCTCGCTGTATGTCGATGACAAGACCCCGCTGAAAGAGCCCTTAGAGGTGAAGGATGCCAAGGGCAACACGAAGACACTGCGCACTGTAGGTGCCAAATGGAGTTACCTGCAAAGTTCAAAGTTTGGTGCCAATGCCCAACCTTTCTATGTCATACTTGACAATGAAGGAAAGCCCCTGTCGGGTAGTAGGGCTTTCGATGAGAATATTTCTGAATACATTAGTTTCTTAAAGAAAGGAATCAGCAACTATGGTCAATAAAGAAGTACGCGATCGTATTATCTCCTTGATTCATCAGGAGGTGGTACCAGCCATTGGATGTACGGAGCCTATATGTGTAGCACTGTGCACAGCGAGAGCTACAGAAAAATTGGGTACTCGCCCGGAAAAGATAGAAGTCCTGCTGAGTGCCAATATCTTGAAAAATGCCATGGGTGTGGGCATACCAGGTACGGGTATGATAGGTTTGCCCATTGCCATTGCCCTAGGAGCCTTGATAGGCAAGAGCGACTATCAGTTGGAAGTGCTGAAAGACCTGACGCCAGCGTCGCTGGAAGCAGGAAAACAGTACGTTGCTGAAAACCGTATCATGATTCACCAAAAGACGGGTGTCTGTGAAAAACTCTATGCTGAGGTGAAGGTCAGTGCAGGTGATAGAAGTGAGACAGCCGTTATTGCAGGAGGGCATACGCACTTTGTAGAGAACGAAGAACGAAAAGCGCAGGGAAAAGAAACTGCTGATGCTAATAATGATGAGATAGCCTTGAACATGCGCATGGTTTACGACTTTGCTACCAGTGCTCCGCTTGAAGAGATCCGATTCATCCAGGAGGCTCGTACCTATAATATGAATGCTGCCCGCGAAGCATTGAAGGGAAACTATGGACACAACCTAGGCAAGACTATAGAGCGACCACTCGCGAAAGGTATTTTTGGCAACTCCATCTTTGCTCATATCATCTCACGAACAGCTTCTGCCTGTGATGCACGTATGGGTGGGGCCATGATTCCTGTGATGTCAAACTCGGGTAGTGGCAATCAGGGCATCTGTGCTACTAACCCCGTGTGTGTCTATGCCAAAGAGAATGAGAATACAGAGGAAGAGTTGATACGTGCGCTCATTCTAAGCCATCTGACTGCCATCTACATCAAACAGTCGCTGGGCAAACTTTCAGCTCTTTGTGGTTGTGTGGTAGCGAGCATCGGTAGTAGTTGTGGTATTACTTACTTGATGGGTGGTGACTACCAGCACATCTGTGCATCGGTCAAGAATATGATAGCTAACCTTACGGGAATGATTTGTGATGGAGCCAAACCCTCATGCTCGCTGAAAATCACTAGTGGTGTCAGTACAGCCCTGCTTTCAGCCTTGTTGGCAATGGAGGGGAAATGCGTCACTTCCGAGGAAGGAATCGTGGATGATAGCGTGGATAAGAGTATTCATAATCTGACGAGTATCGGTGCGGATGCTATGTGCAAGACGGATGAGATGGTGCTAAACATCATGACGGATAAAAACTGCTGAATGCTTGTATAGAACAAATGAATGGAGCTGTCAATTGTGGCAGCTCCATTCATTATGGTCGTTCGCAAAACGTTATTGTTTGTCGAGTTCAGCAAGGTTGGCTGCAATCATCTCGTCAGTAACGGTATAGTTTTGCAGGTCACCCTTGATGTATGTCTCATAGCTAGGCATGTCGATAAGACCATGACCAGAGAGGTTGAAGAGAATAACCTTCTCCTCGCCTGTCTCCTTGCACTTTTGGGCTTCACGGATGGTTGCAGCGATGGCGTGACAACTCTCAGGAGCAGGGATGATGCCTTCGGTACGGGCGAACAGCATGCCAGCCTCGAAAGTTTCGAGTTGTGGAATGTCAACACCATGCATCAGACCGTCTTTTATTAACTGGGAGATAATCATTCCGGCACCATGATAGCGCAATCCGCCAGCATGGATGTTAGATGGTCTGAAGTTATGCCCCAGGGTAAACATTGGCAACAGTGGCGTATAACCCGCCTCGTCACCAAAGTCGTAGCGGAACTGACCACGGGTAAGTTTTGGACAACTGTCGGGCTCAGCAGCAATGAACTCAGTATGACGCTCGCCACTCAGGTTATGACGCATAAAGGGGAAGGAGATTCCACCGAAGTTTGAACCACCACCGAAGCAGCCAATCACGATATCAGGATACTCGCCAGCCATCTGCATCTGCTTCTCAGCTTCCAAACCAATGATAGTCTGGTGCAGACCTACGTGGTTGAGCACGGATCCCAGCGTATATTTACAATTGGGTGTGGTTGTGGCCAACTCGACAGCCTCGGAAATGGCAGTACCCAGTGAACCGGAGTGGGTGGGGTCTTTGGTCAGGATATCCTTGCCGGCGCGGGTTGACATGGAGGGAGAACCCTCGACAACAGCACCGAAGGTACGCATGATGCTGGAGCGGTAAGGCTTTTGCTGCATGGTAATCTTTACCTGATAGACAGCACAGTCGAGACCATAGATCTTGGCAGCATAGGAAAGGGCAGCGCCCCATTGACCTGCGCCAGTCTCGGTGGTGACATTGGTCGTTCCTTCCTGCTTGGCATAATAGCACTGGGGCAGGGCAGAGTTGATCTTATGTGAACCCAGCGGATTGGTGCTCTCGTTCTTGAAATAGATGTGGGCAGGGGTACCCAGTGCCTCTTCGAGGGCATAGGCACGTACCAACGGAGTTGAACGATAATACTTGTACTTCTCGAGTACATCCTCAGGAATGTCAATCCAACGATGTTCAGTGTCCAGTTCCTGCACACAGCATTCGCGGGGGAAGATATGTGCCAGGTCATCTACACCCAAAGGCTGCTTGGTAGCAGGATGGATGGGAGGCAGGGGCTTGTTGGGCATGTCTGCCTGGATGTTGTACCACTGTGTTGGAATCTCACTCTCTTGAAGGATGAATTTTTTCTGTTTTGCCATTGCTTTTTGTTGTTGGTGAATAATTACCGCTTGCAAAGGTAATAAAAATATGGTGAAAAGTGAAAAGTGAAAAGTGAAAAATTTGCTGCTGCCATTTTTAAATTGTACCTTTGCAAGCATTATGGTCATAGTTATAGCTGTTTTGCTGTATTTTTGCCTGTTGTTTGCCATCAGCAGATGGACTGGCAGACGGGCTACCAATACCACGTTTTACAGGGCAGACCGACGTTCTCCGTGGTATATGGTGGCTTTTGGCATGATAGGCGCTTCGATATCGGGGGTTACTTTTGTCTCGGTTCCTGGCATGGTGCTTCATACGCAAATGACCTATTTACAGATGTGTATGGGTTTTATCCTGGGCTATGTGGTCGTAGCATTTGTGTTGTTACCCCTCTATTACCGACTGAACCTGACGTCTATTTACGGTTATCTGGGACAACGGCTGGGGCGCAGGTCTCATAAGACGGGAGCCTCATTCTTCCTGTTGTCGAAGATGATGGGGGCTGCGGTTCGTTTCTATGTGGTTTGTATCATTCTGCAACGTTTTGTGTTTGATCCGATGGGTATTCCCTTTGCTGTTACGGTGGTAGCACTGGTTTTGTTAATATGGCTGTACACCCGTAACGGGGGTATCAAGACATTGGTGTGGACGGACTCTTTGCAAACTCTTTGTCTGTTTACGGCTCTTCTCCTTATTATATATAAGGTGATGCAGGATATGGGACTGACGATGGGTGAAGCGGTAGCAATGATTAAAGACAATGCTTTGTCGCGGGTTTTTGTGATGGACGATTGGGTGTCGAAGCAATTTTTCTGGAAACAGTTCTTGAGTGGTGTGTTTGTCGTGCTGGTGATGACGGGTGTTGATCAGGACATGATGCAGAAGAACCTGACATGTAAGACGCTACGAGGGGCGCAGAAGGATATGTGTACCTATGGAGTGGCTTTCCTGCCTGCTAATCTGTTGTTTCTGTCGCTGGGTGTGCTGCTCGCCATGTGGTATCAGCAACAGGGAATGCCGATTCCTGCAATGGGCGATGACCTGCTGCCATACTATATTGAGCAAGTTTCATCCAATAACAATTGTCAATTATCAATTGTCAATTCTCAATTAACAGAACTGATGTTCGTTCTCGGTATCGTGGCAGCTTCTTTCTCGAGTGCAGACTCGGCATTGACCTCGCTGACCACCATTTATTGTGTGGATATTCGAGAAAGAGATGAAGACGAAGGGCTACGCAAAAAGGTACATCTGGCTATGTGTGGGTTGTTTGTGCTGTTCATCCTGCTGTTCAGGGCAGTCAATTCCACCAGTCTGATAGATGCGGTCTATATCATAGCATCCTATACCTACGGACCTTTGTTGGGACTCTTTGCCTATGGGCTGATGACGCGGAGAGCGGTGAATGATTGCTGGGTGCCTTATATTGCCATCGTTTCGCCTTTGCTTTGTTATATCCTAGATTGGGGCATAGGACAAACCACGGGTTACCGTTTTGGCTATGAATTGCTGATGCTTAACGCTCTATTAACGTTTGTGGGTCTGTGGGTGTCTCGTCGTATTGAGCCTTGATTTGGTCGAAATATTCCTTGGGTTGTACGCCCATGACACGCTTGAAGGAGGTGGCAAAATATTTAGGATCTCTGAAGCCGACACGATAGGCAATGTCGCTGACGCGTAGTTGAGGGTCTTCCTTTGCCAGTCGGCAAGCGGTTTTAATACGGATGTCGCGCATGAATGTGGTAATATTCTTTCCCGTAATGGCTCGTATCTTATTATATAAGGTGCTGACACTGCTGCTCATGTCTGCAGCAAAGGCATCACGATCGTAATCGGCATCACTGATATGTTCGTTAATGCACTTAATAGCCCGTTGCAGATATTCCTGCTCGGCAGTGAGTGGTTTTTGTGTGGCGATATCTGTAAAATCCCCTTCATTGGCAGTGATGTCACTTTGTACACGCTGTCGGTTGGCTATAATGTTGTCGATGCGCAGTTGCAACTCGCGCATCTTGAATGGCTTTGATATTAAGTCGTCAGCACCAGCGGTAAGTGCTTCCATGCGGTCTTCCTCTTTTGCATTGGCGGTAATCAGAATGATGGGCAAATGGCCGAATTGCTCGTCCTGTTTCAAGGCATTTGTCAATTCATAGCCATTGATGTCGGGCATGATCACATCAGAAACAATCAGGTCAATAGGATGATTATGTACTATTTGAAGTGCTTCACGTCCGTTAGTGGCTGTCAATACGTGGTATTTGCTCTGCAACAGCTGGAACATCAGCGTGAGCAGTTCCTGGTTGTCTTCCACAATCAAGATGCGTGAAGCATTCTTGTCAGTAGGATTGGACTGGATGGCCTGGGGTAGTATGGCCTCAGGCGTTGGCAAATCCAGAATAAGCTGTTGGGGAATGTTGATGGTGTTCTCCTCGTCAATCTGGTCTTTTGAGTAGGCATCTTTGTTGATGGGAATATCTATGAGGAAGGTGGTTCCTTGTCCGTCGATGCTCTTACACTTTATTTTTCCTTTGTGAAGACGTACCAAGTCGTAGGTCAGCGACAACCCCAATCCAGTTCCGAAAGTACGGTTTTGCCGGTAGGCACCATCGTGAAAACGTGTAAAGAGGTGTTTTATTTTGTCTTGGGGAATGCCGGGACCATTGTCGCTTACACGGATAATGATATGATCGTAGTGGTCATTGGTAGCGACATCAAGAATCACCTGGGCCTTGTCCCCTGCATATTTGGCTGCATTGGACAGTAGGTTGAAGATGACTTTGTCTACTTTGTCGGTATCTATCCATCCCATCATGCTTTCTGGCTTACAACGAACCACGAACTCAAAGTTTCGCTTGACCATGAGGGGCTCTATGCAGTGGGCTGTCTCCCTGATAAATTGCATCACGTCGCCATTGCTTACTCTTAGTTTCAACTCGCCAGCCTGCGACTTGCTGGTTTCCAGAATCTGTTGAAGCAGGCGCACGCTACGCTGGATGTTCAAGTCCATTAAATCGTATTCGTGTTGTGATGCAGGGTTATTGGCACGCAGGTTTTCTATGGATGCGCTAAGAATAGTCAACGGAGTCAGTAGTTCGTGGGTGATGTTGGTGAAGATATGACTCATCTTTAACTTCTCACGAATGTTCATGGTACGGACAATCAGCCATCGTGCAAAGCCAATAATGACTATGACGAGAGCTAGGGCAATCGCAATGTAGATGTTTGTGATGTACATATTTATAGTTTTATCTGCTGCGAAGGTACATATAATATTCTAAAAATAGATATTTTTTTGAGTAAAAATATTCGGAAAAGTGCGTTTTGGGTTTGAAAAACGTTATTTTGGGTTTAAAATTAGATAAAATAACGATTTTCAAACCATATATAACGTAAAGTAAACTCACGTATTAGAATATTGTTGTAAATTTGCAACAGAAAAGGAGAGTTGGCGAATTCTCACTTGCAATTTAGCTCATGATAGGTAATTCTCCTATCTTAGAAAGAAATATTTTTAATGGTTAAGGTTTATGGTTGATTAATTTAGTTTTTATTGAAAAAGCCTCGCTGTGAAGCGGGGCTTTTTCCTGTTATGAATTTAAACTAGAATGACTCGATAGTTTAATGATGCTATTTTAAATGGGGCTATGCTTGTTCCAATAGGAAACGTTCTGCCTCAATAGCAGCCTGACATCCTGTACCTGCTGCGCTGATGGCTTGGCGATAAACAGGGTCTGCACAGTCGCCAGCTACAAAGATGCCAGCCAACTTGGTGCGTGGTGTGCCGTCTATCTTTTTTAGATAGCCCACCTCGTCCGTTTCCAGCCACTCCTTGAAGATGTCGGTGTTGGGCTTGTGGCCTATAGCCAGGAAGAATCCGTCGATGGCAATATCTACCTTTTCCTCGTCGGGTTCGCCCTTACGCTTTACCAGATGGGCACCTTCTACGCCATTCTCACCAAATAGTCCTAAGGTGTTATGCTCGAAGAGAATCTCAATGTTTTCTGCATTCTTCACACGTTCCTGCATCACCTTGGAGGCACGGAGGAAAGGCTTGCGGACGATGAGATAAACTTTCTTAGCCAATCCGCTGAGGTAGAGGGCATCCTCGCAAGCGGTATCGCCACCGCCTACCACGGCTACGGTCTTCTTGCGATAAAAGAAACCATCGCATGTGGCACAAGCACTGACACCCTGTCCGTTATATTTGCGCTCGTCGTCTAGTCCTAGGTACTTGGCAGAGGCTCCCGTGGCAATGATAACCGTGTCGGCCTCTAGTTCTGTACCGTCCTCAGCCCATAGTTTATAAGGACGTTGTGAGAAATCCACCTTGGTGATAGAACCATCGCGGATGTCAGCACCAAAGCGCTCGGCTTGCTCTCTGAGGTCCATCATCATCTGGTTGCCATCCACACCTTGTGGATAGCCAGGGAAGTTCTCCACCTCAGTGGTTTGTGTCAACTGACCGCCAGGCTGCATACCACTATATTCCACGGGGTTCAGGTTTGCTCGACTGGCATAGATGGCTGCTGTATAGCCAGCAGGTCCACTACCGATAATCAGGCATTTTACTTTTTCCATTTAGATAAATTATAATTAGCTGATTACAACAGTTCTTTGATTTTCTCTTCAATCACGGCGCAGCTGGTGGTGGGTTCGAAGCGGGCTACAACCTGTCCCTTCTTGTTAATCAGGAATTTGGTGAAGTTCCACTTGATGTCGGGCTTCTGTTTGTAGTCAGGGTCAGCCTTTGACAGCATATCGTCGAGGATGGCAGTCAGGTTATGCTCAGGATCCCAGCCTGCAAAGCCCTTCTGCTCCTGCAGGAATTTATACAAAGGATCAGCGTCGTCGCCGTTTACCTTGATTTTCTTGAATCGTGGGAATTCGGTGCCAAAGTTCAGCTTACAGAATTCGTGAATGCTCTCATCGGTACCAGGAGCCTGCTGTCCAAACTGGTTGCAGGGGAAGTCGAGAATCTCGAATCCCTGGCTGTGGTACTTCTTGTACAGGGCCTCCAACTCGTCGTATTGGGGTGTGAAGCCACATTTGGTTGCTGTGTTGACAATCAGCAGTACTTCGTTGGCATACTCTTTTAGTGAAACATCTTTTCCTTTTCTGTCCTTGACAGAGAAATCGTAAATTGTCTTCATTTTTGTTTTTGTTATTATTGTGTAATAGAAAAATCGTATCTTTACTCAGAGAGCAAAGATACGACATTTCCTTCGTATATCCAAGTATTTTAATCTTTTTTATTGAAGATTCCAGTCACTGAGCGTTAATGTACTCTCAACAGTGTCCTCAACGTTGTCAGGCAAGTTGCAGAAAAAGTCTATTCCTGTTTTCCTTTCCAATTCGTCAATGCTCATGGCATATAGGCTTAATGGATCATTAGAGCGGTCTTCATTTAAGTGTTCCATCCAGAATGCTATACCACTTATCCCTTTTGTAGTTTGGCGGACAATGGCCATAAAGAAATATTTGGGTACAATATGATTGCCTATAGTGCGGTCAAGTATTTCAGATTCCTTGTCGATGGTACCGCCTTTGCAGACAAACATCAAGTTTACTTTGTCATTTGGTCCCCATTTTCGAACTTGACTTTCCAGCTTAGCCCACAACTTACCATTAAAGTTTCCTACCTGTGGGTAGATGTTTGTCATGTAAAATGTCTGTTGGTTGGCTTCCTTGTCGTAAATGCGATCTTGAGAGGCACAGATATGACCTTTCTGATATAAGTAATCAGATTCACTGTGAACACCTGGGGTGTAGCCGGGGTAGTAACTCTTGCTTAGTTCGCTATAGGTAGCCTGTTGCTCGTCTTGAGGAACTGATGGGTCGTAAGCCCAGGGATCGCCATTTGGCCATAATTGCTTTCGACTATATCTTTCTATGCGGTTTGTGCTGTTTACTTCCCAGCATACCCAGCGAGTTGCTCGCTTCTGGTGATCCCATTCCAATGAATAGGTAACTCCGTATTCTGTAGTAGAGTGAACTATGATATCGTTAGTTCCACCTTTGATCTTTGGGAATTCATATCGAGCCTGGGCCTCTTTAGGGCCAGTCGTATTCTTATTGGTGTTGGCACTCGTTCCATCATCTATAGGAGGAAATGTGTTTCTTGGAACTACTACGGGACCGTCGTCACCACCGCATGCAGCCAACGTGAAGGCGCATACGCAAAGGATTATTAGTTTCTTAGTTTTCATAGCTGTTGTTGTTTTTGTTGTTAGTAAAAAAAGGCGCGTACAAAGGCATATGCAACTACCTTCGACGCGCCTTAGATCTTGTCGGCGTGAAATTATTTATTTCTTCGCAGCCTTACCGTAGCGGCTCATGAACTTATCAACACGACCAGCGGTGTCGACGAGCTTGCTCTTACCAGTGTAG
>CACXTX010000002.1 GCA_902770635.1 uncultured Prevotellaceae bacterium | reverse complement strand
GAGAAGGTTTGCTAAATATTTATAGGTATATTATAAATAAGGTATAAGGTGAGTTTTATCCCCTTTCTGGTACTCATCGTACTCATCACGTGTTGCGTTACCGTCTTCGGTAACGCAACCTTAGATGGTGCCTCACAGGTCTCGCTGATGGTAGCCTCTGCTGTCGCCATTGGAGGCACGTGGATGGTCTCAGGCATTGTGCCCACCATGATTTATTATGGTATGCAGATCATTCGTCCTGAGGTGTTCCTCGTCAGCAGCAGTTTGCTTTGCGCATTGGTCAGCTTGATGATTGGCTCGTCGTGGACTACCGTTGCCACCATCGGTCTTGCCCTGATGGGTATTGGCAAGGCACATGGGTTCGACGATGGATGGATAGCAGGCTCTATCATTACGGGTGCCTATTTTGGCGACAAGCTCTCACCGCTTTCCGATACCACTGTGTTGGCTTCCAGTGTGTCTGGCACCCCTCTGTTTACGCATATACGCTATATGCTCTACACTACGGTGCCCACGTTCTGCATCTCGCTTACCATCTTTCTGATTGCAGGTTTCACCATGGATGTGTCTGGACATGGCTCTGTCAATGAGTTTATGGAGGGCCTGCAGCACACCTTTGTTATTTCTCCTTGGTTGCTTATTGTACCCGTTTTGACGGGCGTCATGATTTCCCGTCGCTGGCCTTCGATGGTGGTGCTTTTCCTGGCTATCCTTTTGGCAGTTGTTGTGGCCTTGCTGGTACAGTCTGATTTGGTTGCAGCCATATCAAGCAAATCAACAGGACTGCTTTATATCGATATGTACGAAGGCATGATGCGAATTTGCTATGGCAGTACGGAAATCGAGACGGGCAATGCGGTTCTCAACGAATTGGTACATACCAGTGGTATGTCGGGCATGATGCCTACCATCTGGCTCATCATCTGTGCCCAGACCTTCGGAGGAGCCCTGACAGCTACGGGTCAGTTGCAAGACTTGATGCGCCTTTTGCTTCGCTTTGCCAAGGGCGCAGCCTCACTCGTAGCCTCTACTGTGGGTACTGCTATTTTCTGCAACATCGCCACTGCTGATCAGTACCTTTCCATCATGTACCGTTACCTCCGTTCTTGTGCCTTGGAACACCTGTGGACTTACGCAAAGCACTGTGCTTGGTGTTGCCACCCTGACCTATCTTCCCTATTGTTTCTTCAACTATCTCTCGCCACTGATGAGCATCTTTGTAGCTTCCATCGGGTGGAAAATAAAAAAAGTTAGTAATGAGTAATTAGTAATGAGTAATTATGATTACATTATTGGTAAAATAATGCAGGTTGCAGGGCTGTATCGCTGGGCATGCATGGTATTCATAATTACTAATTTCTTATTACTCATTACTCATTCAATGTCTGCCCAATCGCTGACATTGATAGAGTTGAATTGCGAAAATCTTTTCGATTGTCGCCACGACTCTCTGAAGCAGGATATGGAGTGGGCACCAGAGGGGCAACGAAAGTGGACGCCAGGGCGCTATTGGCGTAAACTGAACAATATCGGACAGGAGATTCTTTCTTGTCAACAACAAGGAGTACCCGACCTTGTGGCACTCGTTGAGGTGGAGAACGATTCGTGCCTTTTCGACCTCACCCGTCGTTCGCTGTTGCGTGGTGCTGGCTATGAATACCTCATGACCCAGTCGCCCGACCTGCGAGGCATCGACGTGGCATTACTTTATCAGCCATTCTCTTTTCGTCCCATCTGCTATGAATGTTTTGCTGTCACTCCTTTGGAAGGGATGCGTCCCACACGTGACATCCTATATGTTCAGGGAGAAATTATTTCGGGTGATACATTGCATGTCTTTGTCGTTCATGCCCCCAGTCGTTTCGGGGGCGAGAAAGCCACACGTCCCAATCGTCTGCTGGTGATGCAACGCCTGATGGATGTCATCCGCCTATTGCCCACTGATGTAAGGATTATTGTCGTCGGCGACTTCAACGACTACGCCGATAGTCCTTCCCTCCTGTTCTTACAGGAAAACGGACTACACAACATAACTCGCAATGCTAAAGGCTCTCATGGTGCAGAGGGTACCTACCGCTACGAAGGCCGTTGGCAGAGCATCGACCACGTCCTGGTCAGTCAGGCGCTGTGCAACAAGGTTGTAGAAACCTACGTCAACGATGCGCCCTTCCTGCTCCAGGAAGACAAGAAATACGGTGGGGTAAAACCACTCCGTACTTTCATAGGACTCCGATATCAGCGTGGCTTCAGCGACCATCTTCCCCTGGTTGTCCGTTTCCGTTAATCATTTTAATGCAGCATAGGTTATGACGATGAAACTACTTCAGATTGTATTGCTCCTTGTGATGTCGTCCACTGCAATGGCTCAACAGACATCAGTGGAGAAGGCCGATTCGACAATCTGCCCCGATTCTGTCATGGCCCTGCCGCAGAAAAAGCATCCGTGGATCGCGGCAGCAGGCGTAACGGCACTGAACACCAGCGTACAACTCTACAATCGTTTTATCACCAAGGAGGAATTTGCCCAAACAACGATGCACACCATCCGCGACAACTTGCGTACAGGTTTTGTGTGGGACAACGACATCTTTATCATGAACATGTTTGCCCATCCTTATCACGGCAATCTCTACTTCAATGTGGCTCGTTCTAACGGCATGAACTTCTGGGAGTCGGTACCTTATTCGTTGGGTGGTTCGCTGATGTGGGAACTCTTTGGCGAGAAAGACCCGCCTGCGTTCAACGATGTCATCACGACCACAATGGGTGGTGTGGCCCTGGGTGAGATTACGCATCGTGTGAGCGACATCGTTCTTGATGACAGCCAGCGTGGTTTCGGGCGTTTCCTCCGCGAGGCAGCAGCCTTCGTCATCAATCCCATGAAGGGCATTGCTCGCATAGCACGTGGCGATGCCTGGAGGGTTAAGAGCAGCCATTACAAGTATCACGACAGCAACCGTTTCCCCGTTAAATTCTCCATGTCAGCAGGTTGGCGTTATCTGGCAGACAAGGGAAAGTTGACTGGGGGGGAAAGCAATCCCTTCATCGACCTTTTCCTGGTCTATGGAAATGCAGTGGATGGTGAACGCCATACTACTCCCTACGATTTCTTCGATGTTGACATTACCTTCGGTCTCAGTTCCAATCAGCCGTTTATCAACGACCTGCACATCGTGGGACGCCTGTGGAGCACACCGATATTGGACAAGAACGGAAAACTGGGCGAGTTTGGTATTTATCAGCACTTCAACTACTACGACTCAAAACCTGTGATTGATGGTTCTGACCAGACACCCTACCGCATCAGCGAGCCGGCAGCCCTGGGACCTGGATTCATCTTTGCCGGTGAACATCAGAAAGGTTTTGTTTCCAGTTGGGAACAGCGCATTTTCCTCGATGCTATCCTGTTAGGTGGTACCAAAAGCGACTACTTTAATGTGTTGGAGCGCGACTATAATATGGGCAGTGGATTCAGTATCAAGACGAAGACGCACCTGGAGTTTGGCAATTGGGGACGCTTCGACCTTCACGTCAAGTATTTCCGCATCTTTACATGGGTAGGCTATAAGAAGTCTGAGCTCAAGATGGACGATCTGCACTATCTCAACGTGCAGGGCGACAAGAGCGATGCAGGACTGTTTGTCGTTACTCCCATCTTCGAGGTCGACCTCTGGAAACGTTGCAGTCTTACACTTTCAGGCACCTACTATCATCGAAATACGCACTATAAGGAACACTCAGACAAAGAATCCAAGACGTTTGAGACGAAGGCAGGACTTACCTATTACTTTTAAGGGAAACAGCTACCATTAATGTTCGCAATTGCTACCATTAATGTTCGCAATTGCTATATTTAAATGTAGCGACTTTTTTTATTAATGTTGTATTGCAAAATAACCATCCCTTACTCTGAGAGTAACAAAAATTACTTTCGGACTAATTTAGTTTTCTTTCGGACTATTTCAGAATACTCCGGAAGTATTTTTGAATAAGGGTGGGTTATTTATTAATAATGCCATGTTATTTATCAATAATGCCATGTTATTTATCAATAATGCCATGTTATTTATCATTAATGCTTGGTTATTTAGGAATAAGGAAGGGTTATTGATTATCCCAAACACTACCCAAACAAAAGAATCGCTATCAGCGGATGATAGCGATTCTTATTTTGTTTTGCACTTGATGATTATGCCTTGATATTCGGCTCTTCCAGTCCGATGCCTTTCTTCTTGTCAACTACCTTCAGCAGCAGACCGAGCAACAAGGCAGCTACACCCAGTGAGGCGAGCATGACGAGTGGTGCGGTATAGTCGAACTGAGTAGGATCGGTGACTCCTGGGTTGGTGGCGTCAAGCACCTTGCCAATGAGCAGGGGGAACAGCCACAAACCGATGTTCTGAATCCAGAAGATGAGGGCATAGGCAGAACCGATGACCTTGGCATCTACGAGTTTGGGAACTGAAGGCCACAGCGATGCAGGTACCAGGGAGAAGGAGGCACCCAACACCAGAATAGTGGCATAGGCAATGATGATACCACCTACGGCATTACCCTTGAACAGCGGTAATACGAAAGCGAAGGTCAAATGGCAACCAATGAGTAGCAATGAGCCAAGTACCAGCATGGTAGCAGCCTTGCCGTGATGGTCGAGATAACTGCCCAGAATAGGCGTAATGAGCACGGCCAGCAAGGGGAATACGGCAAAGATAGACTCTGCAGACTGGCGCATGAAGCCCATATAGCAGTAGGTGATAAGGGCAAGGATAGAGATGCACAACAGTCCATATCGCATTTGAGCCTTCTTCTGGAAGTTAGAGGCAAAGCCTGTTGCGGCAACAAGGAGCATGATGACATACTGGATGATGGTTACGTCAGGCTGAGCCCAGAAAGAATCGGCCTCGGGAAGAGTCAGCGTGAGATTGCACTGGAGCATGTTGACAGCATACTTCTGGAAGGGGAAGATGGCTGAATAGTAAAGCACACAAAGCAAGGCAACAATCCAGAAACCGCTGTCGCTGAGAATCTTGCCAATGTCGCTGACCTTGAAGGGATCGTCCTTTTCCTCTGCCTCGCCGGTCTGTGCGTCAAGTTTCTGATCCATGAAGAAATAGACAATGGTCATGATGAGTGCAATACACATCAGTACGACACCAAAGGCTACGGAGCGGCTGACACTTACCTCACCACCCAGACGGGCAAAGAAGGGCGAGAAAATCATACAGGTGGCAACACCTAGACGAGCCAAAGCCATCTCGGAACCCATTGCCAGCGCCATTTCGCGTCCTTTGAACCACTTCACGATACCTCTTGACACGGTAATACCTGCCATCTCGCAGCCACAACCGAAAATCATGAAGCCACAAGCAGCAAACTTGGCAGAGGCAGGCATGCCTTCGTAGAAAGGAGAAACACCCAGTTCGTCGAAAACGGGAATGTAATTCAGGTTGTTGTTAAACCAAGTTTCCAAACCACTGCCAATAAAGCTGTCGCTGATAGCATACCATTTCACGCAGGCACCAACGAGCATGACGGCTGCGGAGAGGACTGCTGTGAAACGAACACCCATCTTGTCCAGGATGATACCTGCAAAGATGAGGAAAAATACGAATACGTTAAGGAATACCTCTGAACCCTGCATGGTGCCGAAGGCGGTTGAGTCCCAACCGCGGCTCTCTTGCATGAGGTCCTTGATGGGTGAGAGAATGTCCATAAAGATATATGAACAGAACATGGCCATAGCCAATAGCAGAAGCGCTGTCCAGCGCATGGCTGCTGAGTCTCTCAAAGTCTTTTGAATTTGTTGAACCATTTAAATTATTGTTATTTTGTTATCTTTTTGGGGTATTTTGACTGCAAAGGTACAAAAAAGTTCTTAGATTCTTTGTTTTGCTGATGACTTTTCGTATCTTTGCCGATAAAGTATGAAGAAAGAGAAGAGAAATTGGACCTATAAGTTGATTCATCGCGGCGGATGGCGCAATGTGGCAGTGGTTGCCATCGCTGCCTTGTTGCTGGAGTTGGTGTCTGCACTTCAGTATTATTACTCACGTCAAATGCTGGAGGATGAGATGGAGCAGCGCGTATTGATGGACCTCCGTGTGAAGGAACGTGACCTTAGAGCAACGCTGAACTCTGCGGAACAGACGCTGAAGGAGCATATCTGGGTTATTAAGAAAAGTCTGGAAACTCCCGATTCGATTGTTAAAACGCTGAGCCATGTGGTCAAAGTAAACGATAAGGTAGTGGGCGGATTCCTAGCTTTTACACCTTATTATTATAAAGAGAAAGGACAACTCTTTGAGCCTTATGTCTACGAGGAGAATGGGAAAATCATGACGGCGCAGCTTGGTGGGCAGGAGGGGCACAATTATCTGGAACACCCGGGATTCATTAGAGCCATGAAGCAGCACAAGCCTTTCTGGAGTGATCCTTATGAATATAAAAGTATATCGGGTGTCCAGTCGCTAACAACCTATACTTATCCGTTGTTGGACAAGAATAACCAACTGATAGCAGCCTATGGACTCGATGTGTCGTTGTCATGGCTGGGTGACACATTGAATGCTCATCACCATAAAACATCGTCATTCGAACTCTTCCTGACACCGAAAGGACAACTTGTAGGCGGTCCGTCAGAGAAAAAAGTCAGCAAGAAACGTTGTGACCAGGTAGTCATGCTCATTAACGACTCTACCGTTGACCGTATGTTAGCAAACACTGATAATGTGAGGTATATCGAGTTCTACGACGAAGAGAAAGAAGATAAGGCCTATATCTACTACCTGCAAATGCGCCATGAGCCTTTCTGGATAGTAGCACTGGTATGCTACGACAGTGAAGTGTATGGTGGACTGGATAGAATTCGGAAATATAGCATGCTGTTGATGCTGGCGGGTTTCCTGCTGTTAGGATTTATAGTACATAGGATGATTAAGAACATCATCACTTTAAACCAGAAAGACATGGAGCAGAAACGCATTGCCGACGAGCTTCGTATTGCGAGCAATATTCAGCAGTCTATGCTGCCCAGGGAATTCCCACCTTTCCCCGACCGTAAGGATGTTGATGTGTTTGGCCAGTTATTGCCTGCCCGTGAGGTTGGTGGCGACCTGTTTGATTTCTTCATTCGCAATGAGAAACTGTTCTTCTGTATTGGCGATGTCAGTGGGAAAGGTGTCCCCTCTGCAATGATTATGGCACAAGTACAGTCGCTGTTCCGTGTGGCTTCGACGAAGGAGAGCAATGCAGCCCATATCATGCAGGCGTTGAATGAGATTATGTGTCTTCGTAACAAGTCAAATATGTTCATCACCTTCTTCATTGGTGTGTTGGACCTCTCTACAGGCCGTCTTTCTTATTGTAACGCAGGTCATGACAAACCTGTCATTGTGGGCAAGGGACAACTGGATGCCAATCCTCATCTGCCCTTGGGCGTATTTGATGATGTCAGCTACAACCAGCAGGAGATGTTGTTGCAACCAGGTACTATGTTGTTCCTCTATACCGACGGACTGACAGAAGCCATGAATGGACGACGTGAACAGTTTGGGTTGAATCGCGTGTGGGAAACCCTCGTGGAGAAAGACAATTGCGAGGCCTTGGTGGCTCACGTGACGAAGGCCGTTCATGACTTTGCTGAAGGAGCCGAGCAAAGTGATGACTTGACACTCCTAGCCATACGATATCAAGACAAAGAGGCATGACCAATAGTCATGCCCCTTTGTTCTCCGCTTGATACAATAACTTATTTCAACCAGCGGTCCAGCCAGTTGAAGAAGGTCCGCTGCCAGAGTATGCCGTTCTGGGGTTTCAGTACCCAGTGGTTCTCGTCGGGGAATACAAGGAACTCAGCGGGAATGCCCTTCATGCGGGCTGCATTGAAGGCAGCCATACCCTGTGTGTAGTTAATGCGGTAGTCTTTCTCACCATGGATGCATAGGATAGGGGTATCCCACTTCTCTACCATCTTGTGTGGTGAGTCGTGATAGGTCTTCTTGGCTCGCGGCATCTGCGGACGGTGCCAGTAGGCCTCGTCGTACTCCCAGTTGCTGAACCAGTTCTCTTCAGTCTCCAAGTACATGGCGGCAAGGTTGAAGGCTCCGTCGTGGGCGATGAATGCCTTGAAGCGCTTTTCGTGAATGCCGGCTAGGTAATAAACGGAGAATCCACCAAATGAAGCACCCACTGCTCCCAGTCGGTTCTTGTCGACAAACGGCAGCGAGTCGGCAGCAAAGTCGATAGCCGACAGGTAGTCGTTCATACACTGGCCTGTCCAGTCACCGCTAATCTCCTCTTTCCATTCCTGCCCAAATCCTGGCAATCCATGACGGTTAGGAGCAACGACAACATAACCATTGGCCGCCATCATCTGGAAGTTCCAGCGGTACGACCAGAACTGAGAGACGGGAGACTGAGGACCACCTTCGCAGAAAAGTAGAGTGGGGTATTTCTTACCTTCCTCGTAGTTGGCAGGTAGCATCACCCAGACGAGTTCTTTCTTTCCATCGGTGGTAGGAACCCAGTACTGCTCCATCTTGCCAAAGGTCAGCTGGTCGAGGATATGTTTGTTTTCAAAGGAAATCTGCTCAATCTTGGTCTTCTCAATGGTCTTTCCCGGTGTTACCATATAAATGTCTGTCGGAGTGCTGAGGCTCTGACGAGTTGCCACTATGCGCTTGCCGTCGTTGGCCAGTTGTAGGGAAGTCCAGTCGGCCCAGTCTTCTGTCAGCTGCTTTACCTCGCCTTTCCAATTGCAGCTATACATGTTGGCACAACCGTGCCAGACACTGATAAAATAGAGGTTTGCTTGCTTGTCTTTCAGGGGTGCCCAGCAGAATGATTCCACGTCGCTCTTCCAATTGACGTAGTGTTTGCTGCCATCCTCCAATGTGTAGATACAAAGACGGTTGAGGTCGGCCTCGTAGCCGTCGCGCTCCATCGACTGCCAGGCAATATATTTGCCGTCGGGCGAGAATTGCGGGTTCTGGTCGTAGCCCACGTTGTTCTTCAGGTTCTCAGGGGCGTTTACAGCCTGTACCTTCAGTGTGACGGTAGGGTCAACCTTCGGAGCTACATAGTTGGCAGGCTTGCAGAGGTTTTTCGTCTCGCGCGTACCTATATTATATAAGTAGATGTCTGAGTCGGTGGAGATGGAGTATTCCAAGCCCGTCTTTTTGCGGCAAGTGTAGGCGATGGTCTTAGAGTCAGGACTCCAAGCCAACTGTTCGATGCCGCCAAATGGCTCCATGGGGCACTCGAAAGGTTCGCCTTCGAGAATGTCACTTCCGTCCTTGGCAATACCCTTGTCGCTTACAGAATAGATAAACGGGTGTTGGATGCTCTCTACGTAGTGGTCCCAGTGGCGGTACATGAGGTCGGTAACGCGGCGGCCGGTGGCTTTGGGAAGGTCGTCGGGATTTTTCTGGATGACCTCATAGAAAGGTATTGACTGGAGGATGATGACTTTCTGACGGTCAGGTGAGAACTTGAATCCTTCAACCTTTCCGCCTGTTTCTGACAACTGCCTGCGGTCAGAGCCGTCAGGACGCATGGTCCAAATCTCTCCATTGCTCAGATAAGCAATGGTCTGGGCGTCGAGCCATACCGGATCGCTTTCGCTCTTACTGCTTGTTGTCAGTTGGCGGTTGTTCTTTCCGTCGGCATCCATGATGCAGATAACCTGATGGCTCTTGTTTTGCTTAACACTATAATAACCAACCTGATAGATTACTTGTTGACCGTTAGGCGAAGCCTCTACGGTACTGATGCGTCCCATGGCCCACAAGGCCTCGGGAGTCATCATACGACTTTTCAGTTTGATATTACTCTTTCCGATACTCACGTTGTCTTCTGCGTTAACGCTGCCCAGTACCGTCAGTACCGTAACAGCAAAAATGATTAGTCTTTTCATGTTAGTTTAAGTAGATAACAGGTGCAAATTTATGATTTCTTTCTGACGGGATCACACGTCAGACCGCATCCCAGTTTCTTGAAAATCTTCTGGTCTACTTCGCTGAGCATGACCGTAGAGTGTACCTGACAGTCGCGCAATTTTGGCAATTGCTCCAAGGCACAACGACAAAGATCATCGTTTTCAGAGAGTACGCTGAGGGCTACCAAAACCTCATCAGTATGCAGACGGGGATTCTTGCCTCCCAAGTATTCAATCTTCGTTTTTTGAATCGGTTCAATCATGCTCTGCGGAATGAGCTTTGCTTCGTGGTCAATTCCAGCCAAATGCTTGGTGGCATTGAGCAATAATGCAGCAGAACAGCCTAATAGAGGTGATGATTTGGCAGTGATAATCGTACCATCAGACAACTCAATGGCTGCTGCTGTATGTTCGCTTAATTCCTGCTTGGCTGCTGCTGCAACGGTTACACGGCGATAAGCTGTTGTAATCTTAGCTTGGTTAAAGAGCAGTTGAATCTTATGTACTTCGTTCTCGTTGTCAGCACCATCTGCCAACTTATTGGTGGCATCGTAGTATCGGCGGATAATCTCCTCGCGACTGGCATTGCAACAAACCTCATCATCAGAAATACAGAAACCAACCATGTTGACTCCCATGTCTGTAGGCGACTTGTAGGGATTCTCGCCATAGATACCCTCGAACAATGCGTTGAGCACAGGGAATATCTCGATGTCACGGTTGTAGTTGACTGCTATCTTGTCGTAGGCCTCCAGATGGAACGGGTCAATCATGTTAACATCGTTCAAGTCGGCTGTAGCTGCTTCATAGGCGATGTTGACAGGATGTTTCAAGGGCAGATTCCATACAGGGAAAGTCTCAAACTTGGCATAACCGGCTCGTATGCCACGCTTGTGCTCATTGTATAGCTGAGAAAGACAGACAGCCATTTTTCCTGAGCCGGGACCGGGAGCTGTCACAATGACCAATTCGCGACTGGTCTCTACATAATCGTTCTTGCCAAAACCTTCGTCAGAGGCAATCAACTCCACATTATGGGGATAGCCGTCTATCAGATAATGGAAATATGACTTGATGCCCATGCGCTCTAAACGATGACGGAACTGATCGGCAGCACGCTGGCCATTATAGTGGGTAATGACTACGGAACCTACCATGAAGTCGCGCTGCATAAACTCGTCGCGAAGTCGCAATACATCCTCATCATAGGTAATACCAAGGTCGGCACGTACCTTGTTTTTCTCTATGTCCTCGGCACTGACCACAATGACAATTTCCAGTTGGTCGCGTAATTGTGCGAACATCCTGAGTTTCGAGTCAGGCTTAAACCCTGGTAATACGCGACTGGCGTGATGGTCATCAAATAGTTTTCCGCCTAATTCAAGGTAGAGCTTTCCATCGAACTGTGCAATGCGCTCACGGATATGCTCTGACTGTATCTTAAGATACTTTTCGTTATCAAATCCAATTTTCATCTTTTACCTTTATTTTTTACGCTGACGTTGCATCTCATCAGCCTGCTTTTGCAAAGCCTCCAATCGGGCAGCCAGTCCACTTTGCTTCTTGGGGTTGTTCTTGTTAGCCTGATAGTTGGCTTCCAGGATTGCCAACAGTTTGGCATCATCCGTTGTCTTTCGCAGTGTCCACATGATGGCTGCAGACATGAACAGTGAAATAAAGTAGTAGAAATTCAAACCAGAGCTGTAGTCGTTGAAGATGAAAAAGAACATGAGTGGCATGATGTACATCATCCATTGCATCATCTTCATCTGCTCAGCTTGTGCCCCAATCATTTGGTCCTTCTGCTGACGCATAGAGATCCAAGTGTAGATTAGCTGGGCACCACAGAACAGAATACAGGTCAGTGACAGGTGGTCGCCAATACCCCAGATGTTGGTACCCCATTCTATGATAGGATCGTAAGTAGAGAGGTCAGCCATCCAAAGGAATGACTCACCACGCAGCTGGATGGCATTCGGTACAAAGAAGAACATAGCCAGCCAGATAGGCATCTGGATAAGCATGGGAAGACAGCCGGAAAGGGGAGAGACACCATACTTGGAATAAAGGGACATCATCTCTTGCTGTTTCTTCATCTGGTCCTCAGGCTTGTCATACTGCTTGGTTGCTTCCTCGAACTTGGGCTTCAGCACACGCATCTTGGCTGACGACATATAACTCTTCTTCACCATCGGGAAGGTAATGGCTTTCAGCAAGAGGGTAATCAGAATCAGAACGATACCCATGTTCAGGCCAAAGCCAGTCAACCAGTCAAAGACATAAAGTGTAAACCAGCGGTTAATCCAGCGCAGCAGCCACCAGCCAAGGTCAACCAGTTGTTCAAGATCGAGATCCTTTCCAAAAGTACTCTGCTCCTCAACGGCTTTTATCAGGCGGAAATTGTTGGGACCAATATACATCTCAAATTCAGAGGCCTTGGCACCTGTCGGGTCAAAGGCCGTCTTTAATTTGGCCTCAAAATACTTCAGGTAGCCAGTGCCTTTCTCGTCTTGAACAGTCGAAAGACTGCTATTGGCAGAGAAGTTGTCCTTGGAAATCAAGGCTATGCTGAAGAACTGGTTACGGAAGGCAATCCAGTCAAGCTCTTCCTCGATAGTTTCTTTTTTGTCGGACGACTCGCTCAACTTGTCTGTGCTACCACTTTTAGTCTCCTTATAATATAAAGAGGTATAGCGACTCTCAAATGAGAAACCTTTCTCCTGTTGGCGGCAGTGGTCGTTCCACTCAATTTCCATTTCCTTGTAAGAAGGAGCAAAGAGATTGGCCATTCCTTTGGTCTGTAAAGAAAGGCTCAGCAAATAGTCTTTTCCTAATCGATACTTCAGGCAGATCTCTCCTCCGTTACTTGCCACAGCTGTCATGGTAACGGTAGAATCTGTCTGCTCAGACGGAGTAAAGAACAAGTCGGCAGTAACAATGTTGTCCTGCTTACCAGCCAACATGAAGTTCAGGTTCTGATCTTCTTCGTCGAACAAGGTGACATCAGGTTTCCCATCTATACTCTTGAAATTCTTAATGACAGCCTTCTTGATGATGCCACCTTTTGTGTCAAGAGTCAACTCCAACTTGGAATTTTTAAGCACTACTTTTTGGGAAGTTCCGTTCATGGCTTGATGAAAGAGAGCTGTAGTGTCGTTCAGTGCTGCTGAATCTACTGCGACTTGCTGCTTTTTCTGAGCAATCTTTTGCTCCTGAACAGCTTTCTCTTTCATGACTGATTCAATGGAATCTTGTAAACGTGCGGCTTCTATCTCTTCTGCGGATGGTTGATTATACCAGCTGAAACCAATCAGCACAACGGCTATGAGAACGAAACCGATAATCGTATCTTTGTTCATTTTATACCTAATAATTAAATTACAAGGTGCAAAGATACAAATAAACGAGCAAAATACAAAATAATATAGATTTTATTTGTAACTTTGCAGTCGATTATGAAATACAGATATATTATTGTTGTATTGTTGATTGTGCTGTCTTTCGTTGATGCATCAGCACAACGTAGTAAGCAGAGTCGAGTAGTGACGCCTGATACTGCTCAGGTAGTCAAGGATTACATGGATTCGCTTGTCGTGCTTCGTCGTCAATTGGACTCGTTGCATCAGGTGAATGCTCAGTTGCGGACTGAAGTGTCAGACGGTCGCTATTTCCGATTGTTTGCACCTGCCACTTTCTACCACTCGGGTGCCAACAAGCAGTTGTCGCTGTTTCCCCAAACGGGTGATGAGGTAACGGATGCTATTGACGAAGCTATGATGAAACTTTATATGCGTCGTCCTGATTTGGTGAAAAACAATGAAAGCAATTTGAAGGATGTTGGTTCTCTGCGCGATGATGTTAATACAGAACTGACACAGAAGGTTGACCTTGTTGACATGGCGGCACCATTACCAGAGGAGCCAGAGGCTGTCCCTGTTGCCGTTGTCATTCAAAAACCCAATTTCTGGAAATTCAAGGGAGATGGCTATTTGCAATTTTTGCAGAACTATGTTTCTAACAACTGGCATAAAGGTGGTGAGAGTAACTACTCTGCTGTGGCAGCAGCAACTCTTGAATTGAACTATAATGATAAGGATAAGGTTCTTTTTGAGAATAAGTTAGAGATGAAGTTAGGCTTCCAGACTTCTTCATCGGATACCATTCATAAGTTTAAAACCAACAACGACCTGTTGCGTTTGAATAGCAAATTAGGCTTGCAGGCTCACAAACATTGGTACTATACTTTGCAATTGTTAGCTTATACACAGTTTGCCAAAGGCTTGAAGGCCAATGATCCCCAAACCTATTCGGATTTCATGTCACCTTTTCATCTGAATCTCGGTGTCGGTATGGAATATAAGGTAAGTGCTTTTAACAATCGGTTGACGGGTAGCTTGAACTTCCTGCCGTTGTCATTCAACTTTGTTTATGTTGACCGTGATGCACTGACCTCGAGCAACGGTATTGAGGGTAATCATCATACCAGAGAAGAGTTTGCCTCACAGTTTACTGCCGATTTGAAATGGCAGATCGCTGATCAGATTTCATGGAAATCACGCTTCTATGCTAATACGTCGTATCATCGTTCCTTGATAGAGTGGGAGAATCAGTTTGAACTGAAAGTTACCAAATATATCTCTGCCAATCTGTTTCTCTATCCACGTTTCGACGATTCCAACAACTGGGATGAGCACTTAGGCTATTTCCAGTTCCAAGAATGGAGCTCCATAGGTTTAACATACTCTTTCTAAGAACCATAAAGAAGCACTGCCCAACTGAGCAGTGCTTCTTTATATTCTTCTTTTTTTCAATTATCATTTGGCTTCTGTCATGTCGCCTTCTATATATAGGCGAGTCATCTCAACAGCACCATTGGTTCGAACAGTTATCGATTTCTTGAAATGTCCAGGGAACTTGCCCGCACCATTGTATGTAACCTTGATTTCACCCTTTTCACCAGGTTGTACTGGTGTTTTGGTGTATTCAGGAACAGTACATCCGCATGATGCAATGGCTTGATTGACTACAAGAGGCTGTTCGCCAATATTCGTATAAGTGAAAGTACAACTTACCTTCGGGTTCTTTTCAGAGAAAGAGCCAAAGCTATGGGTTGTTTTCTCAAATTTAATTTGGGCAGGTTTTTGTGCCATAACCATGGTCATGCCACATACCAATAACAGTGTCAAAAATATCTTCTTTTTCATCATTTTTATCCTTGCTAAGGTATTTTGTCGGTGCAAAAGTAAGCCTTTTTCTGCATAGTCGTATCATTTGTTCCCCGTTTTTTAATTATTTTAAGACTTTATGAACTCTCTTATGATGCATATTTCATAAATAATTAGTAATTTTGCACGCTAAAGAAGAAAATAATATATTATAATAATGTATAGAACAAAAACTTGTGGTGAGTTACGTCTCACTGATGCCGGCAGCGAAGTAACGCTGGCAGGCTGGGTACAGAAAACAAGAAAAATGGGTGGCATGACGTTTGTCGACTTGCGCGACCGTTATGGCATTACACAGTTGGTATTTGACGAGTCAAAGGATGCCGCACTTTGTGAACAGGCTAACAAACTGGGTCGTGAGTGGTGTATTCAGGCTACAGGTGTTGTCAGTGAGCGTCAGGCTAAGAATCCCAAGATGGATACTGGTGACATTGAAATCCTGGTAACAAAGTTGAATGTGCTGTCTGAGAGCCAGACGCCTCCGTTTACGATTGAGGATAATACCGACGGTGGTGATGATATTCGTATGAAGTATCGCTATCTTGACCTGCGTCGCTCTTGCGTTCGAAAGAATCTTGAATTGCGCCATCGTATGACTATTTTGATTCGTAATTTTTTGGACAATCTGAATTTCATCGAGGTAGAGACGCCTATCCTGATTGGTTCTACTCCAGAAGGTGCTCGCGACTTTGTTGTTCCAAGTCGTATGAACCCTGGCCAGTTCTATGCGTTGCCCCAGAGTCCACAGACATTGAAACAGTTACTGATGGTCAGTGGTTTCGACCGTTACTTCCAGATTGCCAAGTGTTTCCGTGATGAAGACCTCCGTGCAGACCGCCAGCCTGAGTTCACGCAGATAGACTGTGAAATGTCGTTTGCTGATCAGGAAGATGTGCTCAATATTTTTGAAGATTTGGCACGTCATTTGTTTAAGGAAGTACGTGGTGTCGAGTTACCTAAACTTGAGCGTATGACCTGGCATGAGGCAATGCGTCGTTTTGGCTCAGACAAGCCCGATCTTCGTTTCGGAATGGAGTTTGTAGAACTGATGGATGTGCTGAAAGGTACAGGCGAATTCCCTGTCTTTAATGAAGCTGAATATATTGGTGGTATCGTAGTGCCTGGTTGTGCAGACTATACCCGTAAGCAACTCGATCAGCTGACAGACTTTGTTAAACGTCCACAGGTTGGAGCCAAAGGTTTGGTCTATGTTAAGTTCAATTCCGATGGTACTGTGAAATCATCAATTGACAAATTCTATCAGCCAGAGGTTTGGCAGAATCTGAAAGAGAAGACTGGTGCCAAGGATGGCGACCTTGTTTTGATTCTTAGTGGCGATAAAGCCAACAAGACTCGTATCCAACTCTGTACGTTGCGTTTGGAGATGGGCGACCGTCTTGGACTGCGTGACAAAAACGTGTTCAAGTGCCTATGGATTGTCGATTTCCCTCTCTTCGAATGGAGCGACGAGGAACAGCGTCTGATGGCTACTCACCATCCGTTTACATTGCCTAATCCAGATGATATTCCATTGTTGGATTCTGCTCCTGAAAAGGTCCGTGCGGTAGCTTACGACTTTGTTTGCAACGGTATCGAAGTAGGTGGTGGTTCACTCCGTATCCATGATGGTAAATTACAGGAAAAAATGTTCCAGATTTTGGGCTTCACACCAGAGAGGGCTATGGCTCAGTTTGGTTTCTTAATCAATGCTTTCAAATATGGAGCACCTCCTCATGCAGGTTTGGCTTTCGGTCTCGACCGTTTCGTGAGCATCATGGCAGGTCTCGATTCTATTCGTGATTGTATAGCCTTCCCAAAGAACAATAGTGGTCGTGATGTCATGTTGGATGCTCCAGGTGAATTAGACGCTAAACAGCTGGATGAATTGCAGTTAGCACTTGATTTGCATCAAGAATAATTATAAAAACTGTAAAAATCAATTGTTTGCGCTCACAAAATAATTGAAAAGTTCTTAATTTTGCACACGATTTAATAGAACATCTATTCAATAGTGTATAAATTTTTAAAGAACTATGGCAGAAAAGAAAACTACAACAAAGAAAGCTGCTGCTCCTAAGGCAGCTGAGAAGAAGGCTACTGTAAAGAAGGCTGCAGCTCCTAAGAAGGCAGCTTTGGTAGTAAATGGTGAGAACGCTGGTTTCAAGGCTGGTGATGTTTATCAGGCTCTGGCAGCTGCTGAGAAGGCACTGACCGTTAAGGAGATTGCTAAGGCAGCTAAGATTAGCGAGGAGGAGACTCTGCTCGGTCTGGGTTGGCTCTTCAAAGAGGGCAAGCTCGCTACTGCTGACGAGAAGATTACATTGGCTTAATCTCAATTAAGAAGCATAAAAAGGGGCTGGTAAGCTACAAGGCATACCGGCCTTTTTTATTTCAGAATGACTTACGACAAACAAATACTTCATATTCTCACAGCTGCCGGAGAACGAGGAATAAGCGTACAAGCCATTGCCAAGCACGTTTATAACATGAATTGTACCTTCTTCGTTCAGCCTGATTGGGAGGAAATTCGCAGTTATGTGCAACAGTATCTGTTGAAAAACAGTAAGTCCAACCAGTCCTTGATAGAAAGTACAGGACAACGTGGCTATTATCGACTGAATACAGCAGGTTCGGCAGATGCTCTCCAGATGATGCTCCAGTTCCGTGAAGAGCAACAGATAAAAGAAGAGGAGAAGCCCCAGCAAGACCTCTCCCTCAATCTATTTGATTAAATATATATACTCAGATTTTCTTAATTTCTTTTGCTGGCACACCTCCCACAATGGTGTTGTCCTGAACATCCTTTGTGACAACAGCCCCCGCTGCCACCACACAATGTTTACCGATGGTGACTCCTGGAAGGATAACAGCATTGGCACCAATCCAAACATCATCACCAATAATGACAGGTTTGGTTGTGATGCCTTGTTCGTCAATACGTTTTGTCTTATCTTCAAAATTATGATTCAGTGCTGTCACGGTGATGCCTTGTGCCAAATTCACATGGTTACCGATACACACAGGTCCGATAATGGTGTTGTGGATTCCAATGCGAGCATAATCTCCGATTACCACATCACCCACCGCATTGTTGATGCAACAATACGATTCAATGACACTATGGTTGCCCAAAAAGAATCGGCGGTAGGGTGGTGTGTCCATCCTTACACTTCCATAGATCTTTGACCCACGTCCCCGATGCTGGTAAAGTGGAGCCAGCAATCGGACATACCAGCGAGGTCGTGCATCCCGTTGATTCATGATGATATAGTCCAAGAAACGTTTTATTCCGGGATTCTTTTGTAGCCCCTCACGTAGTCCTTCTTTGTCTTTCATGCAACAAAAGTACGATTTATTTTTGATTATTCCAAAAAAGTTTGTATTTTTGTGCCACTAACCAAATGCTTTATGGGAAATAATCCACTTAAGTTAGTCTATATTACCCCAGCCTTATATATGGCAGGAGGTGTTGAGCGTGTGCTCACACTTAAAGCCAATTATTTTGCTGACCATTTTGGTTATGATATTACGATTATTTTAACAGAAGGCAAGAACAAGCCTATGTTTTATCCATTATCGGATAAAATCAAGGTTATCAATCTAAATATTGGTTTCGAAGAACTTTGGACGTGTTCCTTTGCAAAGAAGGTTCTTGTATATCTAAAGAAACAGCGACAATTTAAAAAGGCTTTGGCAAAGGAACTGATGCGTATTCATCCAGATGTTACAGGAACTTTGAAACTAATGATTCGAACTTTATTAAAAATTTATTTGCAAAGTTTTGGATGTATAGCCTTGTTTCGAAGTTAAAACATTTAGATCAATTTATTGTCTTAACGGAAGAAGATAAAAAGGCGTGGGCAGAACTACCTAACATTAGTGTAATACCAGACCCGTTGTCCTTTAGTCCTACTCAGAAAAGTTCCCTTAGCGTTAAACGTGTTATTGCAGTAGGTCGTTATGTTTACCAAAAAGGCTTTGACCTACTTCTACAAGCATGGGCTACTATTGAAAGGCAATATCCAGATTGGCAGTTGGCTGTGTTTGGTGATGGAAATCGTACCCCATATGAGCAACAGATGAAAGAGCTGGGAATAGATGATAGTCGGTGTCATTTATATGGACCGACAACCGATATCCAACAGGAATATGTCAATAGTTCCCTCTTTGCATTCAGTTCTCGGTTTGAAGGCTTTGGTATGGTATTGGTAGAGGCTATGGCTTGTGGTTTGCCAGTTGTGTCATTTGATTGTCCTTGTGGTCCTAAAGATATCGTTAGAGATAGCGAGGATGGTATTCTTGTCGAAAATGGCAATATTGAATTGTTAGCGATGAGTTTATCTAAGATGATGAGAGATGAAGCCCTTCGGCAAGCAATGTCTAAAGCAGCATTGAAAAATGTTCAGCGTTTCAGAATAGAACAGATTGCAGAACAGTGGAGAAATATATTTGAATCATAAGTCGTGAATGCATTATGAAGATATTATTCCTTGTATATCATGGATTCTCAGAGGTCAGTGGTATCTCGAAGAAGATTCACTATCAGGTGAAAGGACTTCGTGAGAACGGTCATGATGCCCGTCTCTGTTATTATGGATTTGCGGAGAATGGTCATCGTTGCCGCTATATAGATGATAAGGTAATCAAGGACTATGGTACAGGCAAATGGGCAGGTTTACAACAGCGTCTGGATTATGGCTGTGTCTATGATTATTGTATTCGTGAAAAGATAGAACTGGTTTATGCCCGTTGTTTTATGAATGCAAACCCTTGTCTGATCGGTTTCTTTAAGAAATTAAGGAAGGCTGGAATCCACGCAGTAACAGAGATTCCAACATATCCATACGACCATGAATTTGATGATGCTAAAGGTTTTAAAAGGGTTGGCTTTATATTAGATAAGACGTTCCGACGTTGTTTGTATCATTATATGGATGCTCTTGTCACATTTAGTGATGCAGAGTACATCTTTGGTCAGCGTACCATCCGTATAAGTAATGGTGTTGATTTTGATAGTATTCCTCTCCATCAGCTATCAATCATCAGTCATCATCTTTCGGATCTTCATCTAATTGGTGTTGCAGAGGTTCATTATTGGCATGGCTTTGACAGGTTAATAAAAGGACTTGGTCATTATTATCAGCAAGGTGGTCAACGTAAGGTCTGTTTCCATATAGTAGGTGGTATTTGGGAAGGCGATCTTTATGGCACACGAGGTATCCAGAGCTTAATAGATCAGTATGGCTTAAATAATCAAGTAGTTCTTCATGGACAGTTGTTCGGCTCACAACTTGACGAAGTGTTTAACCAATGTCAATTCGCTATTGGATCTTTAGGTCGCCATCGTAATGGTATTACAGTCATCAAGACACTGAAAAACCGGGAATATGCCACACGTGGCATTCCTTTTATATATAGTGAGCAAGATTCTGATTTTGATGACAAACCTTACATATTGAAAGCCCCTGCAGATGAATCACCTATTGATATTCAGAAAATCATAGATTTTGTGGATAGGTTTACTATGCAACCAATGGAAATCCGTGAGTCTGTCAAACATCTTACCTGGAAAATTCAAATGCAGAAAGTCGTGGAGTCTATTAACATAACGTAAGAAAGAACTGATATGGAATACGAAGTAACGATAGGTATGCCTGTTTATCAGGTGGAAAAATATATCCGAGAATCACTTGAATCAGCGTTATCTCAGACTTTCTCGAGTATTGAGTATTTGATATGTGACGATTGTGGAACGGACTCTTCTATTGCTATTGTTCGTGAGTATCAAGCGAACCATTCCAGGGGAAAAAATATCCGTATCGTTCGCCAACCACATAATATGGGATTAGGATGTGCGCGAAACAGATTGATAGCTGAGGCTAAGGGCCGTTACATCTATTTTATGGATTCTGATGACATCCTTGCTCTCAATACCATAGAATGTATGTATGAGCAGGCGAAAAAACATGATGCAGACATCGTTTATGGGTCTATGGAGAAAGTCTTGCTCTACGATCAGGGACGCCACGTTCCTAACACCAAATATTCCTACAAAGTGTTTCTTCATGAGGACGAGTTCGCCTCGTGGGCTTATGAGAAATATGATAGGATTCAAGCTTCAACGTGTAATTTCTTGATTAAGGTAGATATATATAAGAAGAATAACATTCAGTATAAGCCCATCAACTATTGGGAAGATTTTACCACCACGATGGATTTGCCTACTTATGTCACTCGAGTGGTCATGTTGCCAAATGTAACCTATTATTATATGTGTCGTGAAGGAACCCTGTCTAATTACCAGGAACGCGAGCATATTCAGAAGGAAGAGATTCTTCAGACCATGCGGGCTGTCACCATGATAAAAGAAAATTCCGAGCGTGTTCGGAATAAGCCTTATTTTGCGAATAGAATGCTTAAGGTCATGATGACTTGTTTCTATGTTTGTTGTACCATTTTAAGAAACAGACGAAATATTACTCCTTCCTTTAATAACAGGGAGTTACGTGACTTTATGAAGTATCCCGTTGCGTGGTCTTATGTATGCACGTTACGGCATGCACCCTTGTTTCTTTTAGGTAAACTACCTTCCTATGTGTCTGTTTGGCAGATGTATATCATGGGAAAGGCTAAACATTTAGTATAAGAAAAGATTGTAAGTGATGAGAGCGGTTTTTGTATTACGTTCGGTGGCAATTCACGGTGGTGTGGAACGTGTCGTTGCTGATAAGATGAATTACTTGGCTGAGCAAGGTCATGATATAACGCTTGTGACCTATGAGCAGGGAAAGCATCCCTGTGTTTATCAGCTGAATGACAATGTCCGTCTCGTCGATATGGATTGCCGTTTCTATACGTTATACCGCTATCGCCTTCCAGTCCGATTATTCAAGATGTGGATGATGAGCTGGCGTTTCAAAAAACGTTTTCATCGATTTGTTGCAGAACATCACCCTGATATTATCGTCACAGTATCGAATTCAGCAGAATTCTTACTTCAAATCATGATGGCGCCAAATGTAAAAAAGGTATTGGAAGCACATGGCGCATATCCTGCTATCATGACTTCCAGCCAATTCTTGGGTAGGTGTAAGAATCTTCTGTTTCGTAGGGCTGTAAGGTTATCTGATGCAGTTATTACCTTGACGAATGGAGATAAACCCTATTGGGAAAACGAAGTTAAAAAAGTATTGGTAGTTCCCAATCCCATTACCTTTTATTGTGAGCAAATTCAAGGCTTTGAACGAAAGCCTGGGCGTATTTTATGTGTTGCCAGACTAGAACCTCAGAAAAGAGTGGATCGTCTGATAGATGCTTTCGCATTAATAGCAGCCCGCTATCCCGCATGGTATATCGATGTATATGGTGATGGGGTGGAGCATGACGCATTAGTCAATCAGATATCAAGATTAAATCTAGAGAGTCGTATATGTCTGAATCCTCCTACCAATCAGATTAAGCAAGAATACCAGTCAAGCCAATTCTCTGTTTTAAGTTCAGACTATGAAGGTTTTGGACTTGTCATTGCTGAATCTATGGCTTGTGGAACTCCTGTGGTCTCAACGGATTGTACATTTGGACCATCAGATATTATAGAGGATAAAGTGGATGGACTTTTGTGCAAGATGGACGTTAAGGACTTGGCGGAAAAGATGGAATGGATGATTACTCATGAGGAAGAACGTAAGCAAATGGGAATTAAAGCCCATCAGTCTGTTGCCAGATATCGAAAAGAGAATGTGATGAAAGAGTGGGAAAGAGCATATATGTCACTAATAGAATAAGATGATGGCTAACTGGTACGATAAATACATGTCTATCTATGGGAAACCATTCAGTGAGGTTCCCCAAGAGATTATTGATGGCACTCGTGAACGATTGGCTCGTTTGCAAAGCCAGGAGCCTTTGGCTTCCATAGTGGTTATAGCATATAATGAAGAAACGCATCTTCAGGCTTGTCTGTGGGCCATCAGTGAGATACAATGTAAATATCCTGTAGAAATCATTGGTGTTGATAATGATTCCAAGGATCGTACAACAGAGATTTACGCTAAGTCTGGAATACCCTATTATACAGAGTATCAGCACTCCTGTGGTTATGCCCGCCGTTGTGGCCTACAGCATGCGAAAGGTCGTTTTTATTTTGATGTGGACAGCGATACGCTTTATCCCCCTCAGTATTATGAAATCATGCTCAATCATTTGCTGAAACCTGGTGTTTCTTGTGTCTCAGCTACATGGAGCTATTTCCCAGATGCCAACCATTCAGCGTTGGGGTTAAAATTGTTTGAGATGGCTCGCGACCTTTTCTTATGGATTCAGCATTTTAAACGCCCTGAATTGTCAGTTCGTGGCTTGGTTTTTGCCTATAATGCTGACTATGGTCGTAAGGAACCCTATCGTGTCGATATTATTCGGGGAGAAGATGGCTCGATGGCTCTCAACTTAAAGAAATATGGTAAGATAGTCTTTGTCCGCGATCATCGTTGCAAAGCCATTACAGGATATGGTACCATCGGCAATCAGTCTATGTGGCAGAGCTTCATAGACCACGTGAAAGTCCAAATGAAAGGTATCACTCGCATTTTCCACAAGACTGATCACTATGAGGATTCAGAGGATAATTTAGTAAAGAATAAATGAACAAGATAAAAGTATTGGAAGTCATCCGTCAAGGACAGATTGGTGGGGGAGAGTCGCACCTTCTGGACTTGGTGACGTTCTTGGATAAAGAGCGTTTTGAACCTGTGTGTTTGTCGTTTACATCGGGTGAGATGATTAATCGGCTACAAGCAATGGGTATCCGTTGTCATGTGATTGATACGCTGAAGCCTTTTGATGTGAAGGTGCAACGCCAGATTGTCCAGTTGTTGCGTGATGAAGCTGTCCAGCTGGTTCATGCTCATGGTAGCAGGGCGGCTTCCAATATGCTTTATCCGGCTCGCCACCTTCATATACCTATTATATATACGGTTCATGGATGGAGTTTCCATGATGACCAGTCTTTGCCCATTCGTTTGTTGCGTCAGTGGAGCGAGAAGCTGATATGCTCGATGGCTGACAAGGTCATTTGCGTGTCGCAAAGCAATGCTGATACGGGTCGTTTGCGTTTTGGACTCAAAGATGCTGAGGTGATAGAAAATGGTATAAATCTGGTTCGCTTCAATCCCCAAGGAACATTTAGGGACTTGCGCCAGATGTTTGGCTTTGCAGAAGATGATTTTATAGCAGGTTTCGTAGCTCGTTGCACCAAGCAAAAGGCTCCCCTTGATTTTTTGGAGGCAGTCCGTCTGGCTCATGCACAGAACTGTAAGATAAAAGGACTCTTTGTGGGTGAAGGGGATATGGATGCAGAGGTAGATGCTTATATCGCAGACCACCAAATGAGCGATTATGTCTATCGCAGCAAGTTCCGTACCGATGTGCCAGACCTGCTGAATTGTATCAATGCCTATTGCCTGCCCAGTCTTTGGGAGGGCCTATCTATAGCCTTGTTGGAGGCAATGGCAATGGGTAAAGCAATCGTAGCCACACCTACGGATGGTACGAAAGAGGTTATTGTGGATGAAAAGAATGGTATGGTTATTCCGTTCGAACGCCCTCAGGCTTTAGCTGATGCTATTGTACGATTGCATGGGGACGAGGCACTCTGCAAGGAGTATGGCAAACAGGCTCGTAAAGTAGTTGCTCTGCGTTTTAATGCACAGCGTGTGTCTGACGCTGTAGCAGCCATTTACATGAAAAATACCTAACTATATAACCCGACTGGGCTGAAAGACCGATGTACAAAGGGAAAGAAAAGGGTTAGGTCTGTTTTTGAGACCTAACCCACACTTAACCCAGACTTAACCTCATCAGGCTGCTTTGAGCGGAATGACCTTGTAGTGGGCCACATTTTTGGCCGATGTATGGGTATATCCCAACTCCTTCATCGCCTGCCCCAGACTGACTTTGGTACTTTGGGTGATTTCTACCGAGGGGAAATCTGCCTGTATCACCTTCAGAACCTCTGTGCTGGTCATCGACTGGGGCACCTCGCCCTCCTCTGGCTTGCGGAAGCAGGCATTGATGAGCTCGGTCATCTCCTTTTTCTCCATGAAGTCCATGTTCAGCTCCTGAAACCGGCTTACTTCGTCGTTGGAGAACCAGTAGGGAGCATTCAGCTCACGCAGCTCATAGACCACTTGCGCATACAACTGGTCGTAGTTGATGTCGCCCGTGTTGTCGATGAACTGGCCCTTGGACATCTTCAGGCAGATGTAGCGTCGCGAGCCTGTAGCGTCTGTCAGTGGATGACGATTGTTCGTGCTTGCCACGAAGGAGGCAAAGCGGAGTCGGTCTTCCTGTGCACAACCATAGATGGGACGCCCGTTCACCTTGTTCTTCGAGAGTGTCTGCTTCAGGTTTGCGTGCTGCGAAGGCCGGATGGCCTCCAACTCGTCCAGATTGACTAGCAGGTTGTTGGTCAGCGCCATCTCCTTGTCGAATTTGTTCGACAGGTTCAGATGATCCAGATAGTACTGGCGCAGATGCTGGGGCAGCAGGCGTCGCAGAAAGGTCGTCTTTCCACACCCCTGAGGACCAATCAATACTGGTACTACCTCGTTGCCGTGAAGCGTGTCTATCTGCAACCAGTGGGCCACTGATGAGCGAAGCCAGATGGCCAGAAAGGCGGTTTGCTCCGTGCTGATGCCTGGCAGGCGGCTGAACAGGTCGGCCACATAGTTGTGACCATCCCATTGGGGCAATGAGTTCAGATACTCGCCGATGGGGTTGAACAAGGTCACCTCCTCTGACTTCACGTACAGCGAGATCAGTTTCTTGGGGTCTCTCTTCTCCAGGATACCCTCCTTCATCACCCTCAGGATGATGCTGTTAAGTGCTTCCTGAGTCAAAGGACGATAGTCGCCAGCCTCGCTATCGGCCTTTTTGGTTAAAAACTCAACCTTTCCGTTCAGCTGGTTTCGACGGAACAGGTAATTCTCTTGGAGGTACAGCTCAATAATGAGGGCTCCCTCCGCTGAGGCATTCAATGCCTCGCCGTTTACTTTGATTTCGTCCATAATATTAAAAAATTAAGGTATTAAACAATCTCCTTGCTTCTACTTCCTTGGGTCCACTTCCTTTGAACCTTAAATTCATCTGCAAAGATACAAAATTTACAGGTTCCTTGCAAATAAATTGGCCAAAATCCGATAAAAACTTTCTCCTTTTTTCGTGTATTTCGTGCAAGAAAAAGACTTCTACCCTGCATAGCTTCTGAAAATTTATAACATTCCGTGAATTGTGGTAGAAATGGCCGTTTTGCTGTTATACGATGAAACACTTGTTCCCAAGGCAGGGAAAAATTTTTCTTTGGTGTAGTAGCAAAAAGGCGCTCGAATAGGTCGCTTTTTTCACTCCTTGTTTTGTTATGAATTTATTTGACATCACGAAATTCTTTGGGTTAGGGGTGGGTTAAGTGTGGGCTAGGTCTTTTTAGTGACTTAACCCGCCTACATTCCTTTGTAAATCAATATTCCAGCCCTGTTGGGTTAGGAGGTTAGGTTTTATATCATATGTTGTTTATTGCTTTGGGGGAGGGGATTGTTGTTTTCTTTTATTTCTTTGTATGTAAGTCTTTCTTTATCTGATTATGGGAAATAACAATTGAATCATAATCGACTTCTCCAGATATCAATCGCCTACGGTTTTCATTGAAATTGTTACTAATCAGACAACGCGTTTCTTGATAATCTTTACAATAGATTCCGGCTAAATATAACATGAGATGAGGTAAGTCATCCGTCATGAACGGTCGGTTACGAGCATTCACAATTTGCTCGAATAAATTTTGGTGTTTTTTGATATACCTATCGGAGCACCATATCCAAAATGGAATTCGATATTCCTGGCGTAAAACTTCAGGCGAATAATTCCCTACAGGTAACCGCCCGATTCGTTGTAATTCATCATAACATTCTTCACCATGATCTGGCATATATATTATAACGGCATCTTCATTCTCATAACATTTTAAAATAGAATCTACAACGTAATCATTATATAATGTGGCATTGTCATAGTCTGCAACCAACTCTCTTGAAGAGTTATTGAGCTCTTTCCTTCCACTGTAATCTGAAGCAGTAAACTTCTTCATCGTTTTAGGGCTGCGTTTGTGAAAATCAATGTGTTGCCCGGCTAAATGAAAGATGGTAAGTTGATGAGCAGAATTGAATTTCTTCAATGAATCATAGTCTGAAAGTAAATTAATGTCAAATTGGTGTGTTTTGGTGTTTCGATGGGTGAATTGTAAAGAACTTAGTCGTTTCTCATTCAGGAATAAACCTCCGCTAACATTGAAGATATCGGTACTTAATGATTGAACAAACTGATTTGTTATAAAAGTGACATTATAACCGGCTTGTCTAAATAATACAGGAAATAGAGGATAATTAGACCAATTAGCTTTGTCTTCTATACTATGTAATGAGAATGTATTTTTAAAAACAATACTTGTAAGGTTTGAAGGACTAACAACATCGTTGAAAGCAACTAAGCATCCATGTTCATTTCTTTGTTGACGTTCCATCTGATGAGGAGTTGTTTCTTTTGAATAACCATATAACTGTGAATGGTCTTTAATGTAACTTTCGCCAATGATAAGTATAATATGGTCAGATGTATAGCTACAGCTATCAATTACTATTTTTCCTTGCGTATCGGTGAGAACTTTAAGTCCACAATTTGCTAATTGACGCATTTTAATTGAAAACAACAGGTTGTTAAAGGGCGTGTTTTCTGAAAAATTACTGGTAAGAGTGTCAACTTCTTCTATGTTATTAGCCATCATCAATTGTATGATTCCAATTCGTGATTGTGTGCATAATATAAAAGAAGAAATTATTAGAAATATCATTATAGATTCAATAAGGATTTTGGTTCTGACTTGTAAACTATGCCATTGAAGTGAAAGAGTTTGCTTGAAATGAATGAGAGAAAAAGCGAAGAGTACGTGTATAATTAGTAATATGAGTATCAATCCTACACCAGACCATAATACATCCCAATGAATGTATTTGTCGATAAATTCAGAAGATTCATTTGGATTAGTTTCCAAAACGACATTTAATATTTCCACACCAATTCTAGCATAGAATTTGTCAACACAGAACGAATTGACAATTGATAGAAAATATAAAATGGTAGCGGATGTAATTTTGCAAATAGCTTTAATTTTGGGAGGTAAGAAGATTAATAGTAGACATAAAAGGTATAAATCAAAAATCCATGAAAAAAAATTAAAGCGCTGTATCTTAAAATTGAGAACGTAAACCTCAATCATCATTGTTAGAATACCAAGAAGATACAGGAAAACAAAAAAAATCAAGTTCTCCTGTACAGGCTTTAATATAATTGAAATGATTTTTTCAATATGTTTCATTGTATGACCTATTCAGAATACTAGTTTTCATTTTTTATCCAAAAAACTAAGACGGATTTTAGACCGATATATTTCAGGTACCCTGAGCGTACGGCACGCCAGAATATAGAGGGCTTGTCACGGAATGGTATCAAATGACCCGTATAAAATACTTTGCTCAGAGTGTAGCGCAGAAACTTGTGGATGATGGGGGCTTTGCTAAAATGCAGCAACTCGTCAGCAACGGTCAGGTAGCAGTTTATGTTTCGCTTGGAATAGTGTAATCCCATGATGGATGTTGATCTGACACGGTGGTTGACAAATGATTCTTGTAGTGCATATATGGATTTACTACTTAATGTAAGTATTGTAGTGAATAGCTCATCTTCATGGATAATACCAGGATAAAAGGTAACTCCAAGACGGCGCATGTAATTGTGGTTAATCAGCAATAACCATACCGCACTATTGTGGGTTTCTTTGTCAAGCATTAGATGAAGCAGATATTCACCATCGTATTTCTTATTCTCCTCAACAAGATGAGTTCTTTTTATATTGGAAATCACATGATGGTCCTTATCTGAGAATCTTACACCGTCAAAGAAAATGAAGTCTGCATGGTGTCTCTTGGCATATTCATAACTAATCTTTAAGGCATCAGGATTACTTAATACATCATCAGAGTCCATCATGTAAATATATTCTCCTGTAGCATGCAGAAGTGCAGTGTTCCTGGCTCCAGAGAGTCCTTGGTTCTCTTGTCGAAGCGCGAGAATTCTACTGTCTTTTGCGGCATAGTAGTCTATTCGTTCTTGACTGTTGTCTGTAGATCCGTCGTTGACAGCAATAATTTCAATGTCTGATAACGTCTGTGTTAAAAGCGACTGAAATGCTTCGTCAAGATAAGGAGCTACATTGTATATTGGTAATATGATGCTGACTTTGACCATTTGCTTGTATTTGCTGCAAAAATACATATTTTCTATTAAATAATAAAATGTTTAGCCTTTTTTTGTCTGTTCTTACTAAATTTGTATGTACCTTTGCAGTTGTAAATAGGACATAAAAACAAGCATGGCGAATACAAATCTCCTTAAAATAGAATTTAATCGTGTGGGATATGATCCTTTCATCGACTTCTTGAAGGGGATATGTATCGTGCTTATTATCCTAAACCATTGTATTCCTTCTGAACTGAGGACACAGATTCTTTTCCCTATTTGGGGAAGTCCTGCTGTGCCCATCTTCTTAATGATACAGGTTTTCCATTTTTATAAAAAAGGAATTGATGTTGCAAAGCCTGATTTTTGTAAAATGTGGAAAAGAGTAGTTCGTCCCTTCCTGATAGTGGAGGTTATCATATTGGCAATCCTACTCTATTGTGAATATCCTGATCATACGATTCCATCATCTCGAGATATTGTATATATTTTGACGGGTGGCCCAGGAGCCTACTATCCATGGATTTATATACAATTTGCCTTGTTACTTCCATTATTCAGACCTTTTGTTAAGGTTAGAAATGTTTATGCATTGATCGTATTCATTCTGTTATCACAATCGGCTGAAATGATTTGCGCTTTTTTTTCTATGCCAGAATGGTTATACAGGATGTCTTTTTTACGTTATATTTTCCTCATATACTTGGGATTCCTTCTTGCAACTCAAGGCTTTACGCTAAATCGGAAGACCTTGTTGTTATCCATCGTAAGTGTGGCATCTGCTTTCCTCTTTTCATATAGTAGTTTTGATTTTAGTCCATATTTCTATCATGTTAAGGCATGGAGTACTTGTCATTGGATATGTTATGTTTATATCGCTTTTTTCATAATCTTATGTCTAAAAGTGATCTATACATATATTAATAACTATGCATTCTCGGCTGTCATAACACAAATTGGGAAGTACTCTTATGAAATATACCTTTTTCAGTTACTCTATTTTTCTTGTTTTTCTGAATTTATCATAAACCAGTTTTCTGTTCAGGATAAAACGCTTATTATGATCTTCATTTCTACTTTGTTATGCATAATTCCCGTTCTGTTGTATAAACAATTAATAGGGAAGTTGAAAAACAAAGAAAAAATAACAAAATAAGTTGGAGGAGTTATTAATTTGGATTATCTTTGCAAAATAGAATAAAAAATACGATATCTAATTATGATGAGTTGTCTTTCGTATAAAACAAGAATGCGCCTCTGGTCAGTGTTGCATCCCATCAGATCACTGAAAGCATTGTACTTTATGAAATATATAGAGGGTACATACGAATGGAAGAAACTGGTTGAAACCAATCCAAGGAAAGCCTTTGAGATGAAGTGGAATCGTTTCTACAGGAGAAAGTTTCCTTGGAAAAATCCAAGAACTTTAAATGAGAAACTAACCTGGATGGAGGTATATACTGATACGTCGAAATGGACGGAATATACTGACAAGTATGAAGTTCGTAAGCATATCGAAAGTCTGGGATTGAAAGATATACTTACAGAGTGCTATGGGGTATGGGATAGGGCAGAGGATATCGACTTTGACAAACTTCCTGATAAATTCGTGTTAAAATGTACGCACGATTGTGGCAGTACCATCATTATTCGCGACAAGAGCAAAATGGACAAGCAGTCAGTTGTTGACTTCCTAAATAAACATGTCTCTGTCAGGTATGGTTATGACTCGTGCGAACCACACTATACATCCATCAAGCCACGTATAATGGCTGAGAGCTTGATAGAAATGGATAATACGGATGAGTTCTCGTCAGAAACAACCGTTGATCATAAGATTAGGTGTATTGATGGTAAGGTACAATATGATATGGTATGTTATGACCGTAGTTTAGAGAGTGGCAGTGGTGGTAGCAAGACTATCTACGATTTATATGATATACACACCTGGCAACCCATGCGCCAGTATTTGGCCGACACAGGTGTAAACTATCGTAATGTTCCTCGTCCCCAGAATTTGGAACGCATGATAGAGATTGCAGAGATTATAGGCAAAGGTTACCCACAAGTGCGGGTAGATTTGTATAATGTCAAGGGCAAGATATACTTTGGTGAGATGACCTTTTTCGCCTTCTCTGGCATGAACAACCATTTTACTATGGAGTTCCAAAGGATGATAGGTGACAGAATACGATTGCCCAAAGGCAACTAAAGATTCTCTAAGGCAGCAAAGAATTTCTTGGAATACGTTTCCTTATCGAACTGTTGGGCTCGCTCTACAGAGGCTTTTGCCATCAATGCTCTTTTTTCAGGATGTTGGTATAGGTCGATGATGGCAGTGGCAAGGTCGTTTACAACATTTTCTTTATCTACAATTGTGGCTACACCCTCACAGATTTCTGGGATACCCCCACTTCGTGTTGTGACAAGCGGAAGTCCAGCGGCAAGTGCCTCAACAATGGTTAGACCAAAAGGCTCTTCCCACATAGATGGTAAAACGGCAATATCTGCAAGATGTAAATAGTTTGGAACATCCTCGTAAGGGATAAAACCTGTAAATACGATTCTCTTTTCTAATGTCTTTGCTCTGTCTTTTAATGAACAAATAAAGGAATCTTCATTATTTGTATTGCCAAAGAAAGATCCGCCTATAATCATCAATTTAATATCAGAAACGTCTTTCATTCGTAACATGGCATCTATTAATTCTGAAACACCTTTGTCTTGATTAATACGACCACTAAATACAATAATAAAATCATTCTCGGAGAAACCTAATTGTTCCCGATTGATATGGGAAGACTTTTGAGGTGAGAATCTTTTTACGTCAATAGCATTGTATAGTGTCCGTATTTTGTTACAAGCTTGAATGGTGGATACTCTTTCTTTGATATAATCTGAACAGGTTAATATCAGTGAGAGGGAATTAAAGATGTTGTCATGGTATCTGGACTCAGAATTAAGTAAGTCATTATTGAGATGCAATATGAGATTTCTATAACCTCTTTGAGATAGTTTATAGGCATGACCAGGGCTGTTCTCTAAAATGATATAGTCAAAATGCTTCGCCTTTATGTCGGAAAACGCTTTCTCAAAATAGTACTCTATAAAATAGTTATAATACTCTTTCTCAGAATGGAAATACTTTCGAATTCTCCTTTCTATTCTTGCTTTGAAACTTGTTGTGTCAATATAGTAATAGTGATTCACACAAGAGGACATTGCTGGATGTTTCTTCACCTTTGGGTCCCATACACTATAAACTGTAATATCATGAAGCTTTACTCTGTTGTTATAATCCAGATAAAAGTCTGTTAAATTCTCAACAGCTCCTCCAAGAACGGCAGGAACAGGTAGAATGCCTGAATTTAATATAGCAATCTTCATATGATTAGCCCTCTTTATAACAGTTATTTCATTTTACTCATACCTAATTTCCAGATGATACGGTCCTTCCACTGGTAATATTTTGTCATCAGCGTACGTTTACGACAGAGAAAGCGAAGCCTGAGGTTAACGAAATGCTTTGGATAGTCAATGATGGCACGAGGTGTTACTAGAAAATGGGCATAGTCTGAGACGCAGTCTCTCATAAACCCTCGATGTTGGAAATGTGCATATAGTGATTCTCTTTTCTCCATCTTTCCGTTGCTGAAACGAATCATATACAACTTCTTGCCCACATGCTCAAAGATAACTTGCTTCCATTTACGATTGAGGCTGTTGAAATGATAGGCTTCTTTGGGACGGGAAACGTTATCAAAAGGCCATTCCAGCCAACAGTCTTCAGGGTGGCAGCCACGCCACTTGTCACCAAATCCTTTGTATTTGTATTCGTCGAAATACATAGAACACTGATTGGTGAAAGCGTCTTTGTAACTGACATACCCTTCGATTTCCTTCATGAAGAAGATATTGGTGTATTCTTCGTTCCGATACAGGGTGAAGTGTCCAAAGCCAGATATCATTTTATACTGAGACAAAACAGCATCAGTAACAAAATGTCGAATGTCACCATATACGACGTCTAAGTCGCCCCATCCCCAGAAATCGTAGCTTTTTACATAATCGTAGAGAATATAGGCAAAAGCTGGACGGTAATCGCATATCTTGTAGGGGCGGTCGAGCACGATAGGGAAATCAAATTTGTTTTGCACAATCTCCCTAAATTGTTCAAAAGACATTCTGTGAACCTTGATGTTTTTCGCAGGCTCCACATCACAATCAGTAAAAAACAGGAAGTCTATGTCTGCATTGCATAATGCTGAGGCTCGCCACATCTTGTATTGTGGGGGTAATGTTCCAAAATGGGGGAATATGACAACAATAGATTTCATGCCAGTTTGTTAAATGTAATTCGACTAAGGAAAGAATATACAACAGGCTTTCGCGCTACAAAATATTTCATTCCGTTGGTAAAGATGAATAGTAGCAGGAAGAATGCTGTGAGCAATGGAATGATTAGGGCTGCACCATAGATTAACAATGAATAGAACGAATTGACATAAGTGTCGATGATGGTGTATTTGAGCCATAATGTAAGTATAGTAAAAAAGGCAAAGACTAGATAATATGGAGTCATGCCCTTCCAATAAATCCATACACTCTTATGGAAACCTTGAGAGAATAGATAATAGGGTTTCCAAAACACACTGATAAAAAAGAAACTGAATATTTTACCTAACAAGATGCCCGCAATGCCCAAGAAGGGGGCGAGTAATACAGTTACAGTGAGGTTTATTATCAGTTCTGTCCAGGCTGCCCATACATCGGAAAACAATCCGGCAGAACCGATATAAATATAAACAGCTGCACTCTGGTAACGTATAAACAAGTTGAAAATTAGCAGATAGACAATGATATAATCTAACTGATATTGCTTGCCTAGCCAGCATCCTATAAATGGTTGGAGAAACATCAGAAGCGAAAAGATAATGCCACCCAAAATGAAAAAACGGGCTGCTGTCAGTTCCCAAAACACTTTCATGATATTCTTCTCATTTCCTTCGGCTAGCAAATTACCGACACCTGCGCTCAAACCTTCGGATAAGATGTTGACCAAGAAATTGAGCTTGTTGATAATCATGGTGTAATTTCCATAAAAGGCGACCTTGACCACAGAGACAAACATTCCGACTAATATCTCATCGCTGTGATAAAGTATGATATCTTTAATCTTCTGAACAAATACCTGACGGGTCTTCTTTAACACTTCAGGATAAGTCTTCAAATTATGACGTCCTTTCTTCAGATTAATGTCAAGCCATGGATAAAGTTGTTGAATGCGGTGATTGAATACAATAATGCCCAAAATCGTGAAAACCAAACCGACAACAACCCAAAGCCAAAGGTTGCGATAATAATAGGCCAATATGATTTGTACCAGACTTTGTACTATTCCGATGGTTTGGAAATAGGCGTTAACCATGTATTGCTTCTGGTTGGCGATGACCAGTAATTGCTTGTAGTTGAAGATATAGCCAGCCATAGAGGTGGCTAAAAAAGAATAGAAGGCAAAATAGACTAGGGGAAGTCCCGATGTAAGATGACTGAACCACCATGGGAAAAAGATACTGACAATCACTCCGATGGCTCCAATGACAAAGCCTATGCAACGATATAGATAGGCTAGCATGGACATGATTTCGTTTATCTTTTCATGGTTGTCTTCCTGCAGTGGCTTATAAAGGAAATAGATAATGCTGGTGCCAATACCTAATTCGGCCACGCTAAGAAAACTCATAATATTCATGAGCATTCCTGTAAGGCCAATGAATTCAGCACCTAAGCAGTCAAGAAAAATCCTACGAGCGAAGAAGGCAAGAAAGAGGGAGAGGACATAAAACAACATGCCCACCTTGATATTCATGACACTTCTATGTACTCGTTCACTCATTGTTTATGTCTTATCGTGTGTAGTATGAATAAAGTCGGTGTTCTTACGATCTATCTTGAGAATATTCAGAATCATCTTCCATACCAATAAAGGTAGGGAGAATAGCTTGCCAAAAACAGAGTGCTTGCGTAACTGGCGCGGTGTTGAAACGTAAAGGGATGTGCAGATAAATAAAAATAACAGCCACCACTTAATACACCATTCTCTAGAGAGTAGGGTAATCATACATGCTAACATGAAAGTCAGCACAATAAGCATGGAACGGGGAATCAATGCCTGTTGGACGGTCTTGTCGATATAGTCTATATTACCCGTAATGATAGCGTGGGGTATATAGGGAAGCATTCTGAACAGACTCTGTATCTGAGCGGTCATCCAGCGTAAACGCTGCTTTTGGAAATTTTCTTTGTTGCTGACCTTCTCGTCAAAGACGGGAATGCTTTCCTCATAATGGATGTATATCTCTTGCATGAGCAGAAGGGCTTCTAACTCTCGGTCTTCACCAGCAGTACTGAGATTATAGACATTCTTCTTGAACCATTTGAAATCAAAGCACATGCCTGAGCCAATCAAGGCTGAAGACAAGCCAATGCGATTATGGGCCTTGCGGAAGATGGTGTTGTTGATTTCCTCGCTGACACCGTCAAGTACCGCAATGTCGTTGTTACTGTTTTTTGCACAGCGGTGACATTGGATGGCTTTATAGCCTTTGGCGCAAACTTCATTGAGTTTCTCCAAGAAATCAGCTTCTACGACATTGTCTGCGTCTAAAATAACTACGTAGTCGTAATCTTCCTTGATTTGGTCCATGGCATATTGCATGGCCTTCGCCTTACTGCTCTTTTCAAAAATGGGAGTCAACAAGGTGATAGGGAGTTCGCGGAGCTGGTTGTTGGTCTCTTCTGTCATGTGGTCGGAGATAACGGCAACGTGGAAACCGTTGTATGGATAGTATTGTCCAAGGGTTTTGCGTACAGAGGGGACAATGACGCAATCCTCGTTGTAAGCAGGGTATAATATAAGGAACTTATACTCTGTTCTTTGTCGTGTGGCTGCCAGTTTCCCAGAGAAATAGGTAGCGAGACGAGATACAGGTTTCTTCCACATAAGGGAAACGAGCGCAAAAAACAAGATGTAAATTCCTGAGGCAGCCAAAAGCAGCCAAAGGAAAATTTCTACGATATGAATTAATAGCCAGATCATGATTGAAAACTATAGTTTTTGGTTAGCGTATGCTTTGAGACGTTTACCTATAATGGTCTTGGAAAATAGAGCGCTCAGGAAGATGACAGGCAGCATGTAGAATGTCTTGTCCCATTTGTCATCAACCAAGTAATTAGGAGTGGCTATCGCAAATATAAAGAGTACGATAGCGAATAATGCCCACCATTTAAGTGCTAGGGTGAAGTAGATGAATGGCGTCACAGCGCCCATTAGCAGAATAATACCCATCATAATCATACGAGGAAGTATCATCCACTGGATAATCTTATCCGTCAGATTGTAATGCTTGGTGAAAATCGCCATAGGTAGATAGTGGATATTACGGATGATATTTGTGAATTGGGAGGCTATCCAACGTCCACGCTGACGACTAAAATCCTCTGCCTTACGATATTTTTCCTCAAAGACAAGGATATCGTCAAAATAGTCTATGAAGATATGTTGGCGAAGGAGTCGGATCTCTAATTCTTTATCGTCAAATACGGTGTCAATGGTCATGATGTTCTCCTTAAACCAGTTGAAGTCGAAAGCCATAGCAGAGCCTGCCGATGCTGCGGAAAGCCCTAATGCAATATGACCACGACGGAAAATAGAATTGTTGATTTCTTCAAAAGTGGAACTCAGACGGGCTGATGCAGTATCACGGTTTTGTGAAAGTCGATGTGCCTGAATGGCTTTTGTTCCTGCAGATTCATATGCATCATTCATCTTCTCCAGGAAATCGGGTTCTACAATATTTCCTGCATTGAGAATTACCACAATATCATAAATCTTGAATTGGGGAAGGTTGTTGATAGCCAATTGTAAAGATTTAGCTCTGGAACTTTTCTCAAAATTCGGAGTTAAAAGTGTGACAGGTTGTTGGGCCATTCGGAAATTGCTGATCTCGTCAATATGATCGGAGATGACTGTGATGTCAAAAAGTCGTTGAGGATATGTTTGTCCTAATGCTGCACGTACTGTGTGTTCTGCGCCAATACCATTCTTATAGACAGGAATCAGAATGATAAAACGGTTCTGTTTCTTGGCTTTAGGAACGTCAGTATGTTTGTTAAGTAGTGATGCCAATGCGAATACGGCCAAGTAAAGAACCGTAGCTGCCACAAAGATAAACAAAATAATGTCAATATAATATATAAATCTCCAAAAATCCATTATGCTAAAGTTTTATAAAACTAACAATACCTCGAATAGTAGATTGCACTAAATCCATCCGTCGTAGGAAAGTGTATTTTAGTATATCCCTCGTTGAGACCAGGCTTATCAAATAGAGATAGGAAATGTATTTTGTCATTCCCTGTTGGTTGCGCTGGGTAAACAGAAGTCTGTTGCGAGTAATATAGAATGTTCTTAATGGACTGTTCTGTCCCGTAGTCTGACTCTCTTTGTGGAAAATGGTACATGCAGGTTCATACCAGGCGTCAAAGCCTGCCCGATGAATCATCATCGACCAGTCGAGTTCTTCATAGTAGAGAAAATAGCATTCTGGCATGAGTCCTGCTTTCTCTATTACCTCTCTTTTGACCATCATGGCTGCCCCATGAGCATAGGGGGTTGAATGAGCTATTTCATATTGTCCATAATCAGCTTCTCCACAGCCAATGGCCTTGTTGCGCATGGTGATAGGAGAGAGTGGGGTGTAGCCGGCAAACTGAATCAATTGGGAACCCCAAGAGAACTTAATCTTGGGACAGACCATGCCAATTTTTGGGGAAGACTCTAAACGGCTAATCAGAGGTCTAAGATCTGAAGTTTGAGGTTTGAGAAACGTGTCGTTGTTTAAGAGAAACAAGTATTGGCCTTGAGCAGCTTTAATACCTAAGTTATTGCCACCAGCAAATCCTAAATTTTCTTCTGAGCGGATGACTTTTACTTGGGGATAACGCTGTTCAATAGCTGTTGCCTCATCTTGGGCGGAGGCATTATCTACCACAATCACCTCTATGGACTTGTCCTCTAAAGGTAATGTGTCTATCAATTCGCAGGTGTCCTTTAATCCATTGTAATTGATAGTAATGATAGATAATAGTACTATATCCATTTAAAAATGTTTTCTACACGTGAATGTTTCTTTTTCTCTAATTTTATTGTTTTCTTTTCTTCTTGTTTTGCAAGAAGTTTATTCTCGTATTCTATCCATTCTTTCTCTATATGAGGTAGAATATAAACAATAGATAATCCTCCGTAGAAAACCAAACAGTTAGGAAACTGCATCAAGACCTGATTCCCGTATGCACCTAATTGTTGCGACACAAAGGCACAACAAAATCCGGCTCCAATACCTCGGAGCGAGGGGCTTTTCAGTGTAAAGAATACGATCCAACATGCCCCGATTAACATGATAGCAGTACAAATAAGAAATGTCGTAATGCCAATCACACCAGTCCTTAACCAGATAAAAACATACTCCGAATCTGCTGCAATTATTGACATTAGTCGATATTTGTTGTTGGCAGGAACTTGTTCGCCATACATACCGAGCCCAATACCCCAAGGAGCTTCTTTCATGTATTTACGCATGGTTGTTTGGTTAGTCGTTCTCACATTGGCAGAAGCATCATTTCTGTCAAAAGCAGAGCGCATTCGTCGAATCTGTTGATTGCCATTTCCGATATTGGTAAATGCTAACATAAATACAAAGAGTCCAAAAACAATCGTAAATGGAATAGCTATCTTAATGGATTTAGATAAGAAGATATAGGCCATAAAACCTGCCATCAAGCATGCAATAGCAGTACGGGTACCGGAAGGAAACATACCCCATATACAGGATATTCCCACGACGAAAAAATACAATTTATGCTTATTAATCTTACTAGTAATGCCAAAAATGATAAATGCAACAGCAGTTGATGCAATGCCTACACCAAAATTGGCAGCATCACTATAGACAGAGAAATAGCGTATTAGTGAACCACCATTGATGATGTGAGTAGAACGACCGGGTCCGTAAAGCCAATTTGTTTCCAAATCAGTTAAGCTAACGTATTTCTGTTTCCAAACCCAAAAGACTGCAAATAGGGCAAAAGCGCCCCAGATAAATAGATAATTAACTATCTGTCTTGGTGTTCTGAGAAATAACGTAAATACTAGGAAGATGTACATTTGTTGATAGGCCAACAAGCGTGCTCCTTGGTACCATGCACTAACATTAATGCCAAGATTACAAGTGTCATTAAAGATTTCCAACGTACAGAATCCGCACCATATTACTAAAGAGAGAAACATCAGATTGCCAATGCGTTTGAAAGGATAATGTTCGAAGGTAATAATGGCGATGGCAAGCAAAGCAAGTTCCAACAATTCATTGGGTACAGACTTGGGTAATCCTGTGGATGGAAAGTCTCTCATCTGAATAGTATAATTGATAGCGAATAATATCCAGAAGAGGAACATTCCATTTCGGAAAGAGAGGATGATACCAATCACCATAACAGGAATAAAGCAAATAATGGCAAAAGCTGGAAGTCCTGCAGTAATTAACTGATACAAGGCAAGTAAAAACAGAAGAAAGAGTAGTGAAACTCTTCCTCCGTTTTCTTTTGCATATAATTTGATTGCCTTATTTGCCATTTACAATGAGTGTTGGTTTTCTGTTGCAGTCAGGCCCAATTGAGACATACGATAGACGAAGTTGCTGAACTTGGTATAAGGTGGTAACTGACCTACAAATTCCTCAACAGCATAGCGATTGGCTTCTGTTAAGTACATAAAGAGGGTGTTCTTATGCTCTTCGTCTAACATAGCCTGTAGTTCCTTGAGTGCTTTCTGATCGACATCTTTCCATGTACGATTGGCACGGGTAACCATCAAGTTGATGGTTCCCATATTCAGCAAAGCTGGTGAAATGGAGTTATCGTCCATATTCGGATATTCAATAATTGCAATCTCATTCGGAAGGATGTCGGGACAAAGATCTGTAATGTCCTTAGCCAAGATGAATTTACTGTCCTCTGCCAGGAAATCTTCGTCATAGGTTAAACGACGTACCTCGAGACCAATGGATATCCAATAATTCTCCAATTCTTGTGCCAAATAACTCTTGCCATTACCTGAGTCTGTGGAAATCAGGTTGAGCACATTCTGCTGTCCCTCTTTAAAATGGGGTAAGAGTGATTTGCTCAATTGCTTGATAGCCATATCGGCAATGGTTTTGTTGAAGCGACGATAGCGTAGATTGCTTTCCTTGGGGAAGCATCCCATGACAGGTATTTGGGTAATACGTTCTGAACGCATACGGTCACGTAAGGTACGGTCGAGCATTTCGATGATAAAGAACCACAGTGCAGTAAACATGAATGTCAACAGAAAGGCTCCCAACAGAATCATAATACGATTGGTCGGTTGTGCATTCAGTGGGAACATCGGCGGGTTCAATATACGTAGGGATGACGTGGACATTCTTAAGTTCTGTTGACGCATACGGGCAGAGTTTAGAGCTTTTAGCATTTCCATATAGTTCCCCTCAATAAAACCGATATGTCGTGTTTTGCGGTCTAATGTGGCACCAATAGGAGCGTAGAAAAGATACTGATTGTCCAAATCGTTTTTCATGATGTCTGTCGCCGTCATCTCTGCTTTGGTCTTCTCCAGCAATAGTAATTGTTCCAACCATCGAGTTAACATGTCATTAGCCTTAACACCTGTTTCAGTGCTAAAGGTAGATGCCTCAATATCTTTTGTGAGTTGAGATACACGACTCGTAGCTTTTTGTAAATCACGTTGTGCTTTTGCTAATTCTTCTTGCGAATCATTGTTTAGAGCTCCGCTTTCGCTACTCATTAATCGCAGATTGGAGATGCGTGACTGAATACGAGAAATGTCACGAACCTGATTGGTAAATTCTCTATTTGAACGAATAACCTGTGTACGGTTTCCCAATTGCCGCTCCAGATAGTCAAGAAGAGCCTTGGAAGTGGTGTAGTTCATCAACTGATCGTTGCGGAAGTTCTGCTGTTGGGCTTCCAAACCTGTCAATGCTTTAGTTTGTTCATCGTAATTGATGATTTTCTTGGATATATTATAGCGAATCAAGTCATCTTCAGCATTGCTCAAAATTTTATATAAGCGAGCAACTTCTTTTTCAAAGAATCGGATGACATTATTTGTCTCGCCAAAGCGAAGCTGTTGATATTGACGGGCAAAAACCTTATTGAGAATCTCTAAAGTATTATAGGCTACGCCAGCATCGTTAGCAGAATAACCGATGTCAATAATATCACTTCTGTCTAACTGAAGTACTTTCAATCGAGCCGTAATGTTGTCAATGCCAAAATAGGGATGGTAGTTCAAAAGGCCAAAGAGATAGTTGTTCTGAGAGGGTTTTTCGTATGCCTTTAAATTAGCATAGGTCTGATCCTCATTGTTGTGGTTAATCAGGGCTTTCACTTCTGGAGGAACTGTCGCATTTAATTGACGAAAATGTTCTGCTGAGATATAGTTGTTGTCCTTATTGGGATTACCATACATCATGCAACGTCCAAAGAGACGAAGCGAAACTTCATGAATAGTATTGTCCGTAGTAATGATGAGCATCAGGTTAGTAATGTTGGTTTGTGAGTTTTGTGATGATCCAGACCCAGTTCCTTCCAAATTGTAGCCTGTAATCATTCCCGTATAGATTGTGGTATTGGTGTCATAGATACGCTCCATGTTACGAGTATTGAACCATGCTACAATTAACGCTATCATTGGTAAGATAATCAGATACCAACGAATCTTATACAGGAATCGGACAATATATCTAAATAAATCCATGATAGTCTTGATTTGGTTATTTGTCGTTTTTTAAGGCTTTTGCTGCTTTTTTCTGGGCCTTTAACTCTGCTTCTTCCATCTGGCGGAATCTTTTTTCCTCAGCAGCAGCATTTTTTCTGATTTTCTTTTCAATAGCCTTGTTTTCTTTTCTGATTTGTTTTTCACTCAACTGCTCTTCCTCCAATGTAATATCGGTAGTCGTGTTTGTCAGAATAGGGGTATGAGTAAGCAACTCCAATGTTATGATGTCTGTTGTAATCTGAGTTTGTAAGCCTTGATATCCTTGGACAACGTTAATTTCTTTCATCTTTGTCTCTGCAAAATTTTCAATACTTAAATTACCTTGGTGGAAATCTTCTTGGTTCAATGCACCCGCTCCTTGATAAATGGCTGCAGCCTCACTCGAGGTTTTTAATGCAACCAAATTATTGGTTATTTTGATATATAGTGTGGCAATTTCTAACTTTAGTTTGTCAAATGCCTCATCTTTTTTTATACGAGCTTGGTCCACTTCAAGTTTCTTACGCTTAACAGCAGCACGGAGATCTAAGATGTCTTCCAAGGGTATATTTAAGTTTACGCCCACATTCCAATAGCTCTGTGTACTGCCTTGGTATTGCTGCAGAATCAAGTTGTGTGAAGTAGAGCCCTGCCCCCACATATCCGTCTTACCATAGCTGTAGCTAGCATGTCCATATACATAAGAGAAGATATGGCGTCTCTGCTTGGCCACTTCTGCCTGAGCGATTTCCTGTGCCTTCGCTAACGAGAGAATCTGGGGATTCTGTTTTGCGTTCTCGTACAACACACCTAAAGGTGGCAGATGGAACGTAGAGAAATTGATAGCCGAACCCTCACTGGAATCAAAGAATCCAGCACTGACACCACTGTTGATATATTGGGCAAAACTGTTTGCAACGATAGCTGCAAACAGTGATGTGAGTAATATGTGCTTGAAACTGCTCATGAGTATGATAGGTTAATGACTATACGTTTCCTTTTTGGACAAAGGAGGTTAACGTACGTAATATAATCTTCACATCAAGTAAGAAGCTGTAAGTCTGGCCATAGGTGATGTCAAGCTGCTTACGCTCTTCTGCTGACATGCAACCTCCTCTACCTCGTTCTTCAACTTGCCAAAGACCTGTCAGTCCTGCAGGAGCCATAAAACGGTCAATACTGGAATCGGCAGTCAACTTCTCTGCCTCATAGAGTGGGAGAGGACGATTACCCACAACAGACATGTCGCCTTTGAGGATGTTAAAAAGCTGAGGAAGTTCGTCAATGCTATATTTGCGGATGAAACGACCAACTTTAGTGACGCGTGGATCGTTCTCAATCTTAACAAATGCATTGTTGATTTCTTCTTCCTTCTTCTTCGCAAAATCACTTTCCGCTACTACGAAATCGTCCCCCACCAGCATAATCTCTTCATCGCTGATCATCATTTCTGATTCCATGCCAGTACCCATCATCTCTAATTCTGCTTGGTCGCCTAGAGGCGCAGTGATGGTTGTCTTGGGCTCATCGCTTTCTACATTTGCATTGTATTGGTTGTGTTCTTTGCTTAGTTCTTTCAGACGATCCTCTGCGTCCACATACATACTGCGGAATTTAAGGAAGTCGAAGATGGTATAGTTTGTTCCAACACGCTTTGACTTAAAGAGAATCGGACCTTTGCTTTCCAACCTGATGGCAATAGCTGTCAAAATGAATATGGGTGACAAAATAATAATGGCAAGCGTAGAGAAGACAATGTCAAACAAGCGCTTCCATATTGGTATTTTGAACTTCAAGATACCGTATTTTGGGGCCTCATCGTCGAACAAGACATTCTCGCGGTCAGAGATGAACTGTATCTTCTTGTTCAACTCGGTGACGGATGCTTCTTGGTGAATTGTGTCGTTGATGCCACATTTCATGTAGATGCGTCGTTCTTCCTCCGTCATGGTGTTTGTCATGAGGACGATATAGACTCTAGGGCATTTTTTGCGCAAATAGGTAATGGCGGTAATGTCTTCGCTACGAACATTGCGCTCGTAAAACACCAGAAAATGCTCGTTTGCCACATGTGGGGTGCATATCTGGGCTGCATCCTTATAGGCATTGGTCATACGAACCAATTGCCCAGGGATGTATCTGAGACGTTCCTGCGTTTTGGGATTATTACCTAAATATACAACACCAATCATAATAAGCTATAAATACTTCTTAGATTAATTGGGAAGAATTTTCTTGACGCGAATCTTTAGCTCCATCGGGTTGAATGGCTTAACAATATAGTCAACAGCTCCGATTTCCAACAAACGGATACGCTCACTGGTTGAGTCTTCGCTCGACAACATGATTACTGGAATGTGGCGGAAAAGTTCGTTCTGCTTAATCCACTCAAGAAAATCATCGCCACGCATGCCTGGCATACGAATGTCTGAGATGATGAGATCCGGCGTGTTGCCGGCCTGCAACCATTTTACACCCTGCAAACCGTCGGGTAACCATTGTACGTCATAGTCACTCATCAAGTAGATAGAGAGCACCTTTGCGATGGTCTCTTTGTCGTCAAGTATTAGTATCTTCTTTTTCATATATGAAATAAATCTATAGTCTTCAGAAAGTTGTTCTAACGTGCAAAGGTAAAAAAATATTTTTAATTGTAGTCAAATAATGATAAAAAAATACCTAAAAAGGGTGAAAAAGTTGGTTTTTAAAAATAATTTAGGGAATTTTGTGGATGAAAACGTATTATATATAAGTAAATCATTAAATACAGAATTATGGCAAATAGATATTTGTTAGGTTTTGACGTTGGCAGTTCTTCTGTTAAGGCGTCTTTAGTAAATGCGGAAACAGGTAAATGTGTAGCTACTGCTTTCTATCCAGAGAAGGAAGCTCCTATCATGGCCGTAAAGGCTGGTTGGGCAGAACAGGATCCTCAGATGTGGTGGGATAATGCTAAGCTTAGCTTAAAGAAAATCATGGCGGATGCCGATGTAAAAGGTGAGGACATCAGTGCAATTGGTATTTCTTATCAAATGCATGGATTGGTTTGTGTTGATAAGAATCTGAAGGCTTTGCGTCCCGCTATTATCTGGTGTGACTCTCGTGCTGTACCTTATGGTGAAAAAGCTTTCAAGGATTTAGGCTCAGAGAAATGCTTGAGTTACTTGCTGAACTCTCCCGGTAACTTTACTGCCGCAAAATTGGCATGGGTAAAAGAGAACGAGCCCGAGACTTATAGTAGTATATATAAGGTTATGTTGCCTGGTGATTATATCGCTATGCGTCTCTCCTGCACCGTTAACACAACGGTTAGCGGATTGAGCGAGGGTATGTTCTGGGATTTTAAAAACAACAAAGTGGCCGATTTCCTGATGGATTATTATGGCTTTGACAATTCCTTGATAGCTGACATCGTTCCTACCTTTGCAGAACAGAGCGTGGTAAGTGCAGAGGCTGCTACTGAACTGGGGCTGAAAGCTGGTACTCCGATTACTTATCGTGGTGGTGACCAGCCCAATAACGCATTGTCGTTAAACGTGCTGAATCCTGGCGAAATTGCTGCTACAGCGGGTACATCGGGTGTGGTTTATGGTGTATTGGGTGATGTGAATTATGATCCCAAGTCTCGTGTGAATACTTTTGCCCATGTTAATCATCATGTAGATCAGACCCGTTTGGGCGTTTTGCTTTGCATCAATGGCACTGGCATCTTGAACGCATGGGTTCATCGTAACATTACTCCTGATATCAGTTATGCTGACATGAATGATTTGGCTGCAACAGCTCCTATTGGTAGTGATGGTGTGACGATTGTGCCATTTGGTAACGGCGCAGAGCGTGTGCTGGAGAACAAGGAAATCGGGTGTTCTATTAATGGCGTCAACTTTAATAAGCATAGTAAGGCTCATTTGGTTCGTGCTGCTCAAGAGGGAATCGTGTTCTCATTCTGTTATGGTATGGAGATTATGCAACAGATGGGAATGGATATCAAGAAGATACATGCAGGTAAGGCAAATATGTTCCTTAGTCCATTGTTCCGCGATACACTGGCTGGCGTCAGTGGTGCAACAATTGAACTCTATGATACGGATGGCTCTGTCGGTGCTGCAAAAGGTGCTGGTATCGGTGCTGGTATCTACAAGGATAACAAGGAGGCATTTGCTTCTCTTGACAAGCTACAGGTCATTGAGCCTAAACAAGCAGATCGTGCTGCATATGCGGAGGCTTATGCCCGTTGGAAAGAAGTGCTTGCAGGAAAGTTGTAAGCTGTAGGACAAACTAAAAAAAGGGGCGGATCTTCTAATCCGCTCCTTTCTTTATTCATATAGTTTTGCCTCTCGTTTGCCTTGTAATACTGCAAGGGCATTGAGTGCCAAAGCTTCCATTTCGTCTTCGCCAGGGAAAGTATATACGGGAGCCAGAAATTCGATACGCTTACGTAGTCGACTGATAATATAGTCGGAATGGGCCATACCGCCTGTGATGAGTATTGCATCGACATGGCCGCAAAGTACGGCAGACTCAGCTGCAATGTTTTTTGCAATATGGTAAATCATAGCATCCACAATGAGTTGGGCATGTTCATCTCCTTGCTGGATGCGTTTCAGAATCTCGCGCATGTTGTTTGTCCCTAGGTGGGCGTTCAACCCTGCCTTGCCGGCAATACGCTTCAGAAGTTCTTCCTCATTGTATTTCCCGCTAAAACAGAGACGAATGAGATCCACTGCAGGAAGGCTGCCAGCACGTTCTGGTGAGAAAGGTCCCTCACCGTCTAGGGCATTGTTGGCATCAATAGCCTTGCCTTTCTCGTGTGCTGCTACACTGATGCCACCACCAAGGTGACATATTATCAGATTCAGTTCTTCGTATTCCTTGCCAATGCCTCGGGCATAACGACGGGCAATAGCTCGCTGGTTCAAGGCATGCCAAATGCAGATGCGTGGCATCAAAGGACTACCGCTGATACGTGCTAATGGTGAAAGCTCATCAACTACACCGGGGTCGGCAATGAAGGAACGGCATCCTGGAATTCGAGCAGCTATCTCATGAGCCAGCAGACATCCTAAGTTGCAGGCATGACTATGCATGACACAACCATGCAAGGTGTCGTCAAGCATACGTTGGTTGATTTCATATACTCCACCACTGATAGGTTTTACCAGCCCTCCACGTCCAATGACGGCATCAAATTCCAAGGGGATGTCGGCCGCTTTGAGTTCTTCTAGCACTAGTTGACGGCGAAACTCCTGTTGTTCGGTAATGTTCCCGAAAGGAGCCAATTCTTCAGCGGAATGTGCGATGTTACGAAGAAGAATAGGTTTCTCGTCTTCGTAGACAGCCATTTTTGTAGATGTGGAGCCAGGATTGATAACTAAGATTCTCATATAGCGGCTAAAGCAAGTGAGTAGTACTTGGATTCTGGACTGTCTGCACGTGATGATACCACACAAGGACACTGTGTCCCCTGCAAGACGCCAGCTGTTTTAGCATAAGCAAAGAGCGTCAGTGTCTTATAAAAGACGTTGCCAGCCACGATGTCTGGGAAGATAAGGGCATCTGCCTGTCCATCAATGACACTATGGATACCCTTCTCGTGCAAGCTAACTGCATCAAGAGAGGTCTTCAGGTCAAGTGGGCCGTCAATTATGCAACGCCCAAACTGGCCCGTCTGTGCCTCAGCAATAATATCAAGATAGTCAGCTGTATAGGGGAATGCCTTGGCACTGACTTTCTCTGCGCAGTGGATGAGCGAGATACGTGGTTCCTCAATTCCCAACGCATGGCACACATAATTCATATAGTGGATTTGCTGACGGCGCTGGGTGGGAGTGGGGACTGGAATCACAGCTGCATCAGTAAAGAAAAGCAGTTTCTCATACTTTGGAATTTCGGCCATTGCGACGTGAGTCAGTACGTGACCTGGGCGGATAATGCCATTCTCCTTGTCTAATATGGCGCGTAGTAGGACATCAGTATTGATAAGACCTTTCATGAGGATATTGGCCTCACCACTCTTACACATGGCAACAGCGCGGCGTGCACACTCTTCAGGGCTGTCACCGTCAACATAGATGGGATCAATAAATCCCATTTCCTTACCTTTCTCTACTGCATAACGGGTACTGGCATCATTGGCTGACACCACTGCGACACGTCTGCGGTCTCCCCGTTCTTGCAGGAAGACTATCATGTCGTTTAAGGTTTTAATTGGTTGCATAGGCTTTTTATTTAATTGGTTACCTTATTTCAACGAGTTTTTATACCATTCGAATAATTTGCTTACACCGTCTTCAATATCTACTTTATGTGTCCAGCCTAGAGAGTGGAGTTTCGAAACGTCAATGAGTTTGCGCATAGTGCCGTCGGGCTTGGAGGTGTCGAATTCTACAATACCTTCGAAACCGACTGCCTTTACGACCAGTTCGGATAGCTCGCGGATGGTCAGTTCCTTACCGGTGCCAACATTGATATGGCAGTTGCGAATTTCTCCCAATGAAGGAATGGCACCACCACGACCTGCACTGTGATTACGGTCTACAGCACCATCCGTACTGGCTCCGTAATGGACTGAGGAATATTTCTCAATGCCAATGATGTCCTTGAAATCGACATTCAGCAGTACGTGAACGGAGGCATCAGCCATGTCTTCACTCCACAGGAACTCGCGGAGGGGTGTTCCAGTACCCCAAAGGACGACTCGGTTATCAAAAATACCATATTTTGCTAGTTTTGATAAAACCTCGTCTCGATGTAAGATGTAAGATGGCTGATGGCTGAGTAGTCCTTCACCGGTGACGCCTTCTACTGGTCGTTTGTTGAGGTCTATGGCAATCTTATCCCAGGCACCATCGTGGATGAGTTTGGCTAGATAAATCTTGCGCATCATGGCTGGCATGACGTGGCTATTCTCCAAATGGAAATTGTCATTAGGACCATAGAGGTTGGTGGGCATGACGGCAATATAATTCGTACCATATTGGAGATTGTAACTCTCGCACATCTTCAGGCCGGCAATTTTGGCAATAGCATATTCCTCATTGGTGTATTCTAGGGGAGATGTCAATAAACAATCTTCTTTCATGGGTTGAGGCGCGTTCTTCGGATAGATACAGGTGCTACCGAGGAACAATAATTTCTTAACACCATGAGCGTATGCTTCAGAAATGACATTGCACTGAATCTTCATGTTCATCATAATGAAGTCGGCACGATATAGCGAGTTGGCCATAATGCCTCCTACAAAGGCGGCTGCCAGTACTACAGCATCGGGTTGTTCTTCATCGAAGAACTTTTTGACCTCCATTTGGTCGGTCAAGTCCAGTTCCTTGTGGCTGCGACCCACCAAATTGTTATAACCTTTTGTCTTTAGGTTATTCCAAATAGCAGAACCAACCAATCCATGGTGGCCTGCTATATAAATCTTTGAATTCTTGTCTAACATTATTTCACGATTCCTTTCTCAAGGTATTCTGCAAGGTTTGTCCTAACCTTTGCTGCAGCGCCCTCTGCGGCAATCTTAGCCACATCGGACTCGACCATTAGTTTTACTAATTGTTCGAACGATGTCTTATTTGGATTCCATCCTAATTTTGCTTTCGCTTTGGTAGGATCTCCCCAAAGATTTACTACATCGGTGGGCCTATAGAAATCCTCGCTCACGCGGACAACCGTTTTTCCGACGAGAGACCCTCCTCCTTCTCCTCCTTGAATGGAGGGGCGATTGTCCTTGACAACAATACCTTTTTCATTGATACCTTCGCCTTCGAACTTCAATTCAATACCTGCATGTTTGAATGCAAGTTCAGTGAACTCGCGTACGGAGTGCTGTACACCAGTGGCAATAACAAAATCCTCGGGCTTGTCCTGCTGAAGGATAAGCCACATACACTCAACATAGTCCTTGGCATAACCCCAGTCGCGAAGGCTGTCCATATTGCCCAAATACAAGCAGTCTTGTAGGCCTTGACTGATACGGGCTGCAGCCAATGTGATTTTGCGGGTTACAAATGTCTCGCCACGACGCTCAGATTCGTGATTGAACAGAATACCAGAGCAACAATACATGTTATATGCCTCGCGGTACTCTTTTACAATCCAGAAACCATATTGCTTGGCTACAGCATAGGGACTATAGGGATGGAACGGAGTGTTCTCGTTTTGTGGGACTTCTTCTACTTTACCATAAAGTTCAGAGGTTGAAGCCTGATAAATGCGGCATTGGTCTGTCAGTCCTAACTGGCGAACTGCCTCTAAAATACGTAAAACACCTACAGCATCAACGTCAGCTGTAAACTCTGGTGAGTCAAAACTAACCTGTACGTGGCTTTGTGCTGCCAGATTGTAGATTTCAGTTGGGCGTACTTTGCCAATGACGCCCAGTATTGACATTGAGTCGCCAAGATCTGCATAGTGTAGATGGAAATGAGGCTTGCCCTCCAAATGGGCTATGCGCTCACGGAAATCCACGCTGCTACGGCGGATAGTGCCATGCACGTCGTATCCTCTTTCCAACAAAAACTCGGCCAAGTAACTTCCGTCTTGTCCGGTAATACCTGTAATAAGAGCAACTTTTTTATTTTCCATTTTATATATGTAATGAATGAGTAATAAATTCAGATTTATTTATCCTGTCCAGAGAACTGCTTGATGCGTTGTTCTTCAGATAATTTGCAAATTAATAAGGTGTCATTGTTTTCTGCAACGATATAGCCGTCAAGTCCCTGAATGACCACCTTCTTTTCTTGTGTGGTGTGCACCATGCAGTTGTGGGTCTCAAAGAGATTGATATCCTGGCCAATGCATGCGTTGCCGTATAGATCTTTTTTAGTCTGTTGTTGCAGTGACCCCCAGGTGCCTAAGTCGCTCCATCCAAAGTCGGCAGGACGAACGAATATCTCTTCTGCTTTCTCCATGATGGCATAGTCTACGGAGATGTTCTCGCATTCTGGGAACAGGCGGTCAATAGTCTCTTGCTCTTTGTCTGTTCCATAGATAGACAGCATGCCTTCGAAAATCTTGGAAATGGCGGGTTGGTACATGCGGAATGCGTTGACAATGGTTGAAACATTCCAAATAAAAATTCCGGCGTTCCAGAAATAATTGTTCTTAGAGATATATTGCTTGGCAGTGGCTAAGTCGGGCTTCTCCCTGAAAGAATCCACGCGGAATATCTCTTTGTTGCGCAGTGAGTTAGCTGACAGATTGGCCTCAATATAACCATAGCCTGTCTCTGGTCGGTTGGGCTTCATGCCCAGTGTAACAATAGCGTCACTATCAGAGGTGAAGTTCAGACATTCGCTGATAACGCGACGGAACTCTTCTACGTTCATAACTACATGATCGCTTGGCGATACTACAATATTGGCTTTTGGGTCTTTGGACTTGATACGCCAGGATACGTAGGCAATACAGGGAGCTGTATTACGACGGCAGGGCTCACAAAGGATGTGGTCGCGAGGCATGTCGGGCAGTTGTTCTGCAACAGTATCTGCATAGTTCTTGTTGGTAACAACCCAGATGTTCTCAGCGTCAACCAGTGTCTGGAAGCGCTCAACAGTCAGTTGTAACAATGATTTTCCAATGCCCATAACGTCAATGAACTGCTTGGGCTTCTCGGCAGTACTCATGGGCCAAAAGCGACTTCCTACGCCGCCAGCCATGATAACAAGATGGTTGTTGATTTTTGCCATAATATAATACTATACTAATTATCCTGCAAATATACAAAATTTTTGCAATCAAACAAAATTTATGCCTATTTTTTCTTCAAATATGCCTTAACAATAAAATATCCGACGCCAATTAGTACTAAAGCGATGATGAAGAGCTTAATGTATTCGGCATATTCAGCTATTTTGTCGTTTAATTGCTCTTCTGGGACAATAGCGTGCAAATACCATCCGAGTGCAGCCAGGATAGCATGCCACACTCCGGCACCAATAGTCGTGTAGAGCAGAAACTTCCAATAGTTCATCTTGGCTAGTCCTGCGGGGATGCTAATCAGGTGACGGATTCCAGGAATCAAACGCCCAGTCAAGGTTGCGACAACACCGTGATTGTCGAAATATTGTTCGCTTTTTTCAACTTTTTCTTGGTTTAATAGACACATTTTTCCCCATTTGCTGTTAGCAAAGCGATAGATGACTGGTCGTCCAACATAATAAGCCACAATATAGTTGATGGATGCACCCAAATCTGCACCAATAGTGGCAAAAAGAATAACCAGGAATACATTCAGATTACCACCAGCTGCATGATAGGCTGCTGGTGTAACAACAAATTCTGATGGCACGGGAATAACGGTGCTTTCCAGCAACATTAAAAATAAGATAGTGCCATAATTAAGGTTGCTGAGGAGTGATGTGATGAAATTCATTCGCTTATTTTTTGAACCATGTATTTATAATAATCTTTTACGTCAATTTCCTCGGGAAAGAGAAAGCCTATTGCGCTTTTTGTCTTTTGAGGATTCTTCTTGACAGCCAGTTTCAGATAATGAAGGAATTCTTCCTTGTATCCAAGATCATGACAACATAATGCCATATAAGGATAGGCTTGAGGGTAGAAGTCTTGGTCGTCTTTAAAATGCTCAAAAGACTTTTTCAGTATATGGTAACAGGCTTCGACATAGTGGTTGTCATATAACGAAACAACGATACGTAGCATAATGATTGTGGAATAGTTGGAGTTAATCATAGCTTGTTTCCACATTTCCTCTGCTTCCTCATTTAATCCATTTTCTAATAGGATATGCCCTTTTAAGACTAACAGATTGTTGGGGTCGTTATACTGTGAATCTATCTTGTCAAGCACCTCTAGTGCTTTATGTGGCAGTTTGAGTGAACTGTAACAGAAGGCCTGCTCCTGATAGATTTGTGGGAGGTATAGAGATTCTGGTTCGGCGATAGCTTCTGCCTGAAGTAAGAATTCCAGTGCTTCCTGATGCTTGCCTTTGAATATTAGACACATACCTCTGTGGAAAGGACCAGTCTCATCACCAGGGTTTATCTCGCAATACCGCTGGTAATACTTCTCTGCTTCATCATAATTTTCAAGATTTAGCAGCGCATTGGCTTTGATGAGTATTGCCTCTGCATCTGTTGGATTGATGGCGATGGCATATTCGCTACTGGTAACAGCATTGCTGTAATCTTCGTTGATCAGTTGTATGCCTGCTAAAGCCTTCCAGTATTTTGAGGAGTAGGGATTGTTGTCTATCAGTTCTTTGAATAGTCGTTCGGAATCATTGAAATTCTCAAGACAGAACAGAATGTGAGCCATCAGCTCCTTGAAATCATCAGTGTTGTCCCCTGGACTGCGCATCATCCATTCATAGGCTTTTTGGCTCTCGCCATAGTCAATGAAAAGATTTGCACAGTCTTTGACGAAGTCTTGATATTCATCGCTATCTACCGACTTTTCATAGTTATGAAGGTAGTTGTCTGCCTCGTCGATGTATCCTTCTGCAATGAGAATCTCTGCTTGTAGATAATGGTAGTCCGGGTCGTCATGGTCCTCAATACAGTCAGAGTAATGACGTGCCAGATCGTAGTCGCAATCCATCAGCGCTTGTCGTGCCATGAAGACATTGGGTAAGGTGGCATAAGGGTAAAGTTGCAGGGCGTGCTCTATGACATCGTTGGCTTCATCGTTCCTTCCGAAATGATTATAATAGTCGGCTATATCTACAAGTTCATCAGCATCCATGAAAGGGTGTTCTCCCTCCTTCATGGATGCCTCATAGTGGTTCAGCAATTCTTTGAAATCCTCGCTGTTGTAATAGTCCTCGTTAAATGGCATTATTTGTTAATTTTTGCCCAAGTGTCTTTCAGTCCGACAGTCTTGTTGAATACAAGATGATTGGGCGTGGAGTCCAAATCGGGCGTGAAATATCCAATACGTTGGAATTGTAGGAAATCGCCAGCCTTTTTTTCTTTCAGGTAGGGCTCTACATAACAGTTGTCCTGCACTCTCAGAGAGTTGGGGTTCAACAGTTCGCGGAAGTCACGTTCGTCAGCACCAGGATTCTCGATGGCGAAAAGACGGTCGTACAGACGAACCTCGGCCTTTACGGCATCCTGACAGTTCACCCAGTGCAGTGTCTTACCTTTAATCTTACGGTCGGCACCAGGCTGTCCACTACGCGTTTCTGGATCGTAGGTGGCATAGATGGTTATAACGTTGCCCTCGGCATCCTTGTCACAGGGGTGCTCCTCATTACATTTGATGATATATGCATTTTTAAGGCGCACTTCCTTGCCAGGAGCAAGGCGCTGGAATTTCTTCTCAGCTACTTCCATGAAGTCGTCGCGCTCAATCCAAAGCTCGCGGCTAAAGGTAATCTTGTGTGTGCCTTCTGCTTCGTTCTCAGGGTTGTTGATAGCTTCCATCTCTTCCGTCTTTCCTTCAGGATAGTTGGTGATGACCAGCTTTACGGGGTTCAGAACAGCACTTACGCGACAAGCCTTCTTGTTCAGGTCGTCACGAACACTGGCTTCCAACAGTGCATAATCATTCAGGGCGTCAAACTTAGTATAACCGATGGAGTCGATGAAGTTACGGAGACTTTGGGCTGAATAACCACGACGGCGCATTCCACATACGGTCGGCATACGGGGATCGTCCCAGCCGTTCACCAGATGTTCGTCAACCAGCGCCTTCAATTTACGTTTCGACATCACATTATAAGTCAGGTTCAGTCGGTTGAACTCTATCTGGCGAGGACGATAGTCCTGCTTTCCTTCTTTCTCCTGTAAGTAGTCAACAAACTTGTCGTAAAGTGGACGGTGAGGCACAAACTCCAAGGTACAGATAGAGTGGGTAACTCCCTCGAAATAGTCGCTCTGCCCATGGGCAAAGTCGTACATGGGGTAGCAGTGCCACTTGGTGCCTGTGCGATGGTGGGGTATCTGGATAATACGATAGATGATGGGGTCGCGGAAGTGCATGTTGGGATTGGCCATATCCAGTTTGGCACGTAGCACCATACTTCCTTCTACAGCTTCCGGAGTGTTCATGTGGTTGAACAGACGAAGATTCTCCTCAATGGGACGGTCGCGGAAGGGACTAGGGCGTCCAGGCTGGGTGGGTGTTCCCTTTTGCTCGGCAATTTGTTCTGAGGTCTGTTCGTCCACATAGGCCAGCCCTTTGTTAATGAGCCAGATGGCAAAGTCCCACAACTTGTCAAAGTAATCGGAAGCATAATATATGTTCTCCCAGTGGAACCCGAGCCACTTGATATCGCTCATGATATTCTCCACATATTCCGTATTTTCTTTGGTGGGATTTGTGTCATCAAAGCGCAGATTACAGATGCCTCCGAATTTCTCAGCCACACCGAAGTCCATACAGATTGCTTTTGCATGACCGATGTGAATATATCCGTTAGGCTCTGGCGGAAAACGAGTCTGGATACGTCCACCATTTTTGCCTTCTGCTAAATCCTCTTTAACCATCTGCTCAACGAAACTCAAACTTTTCTTCTCTTCGTTTGCAGCAACATTCATTTCTTCCATATTTATATATAATGTGTAATTTTGTTGCAAAGGTACGATTAAGTGAGCAAAACACAAAATAAATAAGAGGGTTTTTTACTCTTGTACTCTTGTATGCGTGTTTAAAAATGGGCTTTAAAGGTGCAAATATGCGGTGAAAATGCAAAATGTGCTATAAAACATAAAAAAATATTTGTGTAATTGATTTATATCAAGTACCTTTGCATCGTTATCCTGAATACAATCTTTTTACCTTAAAAAAACTAATACCTAATAAGGTGAGATGCCCTCCGCTGTGAAGTGGGTGGCATTTTCTTATTGTATGCCTCTTTCGTTTAAGGCTTTAGTGTATTTGGCAGCGTTCTTCAGGTGCTCCTGGTAGGTCTTTGCAAAGTTATGAGTACCGGAGAAATCCTCCTTGGCACACATGTACAGGTATTCGTGACTGACGTAGTTTAATACGGCGTCGATACCTTTGATGCTGGCTATTTTAATTGGTCCAGGAGGCAATCCTTCGTTGCGATAGGTGTTATACGGACTATTCGTGTCTAGTAATTTGTTATAGATTCGTTTTAACTCAAACTGTTTCAGGGCAAACTTAATGGTTGGGTCTGCTTGCAAGGGCATTCCCTCTTTCAGACGGTTCAGGTACATACCTGCTATCATGGGTTTTTCAGCGTTGTTAGAGGTCTCTTCGTCAATGATGCTCGCTAAGGTACACACCTCGATAGTTGTCAGTTGCATTTGTGCAGCTTTCGTTTCCCTGTCGCCTTTCCAGAATCGGTCGTGCTCTTTCTTCATGCGCTCCAGCAGATCGTCTATGCTCATGTTCCAATATACATCATAGGTGTTTGGGACAAACATGGCAAGAATCGTACATGTGTCATAACCCATTTTTTCGCAAACTTCCTCACTGGCCAGTGCTTCTTCGATAGTCACTGAGTCGAGCATCAGTTTGTTGGCAAGCACGGCTGCCAAACGGTCTGTCGTGCGTGATTCTGGAATCGTTAGGTTGAGGCTGGTCTGTCTGCCACTTTTCAGTTTTCGGAATACCGTGATGGGACCGTCTCCAGGCTCAATGGCGTAACGACCAGTGTGAACGTATTCGCTATAACTGCTGTGGCGAATCAGCGTGTTAAGCGTGGTTGCACCAATGATGTTGGCAAAAGGTTGTATCTTGGCAATGACGGAGTCTTGGGTGTCATCTTCGTCAATATATATATATTGTGTCGTTTCGGATTTTGATACGCTGGAAAACGCGTAATAAAACATCAGTCCGAGAATGACCAGAAGGCCGCAGACAGCTATATGTAGGTTGTTGCGTGGGTTGAATTTTAACTTTTTCATTGTTTCTTTTCATTTATTGGGTGCAAAGTTACGAAAAACTAAATAAAAAATGCTATCTTTGCAGAAAAGTTATACAGTTATGAAACTGAAATTTACAATAAGATACAGAACATCATGGGGTGAGAGTCTGCATGTTGCCATCGCTTTTCACAGTCAAGATGGCTCAGTACGACAGCAAGACCTTCTGATGCAGACTGAAGATGGTGAGTTGTGGACTTTGGAAACCGCAGCCTTGATAGGCCGTCAGCACATCCTTTCACATATCGTCTATCGCTATCAGGTGGAAAATACTGACGAGCAAGTATTGCGCAAGGAGTGGGATTTGGTGCCTCGCATCTACTATTTCGATACGTCAAAAGACTATTTTTTCCCAGACCAGTGGCGTGACCGTCCTTTGCCTTACCACCTGTACAGCAATGCCTATATGACTACGGTTCACGGACATCGTAATGAGCAGGTTGAGGCTTCTCGCTTGCCTTTGTTCCGTCGTACTATTATTTTCAGGGTGTCTGCTCCCCAGTTGAAACAAGGGCAGGCAGTTGCTGTCTGTGGCTCTCATCCTGCCATTGGTTCTTGGAATGCGTCCCGTTATTTGAAAATGGAGTATGTTGGTCAGCACGAGTGGATGTTGTCCGTGAATGCCTTGGGATGGATATTGCCCATAGAATATAAATATGTGGTAGTTGACGAGCAGACAAATGCTTTCCTGAAATGGGAAGAGGGCGATAACCGAGTCATAGAGGAAGAGGTGGTTGACGGACAAGTGCTGGTGCTCTACGGGGAATCCCTTCGTTTGTGTGAGGATACTTGGCGAGCAGCTGGTGTGGTGGTTCCCGTATTTTCCTTGCGTAGTGAACATTCCTATGGAGTAGGCGATTTTGGCGATTTGCGACGTCTGGTTGACTGGGCTGTGGCTACGGGTATGAAGTTTATCCAGGTGCTTCCTGTGAATGATACAACCGTCAGCCATCAGTGGGCCGACTCCTGTCCTTATAATATCATCAGTGCCTTTGCACTTCATCCTCATTATGTTGATTTGGAGGCGGCGGGTACGCTTCGCTCTAAGCAAGTGATGACGCAGTATATGCGTAAGCGTCAGGAACTTAATGCCCTTTCGTATAGTGACTACGAGGCTGTTGATAGCGTGAAGTCTGAGTATCTGCACGCGTTGTTTGAGGAACAGGGCAAGAAGATTATGGACTCGAAAGAGTATCAGGATTTTGTGGCTCAGAATGAATTTTGGCTCAAAGGCTATGCGAAATATGTTCAGGGCTCTTCATGTACTCCGGGTTCTCAGAGTTTCATCTACTACCTCCAGTTCCTTTTGCACACCCAGTTGAAGGCAGCTGCCGACTATGCCCGAGAGAAAGGTGTGGTGTTGAAGGGAGACTTGCCCATAGGCGTTCATCGTGACAGTGTAGAGATACAAGAACATCCGCAACTGTTCTATCTTGATTCCTTGGCGGGAGCTCCTCCCGATGCTTTTTCACAACAAGGACATAACTGGGGCTTCCCCACCTATCGATGGAGTGAGGAACTGGTGACTTGGTTCCAGCAACGCATGAAACACATGGGGCAGTATTTTGATGCCCTGCGCATCGACCATGTCTTAGGCTTCTTTCGCATTTGGGAGATTCCGGCCGATGCTGTTTCCGGTCTGTTAGGCCATTTCTCGCCCGCTTTGCCGTTGACGGTCGATGAGATAGAATATTTCGGATTGTCTTTCCGTAAGGAACTATATACCCATCCGTTCATCAACGACCGCTTGTTGGATCGTCTCTTTGGCGTTCATGCCTCGTATGTTCGCGACCACTTCCTGGTCAGCAAGGCTTACAATCTCTACGACCTGAAAGACGAGTTTTCCACACAGCGTAAGGTGGCAGACTATTTCTCAGACCGTCGTGATGAGAATAGCCTTTGGATTCGTGACGGACTGATGCGCCTGATCAGTGATGTCCTTTTCGTGGAAGACCCACGCCAGCCAGATATGTATCATCCTCGCATCGGAGTCCTCTCTGAGCCTGTTTTCGAGGTGCTTAGTGCTGAGGAGAAGGATGCCTACATGCGACTCTATAACAATTATTACTATCAGCGTCATTCCTTCTTCTGGGGACAGCAGGCTCTGAAGCGTCTGCCAGCCGTGATGAAAGGCTCCAGGATGTTGGTGTGTGCTGAGGATTTGGGCATGTTGCCCGATTGTGTGGAGCCTGTTCTCGACCAATTGCGCATCCTGACCCTTGAAATCCAGCAGATGCCTAAGCAACAAGGCTTTGAGTATGCCCATCTGGACGCCAATCCTGTACGCTCCGTGTGCACCATCTCCACCCACGACATGCCTTCGCTTCGTCAGTGGTGGCAGGAGAATCCTGAGCGTCGCCAGCGCTATTATATTACGATGCTGCAGAAGGAGGGTAGGGCACCTGAGCAGTTACCAGCCCATCTGGCTGAGGAAATCATTGCCCGTCATCTCTATTGTCCTTCCATGCTATGCATGCTGTCATTGCAGGACTGGCTCTCCATGGATAGTGAGCTCCGCTCCAAGCATCCACAGGAAGATCGCATTAATACGCCCAGCGACCCTTATTGTCGATGGCAGTACCGCATGCACCTCACCATCGAACATTTGCTGGCTGCTACTAAATATAATAATAAGGTACGCACGATGATAACCCGTAGCCGACGATGAAATACGATACCTATATTTTCGACCTCGACGGCACGTTGCTCGATACCTTACAGGATTTGGCAGCCTCTGTCAACTATGCCCTTCGCCAACATGCAATGCCTGAACATTCAATAGACGATATTCGTCGCTTTGTGGGCAACGGTGTTCGCAAGTTAATGGAACGGGCTGTCCCTGATGGTGCGCAGAATCCCCTGTTCGAGTCTGCATTTGCAACGTTTCGTCAGTATTATATGCAACATTCACTCGATACAACGCGTCCCTATGACGGCATTCCTGAGATGCTTGACGAACTGAAGCGTCGGGGCTGTCGTATTGCTGTGGTCAGCAATAAGATGATGGCTGCCACCCAAGAACTTATTGCCCATTTCTTTCCCCAGATAGAGGTGGCTATTGGTGAGCACGAAGCAGAAGGCATCCGCAAGAAACCCGCCCCCGATACCGTTCGCGAGGCTTTGCGCCAATTGGGAGTAACCACAAAAAATGCTGTCTACGTTGGCGACAGTGATGTCGACATCGAGACAGCATATAATAGTGGACTTCCCTGTATCAGTGTTCTTTGGGGCTTCCGCGACCGGGACTTTCTGCTCAGTCACGGAGCGACCACCCTGATCAGTTGTCCTGAAGAGTTGCTGTGAATTACTTATTCACCTGGAATTTGGTGTCACCATCCTTGAAGAAGGCGTTAATCTGCTTGGCAGCGGCGATACCAGCATTGATGTTGGCCTCGGCTGTCTGAGCACCCATCTTCTTAGGAGTAGAGAAGTAGCGACCCTCGAACTTGGCGAACTCGTCGTTGGCGTCGGGCATGATGTCCGTTACGAACTTCAAGTCCTCACGCTCAGCCATCAGTTTGATGAGGCCGGCCTCGTCAATCACCTCCTTACGGGCAGTGTTCACCAGCACGCCACCTTTCTTCATCTTGCCAACCAGTGCGTAGTTAATACTCTGCTTGGTCTCAGGAGTAGCGGGGATATGCAGCGATACAACGTCGCAGGTCTCGAACAGAGCATCCTGATTGGCTACAGCGTGAACGCCAGCCTTCTCAATCACCTCTGCAGGGCAGAAGGCGTCGTAGGCATAGACGTCCATACCAAAGCCCTTGGCGATGCGGGCAACGTTGCGGCCTACGTTACCGAAAGCCAGGATACCCAGCTTCTTGCCCATCAGCTCTGAGCCGCTCTTGCCATTGTAGAATCCGCGAACAGCCATCACCAACAGACCGAATACCAACTCGGCAACGGCGTTTGAGTTCTGACCGGGTGTGTTCTCAGCAACCACGTTGTGAGCGGTAGCAGCAGCCAGGTCGATATTGTCGTAACCGGCACCAGCGCGAACCACAATCTTCAACTGCTTGGCAGCATCCAGCACCTCGGCGTCCACCTTATCCGAACGGATAATCAATGCGTCGGCATCCTTCACAGCATCCAGCAGCTGAGCCTTCTCTGTATATTTCTCAAGCAGCACCAGCTCATTGCCAGCTGCCTCTATCTCTGCTTTAATGCCATTCACAGCGGTTGCTGCAAAGGGCTTTTCTGTTGCAACTAATACTTTCATTTTTATTTATTGAACATTGAACATTGACCATTGACCGTTAACCATTGACCATTGACCGTTAACCATTGAACATTGACCATTGAACATTGACCATTGAACATTGACCATTGAACGTTGACCATTATTTTTCAGTGCTCGATTTGGTTGTTTTGATGATTTTGGTCAGGGTCGCTGCTATTTTCCCACAATCATTATATATAGATTCAAATTGCTTTTTATCCAGATAATCCGATTCGTGGAGCAACTCCAGCCAATATTCAGTTTCATTTGCCTCCTTTAAAGCAATATTTAATTTGTTAATAAAATCCATTCGACTTTGAGCATTGACACTCTCACGAACATTGGCTCCAATACTTGTGCCGCTTCTCAGTATTTGCTTTGACAGGACAGATACTTGCTTTTCTTCTTTCAGATAATTGTATAACCTTATTATTCTAAGAGCAAAATCTTTACTGTCATTCAACACTTGATTGTCAGCCTTCATAATGGTCAATGTTCAATGGTCAATGGTCAATGTTTAGTGATTGGCCTCGAACTCCTTCATGCAAGCTACGAGTGCCTGACAGCCTTCGATGGTCTGGGCATTGTAGCAGCTAGCACGGAAACCACCAACTGAGCGGTGACCCTTTACGCCCACCATACCCTTAGATACGGCGAAGTCGAGGAAGTCTTTCTCCAGTTCCTTATACTCATCAGCCATCACGAAGCAGATGTTCATTACTGAACGGTCCTCGACAACGGCGGTACCACGGAACATCTTGTTGCGGTCAATCTCACCATATACAATATCTGCACGCTGCTGAGCCAGCTTGTCCATAGCCTCTACGCCACCATTCTTCTTGATCCAACGGAGAGTCTCAAGAGCTGAATAGATGGGAACAACAGGAGGTGTATTGAACATAGAACCCTTGTCAACGTGTGTACGGTAGTCAAGCATAGTAGGAATCTCACGGGGAGCCTTGCCCAGCTTCTCGTCCTTTACGATGACGATGGTCACACCAGCCATTGCTAGATTCTTCTGGGCACCGGCGTAGATGGCGTCGTACTTCTTGACGTCAATAGGACGGCTGAAGATGTCTGAAGACATATCGGCAATCAGGGGTACGTTTACGTCAAGATCTTTGCGAATCTCAGTACCATAGATGGTGTTGTTGGTTGTGATGTGCAGATAGTCAACATCAGCGGGAACAGTCCATCCCTTGGGGATGAAGGTATAGTTGGCATCAGCAGAAGAAGCTACCTCTACTACCTCGCCAAACAACTTGGCTTCCTTCATGGCCTTCTTAGCCCAAACGCCCGTGTTCAGGTAGGCAGCCTTCTTAATCAGGAAGTTGTAGGGAATCATGCAGAACTCCAGAGAGGCACCACCACCGAGGAAGATGACAGAGTAACCCTCAGGAATGGACAGTAACTCCTTGACGAGAGCTACAGCCTCGTCGACAACGGGCTGGAAATCCTTGGCACGATGGCTGATCTCCATCAGAGAGAGACCAGAACCATTGAAGTCTAAACACTGTTGAGCGGTCTTCTCAATGACCTCGCGGGGAAGCATTGAAGGACCGGCGTTAAAGTTGTACTTCTTCATTTTGATTGTGATTTAATTTTATTTGTGATACGTTATTTTCGAAATTTACGGTGCGAAATTACACTTTTTATTTGAATTAGGCAAATTATTTGTGCAATAATTAAGCATTTTGCTTGTTTTTCTTTCTTTTTGTCAAGTCAGCCTTGCAAAATCATCGCACGGGTTCAACGACCGTCTTGATGCCCTTTATTTTCTCTCCCTGCGTCTGCCGCAGCACCTGTTTCAGTTTTTCCCGCTTGATGGCTACATAGGCATAGCGGTCTTTCACGTCGATGCGTCCAATCTCGTCGGCTTTCAGCCCTCCACTTTTGCAAAGGAATCCTACGATGTCGCCCTTCGATATCTTGTCTTTCTTGCCCTTGCCGATGTAGAGAGTGGCCATCTTGGGCTGGGCTGGTTCTGTAGGCTGAGGCATGGTCGCTGCGTACGGGACAACATCGCCCTCGACATACTCGGGAATGTGCTCCTCGCTGTTCAGGATAAAGAAAGTCTTGCCGGTAGCGTCCCAGCGGGCAGTACGTCCCACGCGGTGAATGTAGCCGTCTTCGCTCTCGGGCAGGTGGTAGTGGATGATGTTCTGGATGTTGGGAATGTCAAGCCCTCGCGAAGCCAGGTCGGTAGCCACCAGCACATTGGCTGAGCCGTTGCTGAACCGGTACAGCTGGTCTTCGCGCTGTCGCTGGTCCATTCCTCCGTGGAAACTGCTGATGGTGAATCCTTCCTCTTTCAGGTAGTCGCTGACACGTTCTACTGCATTGCGATAGTTCAGGAAGACAATGCTGCTCTCGTCGCCAAAGCTTAGCAACAGTTGTTTCAAGGTTCCCAGCTTGTCCTTCTCCTCGCTGCGCACCTCATACAGGGTGACGCGCTCTGAGGTTTGTTCCTCTTCAGGCAGGAAGTCTATCAGCGTGCCCTTCTTCGACATGTTGACGAACCCCGGTATCTCTTCGGCGTTGGTGGCAGAGAGCAGGATGCGGCGTTGCAGTCCCGGCAGACTCTTGATGAGTTTCTGCATCTCTGCCTGGAATCCCATTTCCAGACATTTGTCAAACTCGTCAATGACGAGATAGCGGATGCCGTAGCGTGCGATGTTTTCCTTGTCCAGGTGGTCGTTCAGTCGCCCCGGGGTGCCGAATACTATCTGTGGCTTCACCTCTTTCAGCACTTTGTGCTCGTCCATAGCGGCACGACCGCCGTAGCAGCTGACTGAGCGGAGCCCCGAACCCATACTTTTCAGCACATTGTCAGACTGTAGAGCCAGTTCGCGTCCTGGTGTAATCACCAGTGCTATAGGCCATTGACCATTGTCCATTGACCATTGACCATTGATGAGCTGAATCAGGGGTAGCAGGTAGGCCAGTGTCTTGCCCGACCCCGTGGGGGAGAGTAAAACAACATCACCGTCGGAGCCTAAGATAGCTTCGGCGGCGTGTTGCTGCATCTCATTGAGTTGTTCGATGCGTAGCTTATTCAGAATCTTCTGGACATCCATCCTTCAGACATCTTACCCTCTTATTTCTTCTCTTCTTTCTTCTCGGCTTCAACCTTCAGGGTTGACTTGTAGTGCTTGTTCAGACCGTTGATGACGTCGTTGGTGATGTCATAGCGCTTGTTGGCCAACAGGATGTTGTCGCCCTGCTTGGTCAGAATCAGGTCGTACTTCTTGTCCTTGTTGTAGGCTTCCAGGAAGTGCTGCAACGAGTCGCGCAGACCTTCATTGTATTTGGCAGTCTCGTTGCCCAGCTCGTTCTCCAAACGGGCCTGCAACTCCTGCAGGCTCTGTTGCTGGCGCTGGATGGCTGCCTGCTGGCTCTCAGCCTGTTCGCGGCTGGTGAATCCGTTGTTGTTCAGCTTCTGCTGGAAGTTAGCCATAGCGCTCTGCAGTGCCTGTCCCTTCTGGTTCAGCGTGTTGCGGGCGTTATTGCTCTTCTTTTGCAGAATCAGTGTGAACTCCTTGCAGAACTCATACTGTGTCATCAGTGAGTCAACCTCCACATAAGCGATTCTTACTCCGCCTGTGGCGTTGTCGTTAGCAGTGGCGGGCTGTTCGTCCATCTTGGGACTTGCGTTGTTGCACGAAGCCAGTGCTACGATGGCAGCAGCGGCCAAAAACATGTACTTTTTCATTTTTCTTGTTTTATTATTTTTGTTATTTTTTGTTAATTCCCTTATTTCGATTTCTCATTGACGGCAAACCTGCTTTTGCGTCGCATCTCACGGTCCTGGTCCATCACGCAGTGGATGCCCCTTTCCCTCATGGCCTGACTGTCGTGAATATGCTGCGAACTGAAGCTTCCGTTTTTGCGGAAAATCAGCTTTATGCAGAAAAAAGCCATGCCGATAGCAATTATTAACGTGCTTAATAGCAATATTTCCATCATAAATGATTAATTTTGCGCTGCAAAGTTACAAATAAAAGATTAAATTGTAAAATTATACATTAAAAAATACATTAATAATGAATAAAAGTGAGTTAAAACCCGCTGTTGTCTTCGAACAGTTTGCGAAGATTAACCAGATTCCACGCCCTTCGAAGCGTGAAGAGAAGATGATTGAGTACTTGAAGTCATGGGGCGAGAGCCACGGATTAGACACCAAAGTCGATGAGACAGGTAATGTCATTATCCGCAAACCAGCCACCCAGGGTATGGAAAACCGCAAGACGGTCATCCTGCAGAGCCACATGGATATGGTGTGCGACAAGTTGGTGGACTATGAGATAGACTTCGACAACGACCCCATCAAGACCTATGTTGATGGCGAGTGGCTGACCGCCGAGGGTACCACGCTGGGTGCCGACGACGGTATAGGCTGTGCGATGGAGTTGGCACTGCTGGCTTCCGACGACATCGAGCACGGCCCCATCGAGTGCGTCTTCACCCGTGACGAAGAGACCGGGCTGACAGGTGCCGAGGGCATGAAGGCAGGCTTCATGACTGGCGACTTCCTCATCAACCTCGACTCCGAGGACGAGGGCGAAATCTTCGTTTCCTGTGCCGGAGGACGCAACACCACCGCCAAGTTTACCTTCCGGCGCACGGAGGTGCCTGCAGGCTACTTCTTCATGCGTGCCCAGTTGAAAGGCCTTGTGGGTGGCCACTCTGGTGACGACATCAACAAGCAGCGTGCCAACGCCATCAAGTTGCTGGGCCGCTTCCTCTTTGCCGAGATGACCAAGTATGAGGGCATCCGCCTCGCTCAGTTCAACAGCGGCAAGCTTCATAACGCCATTCCTCGCGACGGCATGTTTGTCATTGCCGTTCCCCACGACCTCAAGGAGAACATCAAGGCCGACTGGAACATCTTTGCCTCCGATGTCGAGGACGAGTTCCACGTCACCGACACCCAGATGGTGTGGACGATGGAGAGCACCGATGCCCAACCCGTCATCGAGGACCAGGTGGCACGCAACTTTGTCTATGCCCTCCAGGCTGTTGACAATGGCATCTACGCCATTTGCCAGGACCCCGAGCTCAACGGAATGGTCGAGACCTCCAGCAACATTGCCAGCATCGTCACTTCAGACAACGAGATCAACATCGTCTCTTCGCAGCGTTCCAATGTCATGTCCAACCTCGACAACATGTGCGCCACCATCCGGGCCACTTTCCTGTTAGCCGGTGCTGTGGCAGAGTCGGGCGACGGCTATCCCGCCTGGAAGATGCGTTCCAACAGCCAGTTGCAGAAGATTGTCAAGGAGTCCTATGTCCGTCTCTTCGGCAAGGAGCCCGTTATGCGAGGCATCCACGCCGGTTTGGAGTGCGGCCTCTTCTCCGAGCGTTATCCTAACCTCGACATGGTCAGCTTCGGTCCCACACTGCGCTTCGTCCACACTCCCGACGAGCGCCTGCACATCCCTACCGTCCAGATGGTATGGGACCACTTGCTCGATGTCCTCAAAAACATTCCCACTGTCTAATGGTCAATGTTCAATGTTCAATGGTCAATGGTCAATAAATGTATATATATAATAGGTGTCGTGCTGTTGCTGGCTGCTTGTGGTCAGCAACAGCAGGCCAAATCCTCCATCAAGGATTTCGTCGAGACCCAGTTGCACCGTGATGCCAGCTACATCGATTTCTCCAGTGTGGACAGTACGCGTGCCATCACCGACTCGCTCATCCAGGTATTGCGCAGTAGGGCAGGGCAGGACATCCAGTACCAGAAACCCTCTGGCAAGACGCTGCTTCACGTCCGTACCCAGTACCTTCTGGACGACGACACCCTCAGCGCCACTTTCTACCTCGACCCCGCCACCCTGGGCGTCGTAGCATTTAAGGAGAATTAGTTGTCGCTAATTCTCCTTTGTTTCAGATGTCAGATTTCAGTTTTTATTTTGGCACCCCTACACGACCTTCATCGGGGGATGGAATAGATGTATAAAATATTATATATATATTATATAATTTTATATATATTGTAATATATATAAAATCTTTTTTGGGTCTGGAAGCAGGTATCATACCCCTCATTTTAAAAACTGAAATCTGACATCTGAATCCATGGTGTTTAGCGACCTCTCTGTACACATGAAAAGATTTCAAAAGTTTTACACAAATAATTTGTTTTTCATTTGATTTTTTCGTACACTTTGTAGTGTTAGACAATGAAGCAGGAGAGACGTCCCTTAAGGATAAAAATTGCGAGATTTAAATCTAGAAATTGCGCACATTAATGGTAGCAAGTTTTTCTCTTAATAGGTGTCTTGATAGCAGAATTGAAAGATAATGAGTGGATAAGTAAAATTTTTAACAAACTTATAACTAACTTGTTGTTTAAAATAATGATTATTGAAGTATTTGCACACAAAAAGTACACAAGTCGAGCGGGCGTTTGAAAGGAAAGGGGGCATCGCACTGAGTTGTGGATGCCCCCTTTATTGTGTCGAGACGGTGCTTACTTCACGATTTTTCGGCCATCAATGATGTACAGTCCCTTGTCGGGCTTGCCGTTGAGCTGGCGGCCCTGCATGTCGAATACGCGGCTGGTGCCGTCGGCATCGATGGTGCGGAGGGTGGGCTGGATGCCAGTGGACGAACCGGCGTATGGGATGGTACCTTCGTAGTCCAGATTGTCGTAGGTGACACTCTCGCCAGTGGTGGCGCCTTGCTGGTCGCCGTTCTGGAACAGCGTCTTGTAAGTGCCAGGCAGGGGTGCGGCACGGTTAGGTGCTGCAGAGGCTGCAGGGGCGTTGGACTCGTAGTAGCCTCGGTAAGCTGCCAGACGGCCTGGCTCTGCGCCTTCCTCCGACTGGAAGCGTGCCCAGCTGCCGTCGTTGCGCAGACAGAAGATGTTCATCTGGTCGGCTTCCTTGTCGGTAATGCTCTTGAAGTTGGCCTGCCACTTTCCAACGGGCGTGAGCTTGTCCTCAAAGTACCAGTCCTCGAAGCTGTTGACCACGTTCTGGTCATCGTCGATAACGGTATTGGTAAGCGATACGTCGGTGGCGCTGAGTTTCAGCTGTCCCTTCGTGACAACAACCAGATAGGCTCTGCCGGCTTGCATGAGGGTGGGGTTAGCGTCTGGCAGGAAGATGAACTGCTTGTAGTATTCCTCCTTGTAGCGCAGGCGATAGACCTTGGCTTGGTCGGCATCGTTGTACTGGCTGACATCGTAGTCGTAAGGCAGGCTGACCACGTAGGCACGAGGTGTCCAGCTGCCGTCTTGCTGCTGTTTGGCAGAGAGTACACGGTCGTAGGTGACGTTGACTTTCTTGTCCTTGAAGTATTCGATGACCTCGGCATTCTGTGCTTCATACTGGCTGTCGTCCAACAGAGCTGCACTGGCTATAGGTGTGCGGAAGCCGAGGAAATCGTCGACGGACACGGAGCTGCCCGTGAACTTCAGCTGGTAAATGCCAGAACGGGGTGCGATGAAGTAGATGGAGTCGGCTGTGATATAGGTATCGTGGTAAATCCAGTTGGCATTTGGATTGGCACCGCCGTTGCCATCGGCATCAAGCGTGTAGAACACGTTGAGCCAACCACTGCTGACATTGGCATAGAAGCGGAGCACGTCGCCCTGCTTGGCCTGCAGGCTTGGTGTAATCAGCTCGTAGGCATCGCTGTCGGTATGGGGAGCCCACGACTTCTCGGCACTGCCCATGCCCATCATGGCCATTAAGTCCATACCGCCTCCCTTGGTCACCAGCCAACCAGTAGTCTCCCAACCAAAAGGCAACTCTGGGTATTCGCCTTCCTCAACCTCGTATTCCTGCTCGAAGTTCTCAGACCAGGCATCCTCGTAGGTGGTGTAAGCAGAGAGGTAGATCATCTGCGTGGCTATCTGGCAGTTTGTCGGGCTCAGCACGAGAGTTGCCTGATGGGCTCCCAATGCCTCGGGGTTATGATGGAAGGTCACGTCAATATCGACAGACTCGCCAGCTGCGATGGTTATCATCTGCTTATTGATGGTATAGAACGTAGGATCGCTCGTCATGGCAAAGAGCTGCAGGGTTGCTGTACCCGTATTGATGAGCTGGAAGGTCTTGGTCTGGTTGCCACGGGCCACGCCGTAGTTGACAGTCTGCACAGCGCGTCCATTGTAGTGCACCAACAGGTCGGGGGCATTCATGTTGATACGGCCACCGGCAATGCTGTCAATGCAGAGGCTGTCGCCAGAGACAAAGCGGAAGCGGTAGTCGCCTTCAGGCAGCCAGGAAATCCATTTTGTGTGGTACAGCGTGTCCTTGAACTGATAGGCATCCACCCGTTCCCACTTGTTGCTGCCATAGACCGACTTCTCGATGGTGACGTTGGCCTGCGCGTCGATGATAGGACCTTTGTAGCTGCCGTCGCCATTCTTCAGCGAGAAGATGACAGCGTCGTTAACACCACTGATGTGCAACGGGGGAGTCATGAACCAGTCGCTGGCGCCACCACCGCCAAAGATGGCCGCCATAGCCGCCATACCACCACCGGCAGCGTTATAGTGGGTAGCCACGCCTTCCTTGACCACGAAATTCTCGCCAAAGCAACCGACGGGCATCTTGTTGTCGTTGAAATCCACCACCCACGCATCAGGGTCGGTGATGACGGCAGCAACGGTAATGCTGGTGCCAAAAATGCGACCGTCCTCAGGCTTGAACAAAATCATAGCCTCGTTCTTGCCTATCGTTCCTTTATTGTAATGGAACGTGACCTTCAGCGTGGCAGAGTCGCCGGCTTCGATACTGAAACTGCTTTTGTCGAGGCTGAACAACTGAGAGTCATCAGACTTGACGTTGACCTTCAGCAGGCTGGTGCCGGTATTGATAAGGATGAACTCCTTGGTGCTGTCCTTGGCACACACGCTGTAATCGACAAAGTGGGTGTGAAGGCTGTCAACGGTGACCATCAGGTCGGGTGCCTCTTTGTCAATATGGAAGCCCGCCACGCTGTCAATCTCGGCATCGACATAAGAAACGAAACGGAAACGGTATTCGCCCTGGGGAGTGCCCGACACGGTGAGCGTCTGGAACTTGTCGTCAAGCGTCTTCGTAAAGTCTGCCACGCGTACCCATTGGTTCTTGCCATACACCGAACGCTCCACGACAAACAAGGTATCGGTAAAGCCCATGATGGCTTTCAGGTCGAAATTGAACCCCATACCGCCACCCATGCCGTCGTCGTCGCCGTTGGTCTTCCTGGCGCTGAACACCAGGTTCTCGCCGTCCTTCACAGACAAGGGAGGGGTGAGCAGATACGTCCTTTTGCGGTCGCCGCCAAACATGCCGCCCATGCCGGGCATACCCTGTTGGCTTGGGTTTTCATTCTGGTTAGGACTGAAGCCGCCGCCACCTGGGAAACCGCTGTTGGAGTCCTCGGTAGCCTTACACTTGGCCTTGCCGTCTTTCACTTTCCATCCCTCGCCAAACCAGCCGAGGGGGAACTTGGTTCCGTCATTGAACCGCTCGTCCATTTGCTCTTTGGCTATGGACTGAGCCTGCATGCTCACTCCTGCAAAGAGGAGCAACATGGAAATGAGTAGACTTTTTTTCATCAATCTTAGTTTAGTTAATAACAATTTCACAAATATGGGTCAAAATTACTGCTTTTTACTGGTATTTCAAGCGCGTCACCGGCATGACCGCCAAACAGTACCGCGATGGAAATGTTACAATCGCTCCACCTGCTTGACGCCCTTCACGGTGCGTAGCTTCTTGATGAGTGTTTCGAGGCGGGTGTTGTCGTCAATCATGATGGTGAGGTTGCCGCTGAACAGACCGTCGTGCGAGTCGATGTTGATAGAGCGCAGCACGAGCTTCTCGTCCTTCGATATGATGCTGGTGAGGTTGTTCACTATGCCGATGTCGTCGTTGCCGATGACACGCAGGGTGATGGAATACTGGCTGGAACCCTTGCCGCTCCACTTGGCACGTACGACACGATAGCCGAAGCGCTTCTTCAGCTCTGGGGCATTGGGACAGTCCTCACGGTGAATCTTGATGCCGCCGCTGATGGTGACGAAGCCGAACACGGGGTCGCCATAGATGGGCTGACAGCAACGCGCCAACTGGTAGTCGATGCCTTTCAGGTTGCGGTCGATGACGAGCACGTCGTCACTTAGTTGAGAGTTTAGCGTTGAGAGTTTAGCGTTTTCCAGCACGAAGTTGGCAGCACTCTCGGCCACGTTATTGCCGGTGACGGGCTGGTCGCCCTGTTGTATTTCTACATAGCGGTCTATGACGGTGTTGACATCCAGTTCGCCAGAAGCAATGCGACGGTAAAAGTCGCTGACCTCCTTGAAGCCCAGTTTGCGGATGAGCACCTGCATCACGCTCTCGTCCATCTCGACCTTGCGGTTCTTGAACTTGCGCTCCAGCGTCTCCTTGGCAAAGAGGCCCTCCTTGACCTGCGTCTCCTTCAGTGCCAGACGTATCTTCGACTTGGCACGCGAGGTCTTGGCAATGTTCAGCCAGTCTTGCTTGGGCTTCTGGTTGGCAGAGGTCATAATCTCCACCTGGTCGCCGCTCTGCAGCTCCTGGCGTAGCGTCACCACCTTGTTATTAATGCGGGCACCCACGCACGAACTGCCTATCTTGGAATGGATGTGGTAGGCGAAGTCGAGCACGGTCGCTCCCTTGGGAAACTTGTAGAGGTCGCCCTTGGGGGTGAACACGAACACCTCGTCCTCGTAGAGCTCCATCTTAAACTGGTCCATCGCCTCCATACCGTCGCTGGTCTCGAGCATCGAGCGGATATTGGTGAGCCAGTCGTCCAGTCCCGACTCGCCCTTCACACCCTTGTAGCGCCAGTGGGCTGCTACACCGCGTTCGGCCACCTCGTCCATGCGCTCAGTGCGAATCTGCACTTCCACCCACTTCTGCTCAGGGCCCAGCACGGTGATGTGCAACGACTCGTAGCCGTTGGTCTTGGGCACGCTGATCCAGTCGCGCAGCCGCTTGGGATTGGGTTGGTACATCGAGGTGACGATGGCAAAGGCCTGCCAGCACTGCATGATTTCGCGCCGGTGCTGTTCTCTCCGCTCTTGCCCGTCGCCTCTCACCTCTAAGATGATACGGATGGCAAAGAGGTCATAGACTCCCTCGAAGGCACACTTCTGCTTCTTCATCTTCTGCCAGATGCTATGGATACTCTTTGTGCGGCCTTTGATGTGGAAGTTCAGCCCTGCCTCGGTGAGTCGCTGGCTGACGGGCTGTATGAAGCGCTGGATGTAGGCGTCGCGGTTCTTCTTGGTCTCGCTGAGCTTCTCCTTGATATGGTAGTAGGCATCGTGTTCGAGGTATTTCAGCGACAGGTCCTCCAGCTCGCTCTTCAACTTATACAAACCCAACTTGTGGGCCAGAGGAGCATAGAGGTAGGCAGCCTCCTGCGACACCTCATGCTTGGCGTCGGCATTGTCGGATTCCTTGATTTGTCGCATCAGGTTTACACGGTCGGCAATCATAATGAGAATAACGCGCATGTCCTCGGCAAACGAGAGTAGCAGGTTGCGGAAGTTTTCGGACTCGACAACGGGATTCTTCTGATAGAGCTCCTGGATGCGCTGAAGACCGTGCAGGATGCGGGCAACGGACTCGCCAAAATGGGCGCGCACCTCGTCGATGGTCAGCAAACCCTGCTCCACATTGGGGCGCAGCAGCACGGCCAGCACTCCGTCGCGGCGAAGCCCTATCTCGTCAACCACCAGCTGGGCGGTCTGAAAACTAAGCAGGATGGGGTTCAGACCGAACACGTTGCGGTTGACCTGCTGACTCTCCAGGGCTTGTAGCATCAGCTGACGCATGCGCTCCTCGTCGCCCTCCACCAGCGAGTTCGCTATCTGTCCGCGGATGTGCTGGTAGAGCGCCAGCGTCTCTTCCTTCTCCTGAGTCGTAAATTCCAGTCTTTCTGCCATGATGGTCGTTTTATTGATAAGTATAGTTCATCTTCATGGAGATATATCCCTTGGGCCATTTCTCTTTATCAAGATAGAATTTGGCCGTTCCCTGACTTGCCAGGAAGAGGTTGGGCTTTATCTCCTTAAACTCGTATTGCATGCGGTTCTGTCCTTCGCTATAGCTGATGCGGGCTATCTGCCAACAGCCATCAGCAATGTGTACGCGCATGTTTTCAAGCTTTACTACATAGTAGGTCCTGTTGTCAGCGGTATAGCTGCCGCTATACTTCATGCCCGTTTCCTGTTTCTTCTTGTATTTCTTCTGCAGTTCCTTCACCTTCTCGCGTACCTTCTCATAGAATTTGTCATAGACGTTGGCACTCATCATGCCGTCGTGCTTGAGGAACGAGGCTTCCTGCTTGGGTGTCAGCTCCTGTTGCTTCTCTACCATCCGGATGTTCGATGTCGTAATTTTTCCTTTGTGGTACAGGATGTCCTCTGCCATTGTGATGCTGAAGTGCTTGTGCTCTCTCAGTGCACTGAGTATCTGTCCGTAGCCTGCCAGTCGGGCTGCAAAGGTGATGGTTCGCCGGTGCGGAAACTTGGTCAGATCGATGTCTTTCTCCAGCTGACAGGTCACCGAGTAGCGCAGCGTCTGAACGTGTGCCTTGAGGGGTTTGGCATGTGCCAGCACTTGCTTCAGCAAGTATTCCTCGAAGGTCATACCGTCAGCCAACACTACCACCTCGTTCAGATTCAACGAGTAGGCAATGTCGTCATCGTCGTCGTCCTGTGCCTGTGCCGGTAGCACCGTGAACAAGGCGAGCAGGAGAGCGACTATCCATTGTAATGTTCTTGTCAACAACTGTCTCATCGGCTGCAAAAGTAGCAAATAAACCATAAACTCTCGTGATACGATGCATAGTTTATTTGTTTTTAAGTTTTTTTGATAAATGACTTGAATAAGATTTTGGAAAATTGCAAATACATTTGCATTTTCGCTCACTTATTTGTACCTTTGACTTCGTCGAAGGTAGGCTGCACCTCAGAAAAATCCAAATATATTTGGTTTTTCATTCGGTTTGCACTACCTTTGCACCCGCAAATGAAGAAAAGTATGATGAAAGCAGCTTTGTTCGACCTCGACGGCGTCGTGTTTGACACGGAACCCCAGTACACCATATTCTGGGGTGAACAGTGCCGTGAGTTTCATCCCGAGCACCCGGGACTGGAGCATGAAATAAAAGGGCAGACGCTGGTACAGATATACGATGCGTGGTTCTCTGGTGAACTGGCAGACAAGCAGGCGCTGATTACAGAGCGGCTGAACCAGTTTGAGCAACAAATGGACTATCAGTACGTGGCAGGCTTTGAACAGTACATCAAGAGATTGCGCCAGGAAGGTGTGAAAACGGCGGTGGTGACCAGTTCGAACCAACCGAAGATGGAAGCAGTCTATCAGCACCATCCTGAGTTTAAGACACTGTTTGACTCCATCCTGACCTCGGAGGATTTTGAACGCTCGAAACCCGATCCCGACTGCTATCTGAAAGCGGCTGAGCGATTTGGCGTGACACCCAAGGACTGCGTGGTGTTCGAGGACTCGTTCAATGGGCTGAAATCGGGCAGGGCTGCTGGTATGCACGTAGTGGGACTGGCTACTACGAACCCTGCAGAGGCCATTGGTCCACTGTGTGATGAAGTAATTGAAAACTATATTCAATATTAAAAGGTAATCATAATTTTACTAATTACTAATTGATAATTTTAATTAAAATATGACAGGATATTTAGTAAGCGACAATCGCAAGGTGACAACACACCGCTTTATGGAAATGAAACAGAAGGGTGAGAAGATTTCCATGCTCACCTCGTACGACTATACTATGGCCGGCATCGTGGACAAGGCTGGCATTGACGCTATCCTAGTGGGCGACTCAGCCTCGAACGTGATGGCGGGAAATGCAACGACACTGCCCATGACCGTGGACTATATGATATATCACGCTCGTTCGGTGGTTCGTGCCGTGCAGCGCGCACTGGTGGTGTGTGACATGCCCTTTGGCTCGTATCAGGTTAATGCGGCAGAGGGTGTTGCCAATGCTATCCGCATCATGAAGGAGAGTGGCTGTGACGCCCTGAAAATGGAGGGTGGCGTGGAGATTCTAGATACCGTGAAGCGTATCCTGGATGCAGGAATCCCCGTGATGGCTCACCTGGGACTGACACCTCAGTCCATCAATAAGTTTGGTACTTATGCCGTGCGTGCCAAGGAACAGGCAGAGGCCGAAAAGCTGATGAGTGATGCTATCGCGCTGGATGCTGCTGGATGTTTCGGTATAACGCTGGAAAAGGTGCCTGCCAAGTTGGCTGCCGAGGTGACCAAGGCGGTGAAGTGCCCCACCATTGGCATTGGAGCTGGCAACGGTACTGACGGACAGGTGCTGGTGAGTGCCGACATGCTGGGCATGACTCAGGGATTCTCACCCCGATTCCTGCGTCGCTATGCCGACCTGAACAGTGTTATTACCGATGCTGTCGGGCACTACGTGGAAGACGTGAAGAACTGCGACTTCCCCAATGAGAACGAATCTTATTAATGGATGAATACACAAAACACACCAGTACATATCAAACTGTGGCACCGTGAGTTCTGGCTGATGGCCATCAGTTCGCTATTGCTCACGATGTCTGTCTATATGCTGGTTCCCGTCATGCCTCAGTGGCTGATGCACACGGAGAACTTTACGCCAGAGGAGACGGGATGGTCAATGGGTGTCTTTGCGCTGGGGTTGTATCTTTTTGGGGCTCCTTGCTCGTGGATGGTACAACGTTTTCGCCGAAATGTCATCTGCATGCATGCAGTGATAGCGGTAGGACTGGCTACAGGACTGCTGTGGTATATTGACGACTTGCGCTCGGAGTTCGTGGAGTTTTGGATCATCCTGCTCCAACGCCTGGTGTTGGGCGCTGCTTTCGGACTGGCACAGATGGTGCTGGCATCGACGCTGATAAATGATACCTGCGAGTCGTTCCAGCGTACGGAGGCTAATTTCAGCGCCTCATGGTTTACACGCTTTGCGCTCTCGTTAGGGCCGCTGGCAGGCTTGGTGGCCTATCAGTTCGGTTTCCATGTGGTGCTGGTGACAACAATGGTGCTGGCTGTTGTATCGCTGTTGCTGATTAGACTGGTGAAATTCCCATTCCGTACTCCCGAAGAGGGGGTACATGTGATGTCGTTAGACCGCTTTTTCCTGCCTCACGGATTCGTGCTTTTCGTGAATCTGTTGTTGGTAAGCATCGTGGTAGGACTATTGCTGTCGTTGCCGCTCCAACCTATTTTCTATGCTTTGATGATGGGTGGTTTCCTGTTGGCTCTGTTGGCACAGCGTTTCGTTTTCCGCGATGCAGAGTTGAAGAGTGAGGTGCTGACGGGGCTTATTCTGATGTTGGCAGCCTTGCTCATCCTGCACGGCTATCCTACATCGCCTGTGGCTCCTGTTTTCGTAGGGCTGGGTGTGGGCGTTATCGGCTCACGGTTCCTGCTGTTTTTCATCAAACTGAGTCGTCACTGCCAGCGTGGAACGTCGCAGAGCACGTGTTTCCTGGGATGGGAAACAGGAATCAGCCTTGGCGTGGGATTGGGTTATCTGTTTTTCTACAAACAGCCTGATATGCTGATATATACAGCCTTGGCGCTGACGATGGCAGCACTGCTGATGTATCACTTCTTTACGCACTCGTGGTTTGTGCGCAACAAGAACCGATAAGGATTAGCGGCGACACAACGGGGCATAAGGACAGGTACGGCAGACTTTCAGGTCGTCTGTAGCACAAAATGGCATAGTGGATGAGAAAATCTCGTCCACTTTTTCGTTGAGCAACTCATTGAAACGGGCGGAATGGTCGGCAATGTCCAAGATGGGTTCCTTGCCGAATTTCAGCGTGGGGTCGTAGTCGTCGGCAGCAGCATGCTGAATGAACAGCAGGGCAGGCGAGACTTTCAGAGGGCTGACGTCAGAGGGCTGATGTCTGAGGGCTGATGTCTGAGGGCTGACGTCTGAGGGCTGATGTCTGAGGGCTGATGTCTGAGGGAGGATATTCTGCTTGCCACTTACAATGTCGGCATAGAGGCAGGCTTGAAGGTAATAGTCGCTGTGTTCGTGAATCTTCTCAGGCGAGAAGATGGACTCTACATCAGGCAGGGGCTTGATGTTACGGCTACCGGTCTTGTAGTCAACCACGCGAATACGCTCCAGAGGAGTGTCTTCGTGGATGAGGTCGAGACGGTCGATGCGCCCACCAATCTGTATGGTGGAAGTAAGAGGCCTGTAAACATCACATTCGAGACCGAGAATGGTAAAGGGTGCCAGGCGGCGGTCTATCTCAAGGAGTTGACGCAGGTAATGGATAATCACCTCGCGGTTGATGATGTGAAGACCGCTCAGCGGACTGTTGGGAAGTTTGTTGTGAAAGGCTTCGTCAACGGCACGTTCTATCTCGACCTTGGTTTTCAGTAGGTGGTCGAGCACGTCTTTGGTGATATGGCGGGGCAAGCGGTGGTAGATGATGTCTGCAGCATCGTGGAAGATGTCGCCAAACATGCGGTTGTCCAGCTCCTGTTCATCGTCAGGAATGTCGGGCTCTTGGAGTCCGGCAACATAGCGGTAGTAGAACTGTAGCGGACAGCGCATATATTTGCTGATGGCGGTAGGAGAGATTCGTTCGAAACTGGACTTCAGAATCTGGAGCACATGGTCGCTCTTCTCAATGGGGCGTGGCGTCCAGCGTTCTATCTGCTTGCCAGCCTGCAGGGCGTGAAGCGTGATGTGCTGTCCGCTCTCCACCATCAGCTGCAGCATGAAGCGGCTCATCTCGCCCCGTTGTCCGTCTTCTGTGGAGTTGTTGTACAGGATGGTGACATCGGAGGCTCGCTGGATAAGACGGTGAAAATAGTAGGCATAGATGCTGACCTTGTTTTCCACGGTGGTCAGCTCATAGGCTTGGCGGATGCTGTGGGGAATGAACGAACTGTCGTTGACACCCTTGGGCATGTTGCCTTCGTTACACGAGAGCAGTAGCACATGGTCGAAATCGAGGTTGCGCGTTTCCAGTACTCCCATCACCTGAAGCCCTTCTGCTGGCTCACCATGGAAGGGGATGCTGGTTTGCTGCATGATCTGTGTGGTAAGGCGTTGCATGGTCTGATCGGTCACCTGCAGATCGCCACTCTCCATCAATCCGTCCAGGCGGTTGATGAGGGTATAGGCACGGAAGAGTGACTCCTGGAACAAAGGGTCTTGTATCTCGTCTTTGGCTTTTGTTGCTATCTGGCGCAGGAAGGAAAGCAGTTGCCCGATAAGGTCTCCATTCGCTTCTGGCAAATCTCTCACCTCTTGCCCCTCTTCACTCACTTCCAAGAAGCGCGTATAAGGGTGGCGCTTAAAGGCACGTAGCAAACGGGGTGAGCGACCACCTAACTGATAGTTATAATACAGCTGGATGAAGGAAGCAACAGGAGTCAGTGCAAGTGGATAACCTGTGGTGACGTTAATCTTCTCCACCTCGTTAGGCAAACAGTGGATGACGGTAGGCAACAGGCTCTCGTCGCACAGCACGATGGCAGTGCGGCGTCCGTCCTTATACCGTTCTGCTTCGCGGAGCCAGCTGCTCACATAACGAGCCTGGATGTGCTGGGTGGGGGCAGACATATACCGAATCTGCTTGGGTTGGCTGAACTGCCGGTAGATGTCGGCATCGGTGTTGTCCAACTCGTTAGGAAAGTATTCCAAGTATCGGGCAATATACCGGCCTGCCTCGTGGTGTTGCATATAGTAATGGTCGAAGTCCCAATAGAACTTGGCCTTGCCTTCTTTCTGGAGGAAGGAGAAGAGTTGCTGCTCGACTTTCTGCAACAGGTTGAAGCCTACGAAGAGGTAACGGTCATAGGGAAAGGCACTTGTGATGTTTGTTGTCATGGCATGACAACAAACTTGCCGGTATAGCGCGCCTTCGTAGGCTAGGCCTTGTTTAGCCAACCGCTCGTTGAAATCGTGATAGATGTCTGCAAAGTGGCTCCATAGGTTCAGGAAGCGTTGTTTCAGCTCGGTCTCGTGTTCCTCCGTAAAGTGGCTGAAGAAGTGGCGCAACAACTGACGCTGCTCTTCGGTGAGAAAGCTCAGGTCGTCTAACTCATGAATGTCACGCAGGTTGGCAAAGACACGGTCGGCATCGGCCATGTTCTTGTCGATATCATCGAAATCGCTGATAAGCAACTGTCCCCAACCATAAAACTTGTCAAGCGTCTCGGTGGAACCCGTCTCCTGACAAAATGATTGGTGGAGGTCGCAAACCAGCTTGATAGGGTCTGCCACCTGACGGGTGGTCTGCTGGCGGAACAGCTCGCTGATAGTGATATAGGCTGGGCTCCATAGCGGATGGCCTGCCAGGCGTGCCAGATGCTCGTTGAGGAACAACGAGGCTCGCTTGTTCGGAAAGACAATGGCAGTACGAGAAAGGTCAGTGCCATACTTCCGGATAATATCTTCAGCTACATATTCTAAAAAACTCTTCATACCTCTTACATCTTACCTCTTACCTCTTACATCTTACATCTCACCTCTCACATCTCACCTCTTCAATCTTATTGCTATACACATACCAGAGCCACCCTCTGACATGAGGCATCTGCATCTGACGAAGCAGTTGGATGTATTCACCCACTTGAGCGTGATATTCCTCATGCTGGCGTCCGAACTTGAAGTCGATGACATGTGTCTCTTTGCCATCGGTGATGACACGGTCGGGACGGCGTTCCACCACCTCTCCGTGTTCGTCCAAACGCAGGATGCTACACTCGTTAAACAGTTGCCAACGTTCCGAGAACCACTCCTTTACACGGTTATCCGTCAATCGCTTCCTGATGATGTCCATCAGTTTCTCGCGGGTTACCTCGTTATCGTAGAGAACTCCTTCTTGCTGCATCTGTAAGAGTGCCTGGGTAATGTCTGCCGTAGTACGGATGGTTGAGAATATCTCGTGAAGCACCGAGCCGAGTTTGATGTAGCTAAGTTCTTGTTGCTCGTCATCGCCATTCATGAAATCGCGGCTTCGGTTGCTCTGCCGGAACTCGGTCTTAACCTCGAAACTCTCCAACTGGACAGGCTCGGTGGTGACAGGCTGTAGGAATATGTTCTCTGACTGTGTGACGTGACTGGACTGTTCAGATGTTACCATAGTGCCGAACGTAAATTCGAGTACCTCTTGTTCATCGGCCTGTCCTTGAAGCGTGGCTCCGTTAAGTTCTATGTTTCCTAATACGTTCTCCAGAAGGGCGGAACGGTTGGACTTGCTGCCCCGTTGTCCAATGACAAACAGGCTGCACACCGCACGGGTGAAGGCTACATATAGAAGGTTGAGGTTGTCCACCGTGTTTTGCAGGTGCTCATCCAGAAAGGCTCGCTCATAAATGGTGCCTCGCATTTGTTTCTGGCTATAGTCAATAGGAGCTATAGGAAGTGCATCAAACGGAGCTATGGTGGGTTCGCACCACAGGATGTCGGGCATCTCCAGTTTCCAGTCACAGAAAGGGATGATGACATGATTGAACTCCAGTCCTTTACTTTTATGAATGGACAGGATGCGGATGCCGCTGTTCGCATCGCTTTGTATGGTCTTGTTGCTAATAGTTTCTTCCCATTCGCGGACAAAGGCATCGATATCCGTAGAGTTGTCTTGCGTAAACTGGTTCAGTTGGTCGTAGAAAGCACAGATATAGGCACTCTGTTCGTTAAGGTGCTGAAGACCGAAGATGGCATACAGGCGTTCTACAAGTTCAAAGAGAGGCAATTGCTTCAGTTCTTCGAAATGGCGGATGTAGGCTTCGGGCAACAGGTCGTCAAGCTGGCGGTCTTTGATGAGCAACTCCTCCTCAGCTATGGTCTCGCGGAGGATGGAAAGATGGTAGAGCTTGGCAATGGTTGCCTTGGCCAGAAGGTCGTCAGGGTGGGTGAGCAGGTGGAGTGCCTGTACCAAGAGACATACAGATACGGAGGCGTCTAATCGGAAAGCCTCGTCGCTGACAATGCGCACATCAGGAAGATGGACCGCAAAATAGTCGGCAATGAGCGGGATGTGCTTGTTGGTGCGGACGAGGATGGCCATATCGCTGATGGAAACACCCTGTTGACGTAGCTTCTGGACGGTGTCAATCAACTGGCTCATGGTCTGGTCCTGGTAGTCGTCAGAGGGTAGCAGGCGGATGTTAACCAGTCCTCGGGGTTCACGCTGAGCAGGAACTTGCTGACATACGTCAGCATAGGCATGTTGCAGTTGGCTGGCACCCTCAGGATTCTCTTCTTTCAACCGCATGAATTCTTGTTCGGCTGCCAACGTGAAGAAAGCGTTGTTGAAATCAACGATGTTACGTTCCGAACGGTAGTTGGTTTCCAAAGGACGGATTTCAACCATTTCGTCGGCATGGGGAAATTCCTGGTCGATGGCATTCAGCAGTCGCCAGTCGCCAGAGCGCCAGCGGTAGATGCTCTGCTTGACATCGCCAACAATGAGATTTTCAGCCTGCTGATGACTCATACATTCCTGTAGCAGCACCTTGAAGTTTTTCCATTGTACGGTACTGGTGTCCTGGAATTCGTCTATCATGATGTGTTCCAGTTGGGTGCCTATCTTCTCGAAAATAAACGGTGAGTCGCTATTGCTGATAAGCTGATGGAGCAACTGCTGGGTATCGCTGAGCAAGAAGCGGTTAGCCTCCTCGTTCAGCTCGCGAACCTTCTGCTCGATGCTGCCAAGGAGTCGTAGTTGACTGAGATGGCGCAGGGTGAGGTCGGCAGACTGATAAAGCCGATACTGGCGAGGGCGCTCTTCTATGGCATTCCTAAGCAAAGGGATCAGCGATTCCTCTGCCAGCATATAGATAGCTTCCGCCTGCGGGTGTTTCTTGGAGGACCATTTAGAAGGGTCGCCCACAGCATCCAGGGCACGCTTGCCCACAATGCCTTCGTCCATCTGTCCATTATTCAGCTTGAGGAAGAAACTGGCTATACCGGATTTCCCAAAGGGCAGGTCGTCAATGGTCAGTTGCTCTGCTTCCAGGGTGTCAAAGAACGTGTCCGCATATTCCTTCATGCGTTCCTGGCTGTTCTTGCGAATATCGCGGAGTTGCTTGACATAGGCTTCTATAAATCCTTTCTCTTCTATCTTCTGCTTGAGAATCTGGCTGTGCTCCTTGTAATAGTCACGGAAGATGGTCTTGCCAAACTGCTTCACTTGTCCTATGATGTTCCAGGAACGGTCGTCGCTGATTTTCTCCATGATATAGCTCAGGAGCCATTGGAGCATAACATCGGTATGCGTCAGGGAGTCGATGAGCTGATCGACAGCCTGCTCTTCTACCTGAGTGTCGTTCAGCCCAATTCGTAGATTAGCTGTCAAGTCCAGTTCGCGGGCAAGGTTGCGCAACACACTTTGGAAGAAGGAGTCGATAGTCTCTACTCGGAAGTAGTTGTAGTTGTGCAACAGCAGGTGGAGGGATTCCCCAGCACGCTGACTGATCAGCTCCTCGGTGAATCCGGTATCTTCCTTGATACGCTTCAAATAGCTGTCAGAGTCGGGAAGATGTTTCCAGATACCATATAACTGAGAGAGTATGCGCATCTTCATCTCTTCCGTCGCCTTGTTGGTAAAGGTGACGGCCAGGATATTGCGATAACTCGTTGGGTTCTTGACCAACAACTTAATGTATTCCGTAGCCAGCGTAAACGTCTTTCCACTTCCGGCACTGGCCTTATAGACAGTGAGGGCTTTTACCATCTTCTGAATAGTTCTATGGTGAATTTACATCCTACGCTCTCCATTTTTGCACCGAAGAAATTGGCAAAGAATCCCGTAGAGAGATAACGGGTAGAGAAACCATATCCCAGTTCGAAATACGGGCGGGTATGTTCAATGCTGAGTGCACTGATATAAACACGCTCCAGTTCTACGAAATGTCCGATAAATGGAACCCACGTCAGTGCAAGGAGGGGCGATTCGAAAGTGAGATGTCCGCGAATGTAGTAGTTCGATTCGTTATACAAACGACTGTCAAGCAACTGGAATTGTCCAGACCAGTCGTCATCCCAACCAGTTGCCAGGTTGTTTTCGCGGAAATTAGAGAAGTCCACAAAATACTCGGAGCCGCGTTGGGTGTAGAATCCTGTTCCTGCTCGCATGTTGATTTTGCGCATGGCGTTCATGTCATGCTTATAAGAGAGATCAAATTCCCATTGCTCATAGTCAAGATTAGATTTGAAGACACCTTTGATACCCCGTTCGTAGTTAGCTGTCAGCGTGGGGCCCTTCTGTTGCCAAGGCTTGAAATGCAAGGTAAGCAGGGGTGCGAAGCTATAGAACGCGTCAGGGAAACCTATTCTCCTCATCAGGTCGGGATCAGTGGATTTGCGGCGGTGATAAATCAAACCCGTCATGATTTCGACCCAGTCAAATGCTTCCACATTGTTCACTACTTTGAAGGACTCATCCTTGAATTCCGGAACGTAAAAGCCTTCGCCTTCCTTCTCTTCAATGTCTTCAACAAGCGAGGCATGGTTCGTACGATTACCATTTGCCCATGTAATCTCGGCATAGCCATTGCGCTTGGGGTTATAGGTCATTCGTAGGGGGGCATTATAGAAAAACTGCTTGATCTTGAAGTTGTAGCCCATTCGGGGGTTTAAGGTCAGATAGCGGTGTTTGTTGAAAGAATACTGCAAACCGATGTCTATCTTATACGCAAAACCACGGCTCCCGCTATAACTGAAGTAAAGAGGGTTGAAAAGTGGGGAGAGATGCAGGGCTGCAGGACCAGAGGAAGCATGCGTGCTGTTAATCATGTTGTAGCCGATATTGTCCCAAAAGACATCGGCTAGATTCTTCTTAGTACGTGTTGTGTCTGACGGATTGCTTTGGCTTTCTTGAATGCTGTCAGCCTGCTGCTTGTGCAGATAAATATCGCTTTCCGTCTGGGTGAGTAGTGTAGGGCGCAGGGTAGCCATTAGCTCTGGGTCTTCAACATTATCGATGGAGTCTGGCAATGAGGTGGGACAATTGTAGAACGCACGGCATGTGGCGCTGATATTGTTGCCCAAGAACCTGAACTTGCTCTCTGTGATGCAACGCTCAGGCAACACGATGTTCTCATCATCCATGTCCATGTAAGCATTTACCTTGAACGATATCATGTCGTATTCGCCTTCATAGAAAACGGAATTGATACGTCCCGTATCCAGATAGACGAAAGCGCGTCCCTTAACGAGCTGGGTGTTGTTGGTTCTGGGACGAAAGCGTACTATGAACAGGTTATTGGATACAGGAATGACAAGATACTTGTAAAAGAAGCGGTTGGGGTAATAGAACGGCGACAACATCTTGTCTTGATAGAGGGTCTCGTTATAGAGATTGGGCGTCATGAATTGTAACATGTTGGGCATGACGGTCCTGTTATTGGGAATAGTACCACATACCACCTGCCGGTGTAGGTCATACCGGAAGGCATCATGGAATTTCATCTTGTAAAACGCCTCGCCAACAAATTCCTTTTCACCTTTGGCAATAGAATACATGGTGGGAACAAGGAAAAGGGTAGGGTTGCGGCGGTTAGTCTTGAAGGTATAAGACATGTACACGTTACGCTCTACCCCGTTGCTGACCTGTTTATGGTTTTTGGCATAATTCCAGATCCTGAAAAGGACCAGCGAGTCGATAGACCTGTCACGTGAAAAACAAATGCCGGGCATGAATAACATCGTGCCCAGCATCAGTAATATGATGTGTAGCTTTTGATTCACGACCCCAAAAGTACAAATAATTTTTGGAGTTGCAAAACTTTTAGCCCAAATATTTCATCAGAATGCGTGCATTACCTGAATCACGCAACTTGGCAATGCTCTTCTCGCGAATCTGGCGAACACGCTCACGGGTCAGGCCTAACTGGTCGCCAATCTCTTCCAGACCTTTCTCGTGGCAACCAATGCCAAAACATTCGCGGATAATGGTGATTTCACGTTCCTTGAGCACCTTCTGAAGCACGGTGTTCAACTCTTGTGCCATCGACTCATGGTCCACATGGCGGTCGGTTCGTGAATCGTCACCAGAAGCCATCACGTCCAACATGCAGTTGTCTTCGCCATCTTGGAATGGTGCGTCGATGGATACGTGGTGGCTGTCAGCCTGCATAGACTGTGCTATCTTCTCTTCGTCCATGTTCGTGGCATCACTCAACTCGGATACGGAAGGATGACGCTGGAACTCTTGTTCGAAGCGATTGATTTCGTGGCTGATTTTGTTCAAGCTTCCCACCTGATTGAGCGGTAGGCGCACAATACGACTCTGCTCGGCAATCGCTTGTAGAATGGACTGACGAATCCACCATACAGCATAGGAAATGAATTTAAAACCACGGGTTTCGTCAAATTTCTGTGCGGCTTTTATCAAGCCAATGTTACCCTCATCAATCAAGTCAGTCAGCGTCAATCCCTGATGCTGGTACTGCTTGGCAACAGATACTACGAAACGCAGATTGGCAGTAACCAACTTGTCCTTGGCACGCTCGCCTTCAAGACCGCCTTTGCGTATCTTCTGAGCCAGCTCGATTTCTTCATCGATGCTGATCAGTGGTGCACGACCAATCTCCACCAGATACTTATCCAGTGCTTCGCTTGAGCGATTCGTAATACTCTTCTGAATCTTTAATTGTCTCATCTCTTACTCCTTAAATGCGCGTAACTACTTGAAATTCAAGTACGTGTATTAATTAATACCATTAAAAGTGGTGCAAAGTTACGAAAAATATCGTCTCGTTGTTCTCTGGAGAGCAATTATTTTATGTTAAAAAGGATTAATTCGCCTGAGGCTTATTGTTCTGTCGATGATGATTCTTGCCTCTGTTGCCCTTTTCTTTTCCATTATTCCTTCTGTTCCCTTTTCCGTTACGATGTCTTCCTCCTCTGCCTCGTGAACTCTTACGAGGTGCAGTTGGTTTGTATTCCGGACCTTCTCCCATGCCTTCTGGCAAGGTGTTCTTGGGAATTTCACGTTCCAGAAAACGTTCTATGTCTGCAAAATAGCGAATGTCCTGTTCGGAAACGAAGGTGATGGCAACACCGTCGCGTTGGGCACGTGCTGTACGTCCGATGCGATGAACATAGTCTTCAGCATCGTGAGGTACGTCGTAGTTGATAACCATTAGAATGTCGTCGATATCAATACCTCGTGCCACGATATCGGTTGCCACTAGCACGTCAACTTGTCCTGCCTTGAATTGATACATAACCTCGTCGCGTTCAGCTTGTGAGAGGTCGGAATGCATGGGGGCGCAGTTGATGTGCATGTGCTTAAGTTCTCGTGTGATGTCTTTTACCTTATCCTTCTTTCCGGAGAAGATGATGACGCGTTGCAGTTCCCCTGCCTTGAACAACGAACGGACAATGCCCAGTTTCTGTGCCTCGTAGCAAACAAAAGCCGACTGTTGTATTTTCTCTGCAGGTTTCGAAACAGCAATCTTAACTTCTGTTGCATTATTTAATAATGTACGCGCGAGTTGCTGTATCTTAGCAGGCATCGTCGCCGAGAACATAATTGTTTGATGGGAGGGAGGAAGCTGCTTGGCTATTTGCAGAATGTCATCAGAGAATCCCATATCTAGCATGCGGTCTGCTTCGTCTAATACAAAGAAGGAGAGGCGCGAGAGGTCGAGATGTCCCATTCTGATGTGTGAAAGCAGACGTCCGGGAGTGGCGATAATCACGTCGGCACCCATTTTCAATCCTTTGGTCTCTGTATCAAAACGGTTGCCGTCATTTCCGCCATAAACGGCTACGCTCGAAATTCCATCGAGATAATAGCCGAATCCCTGCATGGCCTGATCAATCTGTTGGGCCAACTCGCGGGTGGGTGACATGATGATACAGTTTACTGCATCTTTGGGAAAACCACCATCATCGAGCATACTCAGTATAGGCAACAGATAAGCAGCTGTCTTTCCTGTTCCTGTCTGGGCAACGCCAATAAGGTCGTGACCATCCAGAATCTCTGGTATGCAGCGTTCTTGTATAGGTGTCATTTCCTCGAAGTGCATATCGTAGAGTGCATCGAGTATATTGTCGTTCAAATAGGTTTCTTCAAATGTCATAAAAAATTTTATCGGTAGCGAGTTTTACACTTTTCGTTTTTCCCTTAATTCGGTGCTTGCTTATAGCAGAAGTAGGCGATGAATGAATACAGGATGTTTGGAATCCAAGCTGCCAACATCGGTGGCGTGTCTGCATTGATGGCAAAGGTGGCACTCACTGTCTGCAACAGGATGTAGGTGAACGATAGTGCCAAACCAATACCCAGATACATTCCCATACCACCTTTACGCTTGCGTGATGACAGAGAAACGCCAATAATGGTTAGGATAAACGATGCAAAGGATGAGGCTATTCGTTTATGGTATTCTACTTCATATTGCACTACATTGCTGGAGCCACGCTGTTGCTGTTTGGAGATATAGCGAAGCAGTTCTGGTGAGGTGAATGTCTCCTGCTGTCCTTTTGAGAAGATTAGGTCCATTGGTTCCATCTGTATCAGCGTATCTATTTCCGATCCGCTGGTAATCTGTTCGCGCATGCCTTTCAGGGTGCGGATTTTATAGTTGCGTGCCTTCCAGTGATAGCGAGAGTCGGAAATGGTGTCGTATTGAATAACGTTCGCATTCATCTGTGAAACCATCTTCTTGTTTTCAAACTTATAGAGAGCGAAACCATAGCCTGTCTTGCGGATGTCGTCATATTGGGAGATGTAGGCCACCACCCCTTTGTCCACCATCAGCTGGATATTGGATGCTGACGTATTCTTTTTGTTGTTCTTGTAAAGAGCCTCGAAGTCGTGGCGCACCACCGTTCCTTTTGGAATCACATACGAACCCAGATAGAAATTGAGTGCTGCAATGATGGCTGCTGATATCAGATAGGGGCGTAGCAGTCGCTTGAAGCTCATGCCACAGGCCAGCATGGAGATAATCTCTGAGTTTCCTGCCAGTTTCGAGGTGAAGAAGATGACGGCGATGAATACGAACAGGGGTGAGAACAGGTTGGCAAAGTAGGGGACGAAGTTGGTGTAATAGTCGAACACAATGGCACGCAATGGTGCATGGTTGTTTGTAAACTTGGCCAGGTTCTCGTTGACATCAATGACGATGGAGATAGAAATAATCAGGATAATGGAATAGACATAAGTGCCTATGAACTTGTTGATGATATACCAGTCCATACGCTTGATGAAGCGGAAAGGGTTATACTCTTTCAGCCAAGCTATCTTCTCCCAGGGAATTCGATTCCAAAGGAACCTTGCCTTTCTTGCTGTCTCTTTAATCTTCTCTTTCATCTTCTGCGTCCTAAGTTGTCAATCACAGAACGTTTCCATTGTGTAAAGTCACCTTGCTCTATATGTGTACGGGCATCTGTTACCAATCTTAGGTAGAATGCCAGATTGTGGATGGAGGCTATCTGCATGGCCAGCAATTCCTGGGCCTTGAACAAGTGGTGTAGATAGGCTTTGGAATGGATTCGGTCGATATCGCAGCCATCCGGATCAATGGGTGAGAAATCGTCTTGCCATTTTTGGTTACGCATATTCATCGTACCTTCGTAGGTGAATAACATCGCGTTGCGCCCATTGCGGGTAGGCATTACGCAGTCGAACATATCGACTCCACGCTCTATCGCTTCTAAGATGTTCTGAGGAGTACCCACACCCATCAAATAGCGGGGACGGTCTTTGGGCAGAATCTCGTTCACCACTTCTATCATGTCGTACATCACCTCTGTAGGCTCACCGACGGCAAGTCCTCCGATAGAGGCTCCTCCGCCGTCATTCAGTTTGCCCAACACATCAACGACATGCTTGGCAGCATCTTGTCGTAGGTCCTTATAGGTACATCCCTGTACGATGGGGAACAGTGTCTGATGATACCCGTAAAGGGGTTCCGTTTCATTGAATCTCTTCACGCAGCGCTCCAGCCAACGCTGGGTCAGTCCTAGCGATTTCTTGGCATACTGGTAGTCGCTTTCTCCAGGAGGACACTCGTCCAGTGCCATCATGATGTCGGCGCCAATGATGCGCTCTGTGTCCATTACATTCTCTGGAGTGAAGATGTGCTTCGATCCGTCAATATGGCTACGGAACTCGCAACCCTCCTCTCGAAGTTTACGAATACCTGTCAGCGAGAATACCTGAAAGCCGCCAGAGTCCGTCAGGATAGGACGATCCCACGTGTTGAACCGATGCAGGCCGCCTGCCTTGCGCAGGATGTCTAATCCTGGTCGCAAATACAGGTGATAGGTGTTGCCCAGGATAATCTGAGCCTTCACCTGTTCGCGCAGTTCAGAGAAGTGGACACCCTTGACGGAGCCACAAGTGCCTACGGGCATGAAGATGGGAGTCTTTATCTGTCCGTGGTCTGTGGTAATCAATCCTGTCCGTGCGTCTGAAGCATTATCTGTATGTTGTACTTCAAATGTCATTTCTTCTCGTCTTTCTCTTCGGGAATCTCAAAATTCAACGGATGCTCTACAATCTCATCAGTCAGAGCGAACTTCCAAACGTCCTGAATGTTCTCCACGTAGTGGAACGTGACACCCTTCAGGTACATCTCAGGTATTTCGTTAATGTCTTTCTCGTTCTCCTGACACATCACGATGTCCGTGATGCCTGCACGCTTGGCAGCCAGGATTTTTTCCTTGATACCACCAACGGGCAGTACTTTTCCACGCAGGGTTATCTCGCCCGTCATTGCCGTGTTTTTGCGCACTTTGCGCTGTGTCAGTGCCGAAGCGATAGAGGTGGCGATGGTGATACCTGCCGATGGACCATCTTTTGGAGTGGCTCCCTCAGGCACGTGGATGTGGATGTTCCAGTTGTCGAAGATGCGATAGTCGATGCCCAGCGTATCTACATGTGCTTTAACGTATTCCAAGGCGATGACTGCCGATTCCTTCATGACGTCGCCCAGATTTCCCGTCAGCGTCAGTTTCGATCCCTTTCCTTTTGAAAGTGAAGTCTCGATGAATAGGATTTCACCACCCACACTCGTCCAGGCCAAGCCGGTGACAACACCAGCGTAGGCGTTGCCCTGATAGATGTCGCGATAGAAAGGTGGCTTGCCCAGCAGGTCCTCAATCTCCGTAGGTGTAATCTTCTCAAAAGGCAGTTCACCGCTTTCCGCTTTCTTGAATGCCATCTTTCTGAGAGCTTTGTTGATTTGTTTCTCCAACTGGCGCACACCGCTTTCACGTGTGTACTGTTCTATAATCTTCTCAATGGCAGCTTTGTTGAACGTCAGTTTCTTGTCGTTCAGTCCTGTGTTCTCCTTCTCCTTGGGAATCAGGTGACGCTTGGCAATCTCGAACTTCTCTTCCGTGATATAGCCGCTGACCTCAATAATCTCCATACGGTCCAACAATGGACGGGGAATCGTACTCAGGTTGTTGGCTGTGGCAATGAACATCACCTTCGACAGGTCGTAGTCCACATCCAGATAGTTGTCGTGGAAGGCTCCGTTCTGCTCTGGGTCCAAGACCTCCAGCAAAGCAGATGCTGGGTCGCCGTTGTGCGTGTTTTGTGTTACCTTGTCTATCTCGTCAAGGATGAATACAGGATTGCTTGAACCGGCCTTCTGGATGTTCTTGATGATACGTCCAGGCATAGCTCCGATATAGGTACGACGATGGCCGCGAATCTCTGCCTCGTCGTGCAGACCGCCTAATGATACGCGTACATATTTGCGCTTCAGCGCATCGGCTATCGACTTGCCCAGTGAGGTCTTACCCACGCCTGGAGGACCGTAGAGGCAAAGGATGGGTGACTTCAAGTCACCACGCAGTGACAGAACGGCAATGTATTCCAAGATACGCTCCTTGACCTTTTCCATGCCATAGTGGTCACGATCCAGAATTTTCTGTGCTCGTTTCAGGTCTAAGTCGTCTTCAGTGTACTCGCCCCAAGGCAGGCTAACAAGCGTCTGCAAGTAGTTCAGCAGTACGTTGAAGTCGGGGGAGTTGGGATTCAACTGATCCAGTTTTTCTGCTTCCTTATAAAAGAACTTTTCAATATCCTCAGGCCATTTCTTGTTTTTGGCTTTCTCCAAGAGTTCCTTTTTCTCGGGTGTACTCTCGTTGCCCATCTCTGCCTGCAGGTTCTTGATTTGCTGTTGCAAGAAATAGTTGCGCTGTTGCTCGTCAATATCGTCGCGCGTCTTGTTACGAATGTCCAGTTTTAGCGCCTGCAGGTTAATCTCGCGGTTCACAATACGCAGTACGTTGAACAAACGCTCCTTGAGGGAGTCCATCATCAGCAGGCTTATCTTTTCCTTCATTGAGAAGGGTAGGTTTGAACAGATGAAGTTCAGCGCCATGATGTTGTTACCCACATTCTTGATGGCAAAGGTTGCCTCCTCGGGAATGTCGTCGTTCATCTTGATATAGTCGGATGTCTGCGAGCGTAGGTCCTCAATGGCTGTGTTGAATTCCATATCGCGTCTGTCGGGCTCGCTTTCAGGAGCTGGATCTACATGACCAATGAGGTAGGGCTTGTATTTCAGCAACTCCATCAGTCGCAAACGTCCCAAACTTTGAACGATGGCTGTAACATTGCCATTGGGCAACGTCAGCACCTTCAACACTTTTGCATAAACTCCCACATCGTAGAGGTCTGCTCTGATGGGACTCTCCACATCAGCCTCACGTTGTGACACCACACCAATCAACTCGCCGTTCTTCTCGGCTTTGCGAATCAGCGCCAAACTGGATTGGCGACCTATTAGAATAGGTGACACAACCCCAGGAAACAACACAAGATTACGCACGGCCAGAATAGGCAGCGTTTCAGGCAACTTCATATTCGTCAAATCGCTATAATCGCCTTCAACATCGGCAATCATAGAGAACGACCGATTCTTGTTATCCATAAACATTGTAATTTTCTCTTCCATAATGAGGTGCAAAGGTACGAATAAACGAGCAAAAAAACAAATTTATTTGGTTTTTTTCGAATGAAAATACCTTAGACCAAAGGTCAAAGGTACGTAATCGACTTATCCCTTTGCATATTTTAACATAGAGTCGTCGCTCAGATTTTTGGAACCACAATGAAAACATCGTAACTTTGCATGGTCAAACGAAAGGTGGTAACGAAACGCTCTAGGCAGCAAAAATTGACTTTCAGGCCTACGAAAATTTACGGCCTGCCCAGGGAGAAAAAAATAGAAGCCCGTCGGAAAGAAAAATAACAATAGCCAATAAACAATGAATAACAATAAAAAAAATGAACAAAGTATCCAATAAGTCAACAGAAAGCGGCATGTTCCGATTTAAAAACTTTACCGTAGAGCAGGACCTGTGTGCCATGAAGGTTGGTACGGACGGCGTGCTGCTGGGAGCATGGGCTCATGGGGGCGACAGCATTCTGGATGTAGGTACGGGTACAGGACTGATAGCTTTGATGATGGCTCAACGCTTTCCGAAAGCACATGTGACAGCGATAGATATTGATGAGGGCGCTTTTCGTCAGGCTATAGAAAACGTAAAGAATACCGATTGTCAAGACAGGGTGGTGGTTTTGCACGAACAAGTGCAAAATCATGAAGGACAGTATGATGCTGTGGTGAGCAATCCGCCGTTTTTTATCGACTCGCTGAATGCGCCTGATGCGCAACGTAACACCGCCAGACATGCGGAGACGCTGACATATGCGGAACTGATGGAGGCTGCGTGGCGACTGCTGAAAGAGGATGGTGAACTGAGTGTAGTGGTGCCCTTTGACTACCGTCAGCGGATGGAGGACGAGGCGACGTTCCGGGGGTTCTTTCCCAGTAGGGTGTGTGCCGTCAAGACGGTGGAACGGAAACCTGCCAAGCGGTATCTGCTGGCCTTCAGGAAACATCCTTGCCAGTGTGTGAAGGATACGATGACCATCGGTGATGAGCAGTATCGGCAACTGACGGACGACTTCTATCTGTAATTCTTGAAGATGCAGAATTCTATTCGTGGAATCCGGTTCGTACGAACTCGTCGAACTGGGACTGATAGCCGTTGAACACATTGATGTCCACATCTCCTGTAATACCGTCCACTTTTCCGTCTGGACATAGTTGCCAGTAAACCAGTTTTACATCGGGTTTGTATTGTCCGTAGCGGGCTATCCAGACATTGTATTTCTGTTTGATGTCCTTCGCATGGTTCATGTGGTGGTTGATGAAACTCTGGCTGATGTAAAGGATGGGACGCATGCCTGTTCGCTGTTCGACGATATTCATGAATATCCTGATGCGCTTCATCAACTCCTCGTCGCCACCAATCTTGCGGATTTGTGCATCCGTTGGTTCAACATCGAGAACGGGTGGGAAATCGCCTTTACGGAACAGGGTGTGGTTCACAAAGTAGTTGGCCTGTGCTTTTGCTGCCGATTTCAAAGAGAAGAAATGGTAGGCGCCCACGCGTATTCCCTGTTTCTTAGCCTTCATATAGTCGGATAGGAAGTATCGGTTACGGATGTTGGTACCCTCTGTCGATTTAACATAAACAAAGGATATGGGGAAGGTTCGTCCTTCCGCATTATGACGGGCACCCAGCGAGGTGATGCGCACCTTGGTCCAGTCTATGCCATAGCGCTTGCGCCCTTTCTCGTGCTGGTGGCGTGAGATGTCAATGCCATAGATGCGCTCAGAAGTGTATCTGAGTCGTTCGCCCAGAAACTTGCCGTTTTTCCATTCGCCGGCTTTCAGTTGCATAGAGGATGACGAAAGGAAGCCAAATCCGTTTCTCCGATCGTTTTGCCAATGCCCTTCGTAATAGTCGCCATTATTAGCCAAATAGGTACCCTGCCCATTCGCTTGAAGGTATGAATCCGCCTGTCCTCGATATACTCCTGTGGAGTCAATACGTATAACGGAAACCACCGTGTCAGCAGCATAAACAACGGAGACAATACGCCCTTGATAGTCTCGAGTAAGAACCTTTCCGTTAAGGGGTGTAAAGGTAAAGTGTCCTGCATACCAATGTCCCTTAGACAACTTGACAGCTACGAGAGGGCGGTCTTTGGCAGAAACCGTGATGATTTGGCTGGAAGGAGTGGGTTGTCTGTTGGCAGTGGGCAATTTGGCCATCCTATGTAGCCAGTCTTTCCTGTCTAAAAGAGTCTGGTTGTAGCGTGCCACTTGGTTGTAACCCTCATCTGTCACGTTGTGTACTTTCAAATAATACTTCATTTCGGACAGTTGGGCCTCTACCATCTTTATGCTTTGGGCTAAGGAATCGGGGGATAGTACCTTTGTATAGCGAACCTCTACCTTGTCAGAAATGCAAGGCACCTCAAAGGGGTGGTAGGGCGTGATGGGACTGGTGGGGCTGATGATGACAATGATAGCCAGGATAAGTAGGTCGGCAAAGGTGGCAATATGGCGTACCTTCTTCATCGTGTTTCCTCCTCTAACCATGCGTCAAGCAACTGGCGGGCTATGCTTAGTTTCTCTGGGATGTGGGGCAAATGGTCTTTGTCGAACCACGCCCCTTTCGAAATCTCAGAGCGTTGCAGGTGAATTTTACCACTATCATAGTCGGCCATAAAGCCTACCATCAGTCCACAAGGGTAGGGCCAGGGCTGTGAGCCAAAGTAGCGAAGGTTAGTGATGTGCAGACCTGTCTCCTCCATGACCTCGCGATGGACTGCTTCTTCCAATGTCTCGCCTGTTTCCACGAAACCGGCAACCAGTCCGTAGTGATCGTCGCGAAAATTGTTGGCATGAACAAGTAGCACTTCGTGACCTTTTCGGATAAGAACGATGACAGCTGTAGCCAGTTGTGGCCAGACCTCTTTACCACAGTGTTCGCATTTTTTTGAGATGTCCGTGTCAAAACGCATGGAACCTCCACACACACCACAAAATTTAGTGTTCTGATCCCAATAAAGCAGTTCGTGGCACTTGCCAGCTTTCAGGTAGTCCTCGTGTGATAGCTTATAGTAGCTCTGTCGTAGCGGACACATCTCATATCGTTCAGAATGAATCAATGGTTGGTCTATGCGGTAGGCCTTAGCACCATCTACATTCATCACCGTTGTCCAAGGTTTTGTCTCTGTGGGTGGCTCTTGCGGAATGGCATAGCCATCAGCAGTCTTTTCCAGTACGAGGTCGCTTTGACAGAAAGTGAAATATTGCATATCTTGTTTTACTCCTTGAATAACAGTTTGCGGTCGCGTTCAATAGCAGGCTTAGTCCATTTCTCAGGTACGAATCGCCAGTTGTTGAGTGGTTGTGGGTTTACATTTCCTTCGCGTTCAATCTTACGAGTCAGATAGTAGCGCAGGTCGCGTTTGCTCATAGATACAATGCGAGAAGGAATGGAGTCCATCGGAATGCCTGCTCCGCGAGTCAGCAATTCACCACCGCCATTGCCCCGATAGCTGTTCATGGCAACGAGATACCAGGCGTTCTCGTCGAATTTCCTACCGTCAGAGAATTGCTTGATGCTTACTTTCTGACCGTCTGGCTTTGTTACGTCCACCTCGTAATCGATGCCTGCTGCTGAGTCGAAGTTAAAGGTGTAGTTCTTGAAACCCTCGCGCTGGTTGTCGCCAGGAGCTTTAGGAGCCAGCATCATGATATGGTCTTCTGGACTCTTCATGGTATTTACCCATTGGTCGTAACTCAGTTCCAGTAACTGTTTGACCTCACGTCCCGTCATTCGTAGTGTGTATATCTGGTTCTCGAAACGATACAACTTAAACATATCGCTCATGTAAACAGGTCCTGCCTTGATTTCTGTGTTGAACACCTGCGGAGCTGTCAGCGAGATGTCTGCATGACTCTCTTCCAATTGCAGTTGGTGAATATAGTCTATAAAAGCAGCAGAACCAAAGAAAGCGTCACGTGAACGGATGGGAGTCAGGAATGTGCCAATTTGTCGCTCAACATATTTCTTAATGTCATCCATCTGAGCTTGGAAGTGGTGTACATAATCTTCATCAATGGCCTCTTGGGCTACATCAATCAATTGGCCTTCCTTTTTGGTTATTTTCCATCGGCCATTTTGCATGTTGCATTCGATGGTAGCTTGTGCTACTTTCAAAGCATTGCATGATGGATCCAGGCAAAGCACTCCGTTGGCTAATGTGATGTTCTGCTCCGTGTGGTCGTGACCGTAGAAGATAACATCAAAACCCTCAACCTGTTCGGCCACCTTCTTGGTGGCGTCCTCGTCGTATTTTTCTGTGGTGATACCGCCATCCCATCCGCTATGGAATAGCCCGACAATCATATCGGCTTTCTCTTCTTCTTTTAGGAACTTAACCCATTTACGGGCACTGGATACCATTTCCTCAAAATACATACCTTTCCACAGGTTCTCGTGTAGCCAGTTGGGAATGGCTGGTGTCAGCATGCCTAGAATAGCTATCTTCACACCTTCGCGTTCCAGCATCAAATAGGGTTTTACATAGGGCTTCTTGGTGCTTGCGTCAATAATGTTAGCGCCAAGGGTTGGGCATTGTAGGTCTTTAATCCATTTGTCGTAAACAGCGTGGCCTGTCTCTACATCGTGGTTGCCAAATGTCTGGGCATCGTATCCCAGGTAGTTGATTACTTCCGCTGCGATGTTAGGCTCGTCGGTTTTCACATAGTTGGTGTAGTAGCAAGTGGGTTGTCCCTGCAAGATGTCTCCGTTATCCAGCAGAATCAGGTTCTTGCCAAATTTCTTGCGCTGTGTTTTTACATAAGTACTGACACGGGCCATTGTTCCACGCATAGGCTTGCGCTCTATGAAGTTGTAGGGAAAGAAAGCCCCATGTACGTCACTCGTCTCCACCAGTTGCAGTGTGACAGTCTTGTTTTTTTTCGCCATTGTCATGGTCGTCAGGCACAAAAGTGCTAATGTAATGAACGTCGTCTTTTTCATAATTGCAAAGGTATGTATTATATTTGACTTATGCAAATTTTGGTACACTTTTTGCTGTTAAATAAGTAAAAAGGTATCATATAAAAATTAGGAGGATATAAATATGGCATTTATCGATTATTATAAGATTCTGGGTGTCGACAAGACAATACCGCAGAAGGATGTGAAGCGCGCTTACCTGAAACGTGCCAAGCAGTTTCATCCTGACTTGCATCCTGACGACCCTAAGGCAAAGGCTAAATTTCAGGCTTTGACGGAGGCTTACGATGTGATAGGCGATCCTGAAAAGCGTGCCAAGTATGATAAATATGGTGAGCAATGGAAGCAGGCCGAGCAGTTTGAGAATGCAGGGTTTGGCGGAGGTGGTGGCTACGATGCCAGTGGTGGCTTTGGTGGCTTTGACTTCTCGCAGTTTACCGGCAGCGGAGGCTTCTCGTCGTTCTTCCAAGATTTGTTTGGTAGTCAGGGCGGCTTTAGCAGTCATGCCAGCTATGCACGCAGACCCACTCATACGGAGGCAAATGTCACTATTGACATGTACACGGCTCTCTTGGGTGGTACCATTATCGTGACTACTGGTACGGGCGAGAAGTTACGTCTTAAAGTGAAACCTGAGACACAGTCAGGAACGAAAGTCCGACTGCGTGGTAAGGGTAGGAATGGTGCTGACCTGATTATTACTTATCAGGTTAAGCTGCCAACCAATTTGACGGAACACCAGCGCTCCTTGCTGCGAGAGATGCAGCAAGGCTAATCCCGTTGGCATTTATTTCCGGCTTGCCAGAAACGCTTCGGCTCGTTGCAGGTCTTCTGGGGTGTCGATACCTACTGTTTCCACGTCAGTAAGACCAACGCGAATGCGATAACCGTTTTCCAGCCAGCGTAACTGTTCCAGGCTTTCTGCAATCTCCAAAGGTGATTGGGGCAATAAGGTGACTTCGCGAAGTACCTCACGGCGATAGGCATATAGTCCTAAATGTTTAAGGAAGGGGAAATGCTGCAACCATTCACATTGCTCCTTTCCACGAATGTAAGGGATGATCGAGCGGCTGAAATATAGAGCAAAGCCCCGTTTGTCAGTCACAATTTTTGGTGAGTTGGGGTTCTGTGCAGCTTCTATGGTCTCGAATCGCTTGCCCAAAGTGCCGATTTGTGTTGTTGGGTCGTCGAACAAGTGCATGAGTGTTTCAATTTGCGACTGCTGAATAAAAGGCTCGTCACCTTGAATGTTAATAATGACGTCAGCCTGTGTTCCAATTTTCTCTGCGGCTTCCTCAATTCGGTCTGTTCCGCTTTTATGGTCAGGGCGTGTCATGACTGCTCGTCCACCAAATTGTTCGACAGTCTGATAGATTCGCTCATCGTCAGTAGCCACATAGGCCTCTTCCAATATGGCGGTAGCTTGTTCATATACTCGCTGGATAACGGTACGTCCTCCTAGCATAGCTAGAGGCTTGCCCGGAAAACGTGTGGAAGCGAAGCGGGCTGGTATGATTCCTATGAATTTCATGTTTCTTTCTTGTAAATGTGCTGCAAAGATAGTGAATAATTTTTAAAACGCTTGGCTGTCTCGAAAAAAAAATGTACCTTTGTGAGGTTAAAATTTAAAGTGGACATAATGAAATTCCGATATATATTCCTATTTATATTATTAGCAGCCACTTCAGTGGCTATGGCGCAGAAAGTCACTCTTGGAGCCTGCACAACTAAAGACGGGGGCGAATACAAAGGTGAAATGCAGTCTGGTAAGCCTCATGGGAAGGGCATTACCAAATGGAAGAACGGGAATGTTTTTGAGGGTAATTACGAGAAGGGAAAACGGCAAGGTTTCGGAATATATACCTTCTTTGATGGAGAGAAATATGAAGGACAGTGGTTCCAAGACCAACAACACGGACAGGGAACCTATTATTTCTCTAATAATAATAAATATGTAGGACTGTGGTATCGTGACTACCAGCAGGGACATGGTACTATGTACTACTTCAACGGTGATGTGTACGAGGGCGAGTGGAAACAAGACAAGCGTCACGGTATAGGCCGATATGCTTTTAAGGAAGGTGCCTATTACGATGGAGAATGGGCTAATGATAAAAAGAACGGTAAAGGTGTCTATAATTGGGGCGATGGTTCTAGTTATGATGGCCAGTGGAAGGACAATCAGCGCTCAGGAAAGGGAACCTTCCAATATGCCGATGGCGATGTGTACATTGGTCAGTGGGCCCGAGACTTGCAGCATGGACAGGGTATCTATAAGTTCCAGAACGGCGATATCTATGAAGGCGGATATGTGGAAGGCCAGCGTACAGGCCAGGGCGTTTTTCGCTATGCCAACGGAGATAAGTACACAGGCCAGTTCCTAAATGGCGATAAGTCAGGACAGGGTATGCTGGTATGGAAAAACGGCAATACCTATCAAGGGGAATGGAAAAATGACAAGCCCAATGGACGTGGCAAGCTGACTATGAAGAACGGAGACGTGTTTGAAGGTCAGTTCCGATACGGCCAGATACACGGTGAAGGTATAGTCCGCTATGCCGACGGCTCCAAGTTCAAAGGCCATTTCGAGAAAGGTAAGCGACATGGGCCCGCCATCGAGGAAGATAAGGATGGAAACCGTTTTGAAGGCAGCTATGTTGAGGACCGCCGTGATGGAAACTTTGTGGAAAAAGACCGCAATGGCAATATCACTGCACAGGGAACGTATAATCATGGACGCAGGACCTTGGACAGATAAACGCGACAATTAACAAAGTATAAACTCTATTAAAACAAAAGCATTATGATTATCGACAAAATTGAAAATCTGAAAATGTATGAGTCGGTGAACCCTTTGTTCGCCAAAGTAGTGGAATTCCTGGCGCAGAACGACTTGAATAAACTGGAGGCAGGCAAGCATGAGATTGAGGGAAAAGACCTCTTCGTGAATATTCAGATGGCAAAGGGCAAGACTCCTGATGAGGCTGTCATAGAAACCCACAACAAGATGATTGACATCCAAATTCCCATCACCGCTGCAGAGACCTTTGGTTATACACAGCGTGACCAGTTGCCTCAGGCAGAATATAATGCAGAAAAGGACATCACCAAGATTCCTGGAATAGCTGCAGACAGCTACGTTACCTGTCAGCCAGGCATGATGGCTATCTTCTTCCCTGAAGACGGACATGCTCCCTGCATTGCTGGTGTGCCAGAATTGAAAAAAGCAATTTTTAAAGTAAAGGCATAAAGTTAAATCATAAAGATAATACTATGGTAGCAAAGAAAACAACAACGGCCACAAAGAAAGTGGCCACTAAGAAAGCCACTCCTAAAAAGGCTGCTCCAAAGAAAGTCAAGAAGGTAGAGGAACCGCAGCATATCGGACTGGTTCGCAACGACTCTTGGCTTGAACCTTTTGAGGGTGCTATCCGTGGTCGTCATGACCATGCACTCTGGAAAATAGGACAACTGACTAGAAATGGTAAATCGACACTCTCTCAGTTTGCCTCCGGACATTTGTATTTTGGACTCCATAAGCTGGCTAAGGGATGGGTGTTCCGCGAGTGGGCTCCCAATGCCACAGAAATCTATCTGATTGGTGATTTCAACAACTGGCAGGAGGACGAGAAATACAAGTGCAAGCGTGTTGAAGGAACAGGAAACTGGGAATTGAAACTCAGCGAGAAAGCCCTGAAACATGGCCAGCTTTACAAGATGAAGGTGAAGTGGAATGGGGGAGAAGGCGAGCGTATTCCCGCTTGGTGCCGTCGTGTTGTCCAGGACGACCAGACGAAGATTTTCTCTGCTCAGGTGTGGAATCCAGAGCAGCCCTATGTTTGGAAAAAGAAGAACTTTAAGCCCAACAAGTCTCCGCTGCTCATCTATGAGTGCCATGTGGGTATGGGTCAGGATGCCGAGAAGGTAGGCACCTATAAGGAGTTTACTGAAAACGTGCTTCCACGTGTCAAGAAGGATGGTTATAACGCTATTCAGGTGATGGCCATTCAGGAGCATCCCTATTATGGCTCGTTCGGCTATCATGTATCTTCATTCTTTGCTCCTTCCAGCCGTTTTGGTACTCCAGAAGATTTGAAAGAGATGATTGATACGGCTCACAAGATGGGTATTGCTGTCATCATGGATATCGTGCATTCTCATGCCGTGAAGAACGAGGTGGAAGGATTAGGCAATCTGGCTGGCGACCCCAATCAGTTCTTCTATCCTGGCGATCGCCACGAGCATCCGGCTTGGGACTCTCTTTGCTTCGACTATGGAAAGGACGACGTGCTGCACTTCCTGTTGTCTAATTGCAAGTACTGGTTGGAAGAGTTCAAGTTTGATGGTTTCCGCTTCGATGGTGTGACCTCCATGTTGTATTATTCACATGGTTTGGGTGAAGCTTTCGGAGGTTATGGTGACTACTTCAACGGACACGAGGATGACAATGCCATTTGTTATCTGACGTTGGCCAACTGCTTGATTCATGAGGTGAATCCACAAGCTATTACTATTGCAGAGGAAGTGTCTGGCATGCCCGGACTTGCTGCCAAGTTTGAGGATGGTGGTTATGGCTTCGATTATCGCATGGCCATGAATATTCCTGACTACTGGATTAAGACCATCAAGGAGGTGCGCGATGAGGATATTAACGTATGCTCCATCTTCTGGGAGGTTAAGAATCGTCGTCCTGACGAGAAGACTATCTCTTACTGTGAGAGCCATGATCAGGCACTGGTGGGCGACAAGACCATTATCTTCCGCCTGATTGATGCCGATATGTACTGGCACTTCGCCAAGAAGGACGTCAACGACCTTGCCCAACGTGGTATCGCCCTGCATAAGATGATTCGTCTGGTTACAGCCGGTGCCATCAATGGTGGTTATCTGAACTTCATGGGTAACGAGTTCGGACATCCAGAGTGGATAGACTTCCCACGCGAAGGCAATGGCTGGTCATACAAGTATGCCCGTCGTCAGTGGAACTTGGTAGATAACAAGGATCTGTGCTATCACTGGCTGGGTGACTTCGATCAGAAGATGCTTGAGGTTATCAAGAGTCAGAAGAACTTCCAGGCAACGCCTGTGACTGAGATATGGCACGATGATGGCGACCAGGTATTGTGTTATATGCGTGGCGATTTGGTATTCGTCTTCAACTTCTCGCCGACACGTTCGTACACCGACTACGGATTCCTTGTTCCTACGGGTTCTTATGAGGTGGTGCTCAATACCGATGCAAAGGAGTTTGGCGGCAATGGCTTTGCTGACGATACAATCACTCATGTCACCAATTACGACCCGCTTTACGTGAAGGATAAGAAGGAGTGGCTGAAACTCTACATTCCTGCCCGTTCGGCTGTGGTATTGAGAAAGATGTAAGAGAGCCTTAACAGGACATAATTATTTAATAGTGGCTATGCTGATGTCTCGTTTCATCGGTATAGCCACTATTTTGATGGTAATTTTTCCATAGTGGCTATTTTTTTGCGAAATAAGATACAGTTTACAATTAAAATGTGTAATTTTGCAGTCAAAAAGCAAGAATTCTTATTTTTTATGGTACATAATATCTTCAAAGGTTTAGGTATTGCGCTGATAACCCCTTTTCAGGAAGACGGTTCGGTGGACTATAAGGCACTGATTCGTTTGGTGGAGTATCAGCTCAGTAATGGAGCAGACTTCTTCTGCATTCTCGCCACGACAGGCGAGACTCCGACGCTAACAGCCGAGGAGAAAAAGAAGATCAAGGATCTGATAGTTGATTTGGTTGGTGGACGAGTGCCCATCCTGATGGGATGTGGTGGTAATAACACGGCAGCCGTCGTTGAGGAACTCCAGAATGGCGACTTCAAGGGAATAGACGGTGTGCTGAGTGTTTGTCCATATTATAACAAGCCTTCGCAAGAGGGACTTTATCAGCATTTCAAGGCTATAGCAGCAGCTACAAAACTGCCCGTAGTCCTTTATAATGTTCCAGGCCGTACGGGTGTTAACCTGAAGGCCGAGACTACGGTCCGCTTGGCTACCGACTGCCCCAATATCGTAGCTATCAAGGAGGCTTCCGGCAATTTGGAACAAGTGGATGAGATTATCAAGAACAAGCCTCGGTCGTTTGATGTTATTTCTGGTGACGACGCGCTGACTTTCCCCATGGTTTCATGTGGTGCGGTGGGCGTCATCAGTGTGATAGGCAATGCACTTCCCAAGGAGTTCTCTAAGATGATTCGTTTGCAGATGAAGGGCGAATACGATGGTGCCCGCAAGATACACCATCGCTTTACTGACCTCTTTTCGCTGCTTTTCGTAGATGGCAATCCTGCGGGTGTGAAGGCTATGCTCAGCGAGATGGGCTTTATCAGCAACGTTTTACGTTTGCCCTTGGTTCCTATGCGTATCAAAAACATGCAGCGCATGAGCGAGATTCTGAAGGAATTGAAGATTTAAGGTGCTATGAAAAAGGAGCTGAAGCTGAAGAACCAGGTAGGCGAACTGGAAAGGGTCAATCGTTTCATCGAGGAGATTGGCAATGAACTGGGACTTAGCATGGAGCTCCGTATGGATTTGAATCTGGTGATGGAGGAGATGGTCAGCAATGTCATCTTCTATGCCTATCCCAAAGATGTCGAGGGCGAGATAGAACTGGAGGCTGAATATGACGGAAACGAACTCTGCTTTGTGCTGAGTGACAGCGGAAAGGAGTTCGACCCGACACAGAAAGAAGATGCCAACCCGGACATCAACCCTACTGAAAGGGAAATTGGTGGCATGGGCATCTATATCGTCAAGAACATCATGAACGAGGTGAGCTATCAGCGGCTGGAGGGCAAGAATCTGCTGACGATGAGAAAGAACATCAGATAAATGAAAATGCAAATTGAATAAGTAATAAATAACAGAATTGCTATGACAGAGATTATCAACGAAAATGGAAAGACCATCATTAAGACAGGCGAGCGTATTGACACCATCAATGCTGCACAGTTTGAACAAGATATTCAGCCAGCCTTGGCTGATGGAGGCGTCAATCTGGAGATGGACTGCTCGGAACTGACCTATATGGCAAGCTCTGGTCTTCGCATCATCCAGAAGACGATGCGCACCGTTACTCAGCTGAAAGGCACATTCAAGATGACCAATGTAAGGCCTGAAATCTACAAGGTGCTTGCCATGACCGGCTTCACAAAGTTCATCAAGGTTGAAAAGATAGCTGAATAAAGATTATGTTTTACGCATTTATTATTGTCCTTGTAATAGCTATCGGACTGGCTACAGGACTCTACTTCCAGATGAAAGCCAGTCACGGTCAGGCTGTGGAACAACAAAAGTTGCTCAACGATTATCAGTTTAAAGTAGATGAGCAGGAGAAATTGCTCAACGATTATCGTAAGTTGGAGCAAAGCTATGATAACGTTGGTGAAGGCTATGATCAGGCTTTGCAAAACTATGAGAAGTTGGAGGAGGATTTCAAGAAGGCTACGTCTGTCAACGAGGCTTTGCAGCAGCGTTGCAACAGCTTGCAGGCAGAGCTGGACGCAACGAAGGATACTATTCAGAAGAAGAGTGAGACCACTCGTCTGGTAGTGAAGCAGATGCTGGCTGACGCAAAGGCCAGTGGTGATGTGCGCGCATTGCCCCTGATATACAAACTTATTGACATGGACGACATGCAAGCTGACCTGCCGCCCATCGAGCGTACTGACAATATCTTGGTGGCTAAGGTTTCCGACGAGGCCATTAAGCTCTCTGGTGTTGACAAGGCTCAGCATGCCAAGTTTGAATACAATGTGGCACCGGACGCAGCTGCCACGATGCTGTCCACCAACCTTCAGAAAGCCGTCCGTTCGCTGACCCATCTGCTGGACAATGCCCTGAAGTTCACCAGCGAGGGCACGATAACCCTCAATGTCTCAGTGGATATGGACAATTTGCTGGTAATCTATGCAGTGGAGGATACGGGCACAGGTGTCGATGCCGCCGACGCAGAGCGCATCTTCGAACCTTATACCAAGCTCAACCAGTTCTTCGATGGACAGGGTGTCGGCCTCACCGTAGCCCGCAACTTAGCCCGTCGCCTGGGTGGTAATCTCGTGCTCGACACCGAACACACAGGCACAGGCTCCCGTTTCGTGCTTAGCCTTCCGATGTAATCTATCATCTATCATAAAAAAGATGCGTCAGGATAACCCTTCTGGCGCATCTTTCCTTATATCCCTGATTACAATTTTTATTGTCATACAATGCAAATATAGGTAATTATTTCATAACCTCCCAACTTTTTGCATGTTTTACTGATTTTCTCTTTGTGACTGAGTGAAACATTCTGTACTCCAAGGTCCTCAAAAAAAATGACTCGAGTCGATTGATTTAATGAGTTGCTTCACTGAAAATCTACTTGTTCAATTTGTCAAGATTTACGATATTTCAACTAAATTGCAGAAGAACCGGGAAAATCAACAAAAATAGTTTCATTGTTGTTCGGTTTTAAAAGTATGACATATAGAAAAGCCTCACCGCTCGTTTCAGGGCGGTGAGGCCGATAGGTTATTTTGCTGTTTTGCAGGGCGTGGAACAGGTGCCCGTCCCTGCGGTTCACCCGCTACAACTCAGATCAAGAGTTGTGTGGTAAAATCCCTATTTCTCTACCACAGACTATTACCATAGTTCCACCAATAATCTGACCTGTTTGAATATGTTGTGAAAGATTCATCGGGATTCTCGTGCCAATGCCTGCGTTCAATAGCGTCAAGGTTCTCGTCGCTTATTCTGAAGTCATCATTATTGGAAAGCACTTCCCAGTCTTCATGAGTTTTGTAATCTTTGTCATACTTTTCTGTCTTGACAACCCCACGCGTAAGCTCTTGCGATAAAAGTTCAACAAGTTCTTCTTTATTCAAGCATTTAATGCGGTCAACCAATGGCACATCTTTCGTATTGATCGTGTATCTATCACCCGCCATAAGCTTCAGAATATACGACCCGACACGAAATTGTATTCTCTTGCGTTTATATTCATCATGACTTTCGGCATAATTGGTGATAACTTTTGCTAAATCACCACCTTTCTGCACAAATCCAGCAAGGCGTATAAGCTTCTGGTCCATAGTCAGCCAGTTCGCTTCATCACCAGAATCATCCCAATACTCGTTTCTCTCAATCAGACCTTCGTAATCATCAAGCGGAAGGTCAAATGGCGTTTCGTACTTCATAACATAAAATTCTTCTAGTTATTATTAAGTGAGCAGATTTCTCTCCCCAGTTTATTCTTGTATCTCGTTTCTATTGCAACAGCTTCATCCTGACTTATATTTAAAGGCAGAATTTCTAAAATAGCCCAAGAGAAATTATTACCGTATTGAGCATCTTCTTCACATAACTTTCTTAGTGTTACGTCGTGACCATGTCCACCTGTTTCTGCATATTGTTTCCATCGTCCCCATATCCCCTCCTGGTTGTATGTTGAACCTATATATAATGATTTAGATTTTCTGTCAGAAATTACATATATGCAGTTGACTGCACTCAACATTCGTTTCCATTCTGGGTACTCTTTTTTAATTATTATGTTTTGCATATCACCTAATCTTAACAACACATTTTCATAACCAGGAAAAACATTGTCAAAACCTGGAGTTATCTCAATAACGTCTTTGTCTTTATCCTTCGTTAGCCACTGATGCCATGAAAGAGCACTGTTTCCCCAATCAATTATAATGCGTTCTTCCAATTCCTCAAAACCAGGAACTTGTGACATTTTGTAATCGTAACAAATAGTACCATTAGGAAAAGTTGTTTCCGTCATTCCGTCTATATGGTAAACTCCAACGAATCGAGACGTTGTACCATGTTCACCAATAAAAGAAACAATGTAATCAACATCTTTATAAACCTCTTTACTTTGTTCACTTTGATACCCAATAAACAGATCCCTGTTATAACGATACCAATCATACGGATTACCCTGCTCCAGTTTTCCGCGAATAACAACTTCTTTGCGCGAGTCTTTATGTCGCACAACTTTGATTTTTTTAGTAACGTCAAGACCTCTAAGGCTTAACAACTCCCTAATTGAAATGATCTTTCCCATAACAAGTGCTTTTAGTTTCTGATTGCAAAAATACGAAAAAAATCTTATATAGTGTATTCCCCAAGTTCACTATTTTTTTTCATAAATTGTCTCTTCGCTTAATGATTGCTCTCCCTTTTCTTTTCTGTTTCTTTCTTTCCTTATTCTTACGTTTCGCTTGACGTCGCATCTCGGTCCAAAATCCAATAACAGCATTAATACACACATGCTCTATAACTGTGTATAATACACCATACTCATCATCAAGCAAATGATTATCATTGATATATCTTTCAGCAAGAATAGAGGCTAGCTTTTCCCATTGATCATCATCGTCAGCGTATTCATAATCAAGTTTCATGGCATCTGCAAGAGCTTCCATTTCATCAACCATATTGTCAGTATCATAAACAGACAATAAAGAAAACAACCTTTTCAAGATTGAGATAACATCTTTTGGAGTATAATAGGAATAGTCTATAACCCAGAAATCTTCAAAATAACTATTATAAAAATGGTTGCTATGTTTTGTAGATGAAACCAGGTAGAATTTCCTATCATTATTTGTAAAGTGCAAACAATAACAATTAGTTTTCTCGGAATATCCGTAACACACATCAGTTACGCCTTCCATTCCCATAATAGCCGTTTTAATCTCTTCGTAAATGCTCATATCTAGTACCATATTATTCTTTGCCAATCTGTATCTTCATTTATTATTCCATCATTACTCTCCAGGATAGCCAAAACCTGATTACATTGCATATTTATAAAATTTTCTGCAAAGGAACGCCAAGAATCGGCAATAACGTTGCACAGTCTCTATTATTTTTGTATTTTTGCACAAAAATCTATCGATTATGGCTAAATATCTTTTTGCACGCTACATTTGGGAACTAACAACAATCTATCGTGTGGGACGCATCACATTGAAGGAGTTGAATGAGCGTTGGCATGACTGCTATTTGTACGATGGGAAAGACATTCCTCGTCGGACTTTTGATTATCACCGTAAAGAGATAGAAATGCTTTTCGATTTGAATATCGTTTGTGATAAGCATGACAACACCTATCGTATTGAAGATGATGACAGTTTTCGAAACGGGGAATTACGCAGATGGTTAGTCAATAGTGTAGCTGTCAGTTCTATTGTGCGTGAGGCAGAGGATATTGGTAAGCGTATATCGCTTGAACGGATTCCTTCAAGTGAACCTCATCTGCCCACAATCATTCAGGCATTGCGAGAAAACAAAGTCATTTCGTTTGACTATCAGAGTTTTGACAGAGAAACAGCAAAACAGCATACATTTATGCCTTATGCTCTAAAATTGTTCCGCCAACGATGGTACATTGTCGGACGTCCTCTTGATAAAGACAGGATTCTCATTTTTGCAACAGACCGAATTAATACTTTGGAATTGGAGGATCAAACATTCAAATATCCCAATGATTTTGATATAAACGATTACTATCAAGATTCTTTTGGCATCATCATAGAAGACGGATTGGCTTGTGAACATATAGTTATTAAAGTGGCAAATAGTCAGGTAAAGTATCTACGTTCACTTCCGCTTCATCATTCCCAGCAGGAAACCACTATTACTGCAGAATACTCCATATTTGAGTATGATCTAAAGCCTACCTACGACTTTGAACAGGAGATTATGGCTCACTTGGACGATTTTGAGGTGCTAAAACCTTTGTCATTGAGAACCAGAATAAGAACTATCGTCAACAATCTGTATGATATTTATAATAGTTGAAATTAAGCACTTAGACGCCATAGGTGACTGTCATCCGATGTAGTAAGTCAAGATGGAGTCTTCGGAAGTAATTTCAATTACTCCGAATAGAATTTTAATTACTCCGAAAGTAATTTTTGTTACTCTTGGAGTATTGTTTCTGTTTGACTTTTCGCTTAACCCTGTTTCCGTAGCCGATGATGCAAAGGTCAAAAAAACAGGGATAGGCTGACGTTTCCTGATTTGGGTTGACTGTCATTATGTCTAAACCCTAAGATTAGTTGACTCGGTTAAACATTAAAACTTATATAGGTTGACTCTTACCTC
>CACXTX010000001.1 GCA_902770635.1 uncultured Prevotellaceae bacterium | reverse complement strand
AGATATATCGCGTCTGATCATGAGTTAGACGGCTACCTTCTATATGGTTAGAGTTGTAGGTCATATCAATTTGTGTTCGATGGTAGATGCCCCCTTTTAGGTGTGAAACTTTTTGTTCACGAAGCATTGTCAACAAGAGTGACAGCTTTTTTGGGGCAGCTCCGCGTTGAGGTAAAACGGCATCTTCAGGGATGTTCCAAGTCTTACCTAAGAGAAAAGCGCCTTCAATCTTACCACAAGCACAGTAGTTGCGGGCTGTACGTTCTGAGATTCCGAACTTATCGGCAAACTGCGTGACTGATATATACTTCTTCATCTTCTATCGGCAAGTTTTCCTTGATTTCTACTGCAAAGATACTAAATTTTGCCGATACCGGCAAGTTTTTCCTTCAAAAGTTCTCGCCCAAGCGAGAACTTTGGAAACTAAAGCCCGTGTCTGAGAAGATACGGGCTTCTTTCTAATCAGAAACATTTAGGAAGGTATATTTTATATTGGAAAATTTGGTGCGATAAGGATTTCTTTGTAATTTTGTGCTCGCAAAATCGTTATGATCGTTTATCATTCAAAGAATATAGAAGAGATAGGTGCTCGGATAGAGTGGACGCACTTCACGGCAGGTGAAGTGGAGGAGTTACATGCCATGTTGCATGTGGAGCCTCGCTGTGAACTTTTCGAAGGGCAGATAGCCCGTATCCAACAGGCTGAGAAAATCCTTCTGGAAATGGAGGATGTGCAGGGTTCCTGCATCGTTTTCAAACGCTATTTCCTGAGTGATGCAACTAATCAAGTTCCTGTTATCCAGGAGCGTGACGCCTGTACCGTTTCATACATCCAACAGCCACCCCTTGATGGTTCTAAAGTAGCCGTATGGCTCTATTTGCAGAAGGGTACAGAGGTAAAGCCTATGAATAACTCAACCATTGTCAGGCACAATGGCTATCAGCATATATGGACCTTCGGACTGATGGATTCCACCTCTGCAACCTCGTACATGCAGACTTGGCAGACCCTTTTTATCTATATAGACATATTGAAGCTTTTCCAGGCTACGTTAGAGGGGAACTGTGTTCGCACATGGTTCTTCGTTCGTGATGTGGATACGCAATACGGAGGACTCGTCAAGTCGCGCAGGGAATGTTTTGTGGAACAGGGTCTTACCCCAGAGACCCATTACATTGCCTCTACCGGAATAGGTGGGTCGCCTTATGACCCTAAGGCTCTTGTCCAGTTGGACAGCTATGCGATGACTGGTTTTGAGCCCCAGCAGCAGCGTTATCTCTACGGGCTTTCTCACCTGAACCGGACTATCGAGTATGGGGTTACCTTTGAGCGTGCCACGCTGATGCAGTATGGTGACCGCAATCATGTTTTCATTTCAGGAACCGCGTCTATTAATCATAAAGGTGAGGTGATGTATGTAGGTAATGTGCAACAGCAAACCTTTCGGATGTGGGAGAACGTGGAGACATTGCTCAACGAGGGAGGTATGAGTTACGAGGATGTGATGCAAATCATTGTCTATCTGCGCGATGGTGCTGACTATGAGATGGTGAAAGGTCTGTTCGACCAGCAATTCCCCGATATCCCCACCGTTTTCACATTAGCTCCCGTCTGCCGTCCTACATGGCTTATCGAGATGGAGTGTATAGCCGTGAAGAAGGCGAACAATGATTTCAGAGACTTCTGATGTGTCTGCTAAGATGCGGACTTCTTTTTTGCCGATTAGAAGTTGATGAGTGGTTTGTTTTATCCAATTTGGATAATCTTTTTCGGATAATTGTTTGGACGTTCCAATATAATATTGTATCTTTGCGGCATCTAAAACAGTAATTGATGATGATTGAAAATCCTTTCATTACCTACGGCTACGAGTCGGCAGACTATTTTTGTGATCGTAAAGCTGAAACCCAAGAGTTGTCGACGCTATTAACAAATGGTAATCATACGGCGCTGATTTCCCCACGTCGTATGGGCAAGACAGGACTGATTCATCACTTTTTTGCACAAGAGGATATACAGAATCGATACTATACCTTCCTGATTGATATTTATGCAACTAAGAATCTGCAGGATATGGTTTACCGTATGGGGCAAAGTATCGTGAACCGTCTGAAACCTCGCGGGCAATCGGCTATCGACGGATTCCTCCGTTTTGTAACATCTCTGCGTACAGGTATCTCTTTCGACGGACAGGGGAATGCAAGTTGGAATATGGGGATGGGTGATATTAAGTCACCAGATTTTACATTGGAAGAGATCTTCAACTACCTGAAAGCTGCCGATAGGAATTGTATTGTTGCCATTGATGAGTTTCAGGCTATTGCAGACTACCCTGAAAAGAATGTAGAAGAGTTGATTCGGACCTATGTGCAGGGTTGTCGCAATGCTGTGTTTGTATTCTCTGGCTCACAGAAAAGTATGATGAGCGAAATGTTCTCGTCACCCGCAAGACCTTTCTACCAAAGTGTGTCGATGATGTTCCTGAAACCAGTACCATTGCCTGAGTATGAGGCTTTTGCCAAGAGACATTTCGAAGCGGCGGGGAAACAGATTGAAACTGGAGTAGTAAGTGCTATCTATGAACGTTTTGACGGCACGACTTGGTATTTACAGAAAGTACTGAATCAACTCTTCGCAACAAAAGATCTCGTTTGCATCGAGGATGTGGACAGAGCCGTAAAGCAAATTATCAACCAAAACGAAGAGGCTTACAAGGATGTCCTCTATCAGTTGACAGCCCGCCAGCGCGACCTGCTCGTAGCCGTCAGCCGTGAAGGGAAGGCTCGCCAAATTACAGGTATGACATTTGTCAAGCGTTATCATCTTGCCTCAGCCAGCAGTGTGCAAAAATCAGCACAAGCCCTTATGGAGAAACAGCTGTTGACCCATCATCAAGGTATCTATGAGGTCTATGATAAATTTATGTCAGAGTGGTTGGCTGTATAAGCGTTCCTTATTCATCAATAAGCGTTCCTTATCGTACAATAAGCGTTCCTTATCGTACAATAAGCGTTCCTTATTCATCAATTAGCGTTCTTTAGTTTCACAGATCTAAAATTTAATTTTTTAAATTTTGCTGCCACCCTGCCACCAAATGGCGTTAAACGCCCTGTTTAAAGGAAAAATTGGTGGCAGCAGTGTGGCAGCAAAATTGCATATTCTGGCATTTTCGGCTCTAAAACGTACTCAGAACCATATTTTTTTCACGTTTTTGGGGCTGAAATATTGGAAAGTAAGCACCCAAAGTTGGTGAAATTGGCTGGTTTGAGCAGGCTCCGATAGTATTTTTGATTTCTTTCGGAGTAATTTTGTTTTCTTTTGGAGTAATTTTGTTTTCTTTCGGAGTATTATACTTTCTCCAAAATTCCGTCTTTTTATTTGGTTATTTCCCGAATATTCTGTATCTTTGCACATAATATGTGATGTGTAATTATAATAAATTAGGATTTATACATAATATATGATGCAGAAGAAATATGTGTTTGATCCATATCCGCTGCAAGTGACCATGCAGCGATTGGCTGAAAACTTGAAGACAAGACGGCTGGAAAAGAAACTTTCGACTAAAAGCTTGTCAGAGATAAGTGGTGTACCTGCTTCGTCCATCCAGCGTTTTGAACTGAAACATTCTATTTCCTTAGAGTCGTATGTCAAACTGGCTAAGGCATTGGGTTATTCTGAAGAAATCATGCAGTTGCTTGCTGAGCCTAAATACGACACGATGGAGGAATTACTGGAAATAAACAAAAACCGAACAAGAAAACGAGGCGTATGATACAGAATGTACAGTCTGTCACCGTCATGTACCACGAACGGAAGGTTGGTACGTTGTCTATGGGGCCAAAGAGCACTTGCCAGTTTGAATATGATAAAGACTGGCTTATTGACGGTTTTTCCATTTCTCCTTTGAAACTTCCATTGAAACCAGGCCTTTTTACAGCAGACTATCTGCCGTTTAATGGCAATTTTGGTATATTTGAGGATAGTTTGCCAGGTGGCTATGGTGAGTATTTATTACGTACTGTCCTTAAGAAGTATGGAATAGACTATCAGAGGTTAACACCCGTTCAGCGGCTGAGTATTATTGGCAACTCGGGTATGGGTGCACTTTCCTATGTGCCAGAGACAAAGTTAAGGCAAGAAAAATCGCAGTTAACCTTGGATCAAATGCAACAGACGGCATTGGACGTGTTATCAGAAAAGACAAAAGATAATGCCGATTTGCTATACTTTAAAAGCGGGAACTCGGGAGGTGTACGCCCCAAATGTATCTTTACTGATGCCGATGGTCACTGGCTTGTTAAATTCAGACACACATACGATCCTAAGAATATGGGTGAAATAGAATATCAATATAATAAGATGGCCAAAGCGTGTGGAATCGACGTCCCTGAATTTAAACTGATGGAGGGTAAATATTTCGCTGTTCGTCGTTTTGATATCGAAGACGGTGTGAGATTACACGTTGCAACAGCCAGTGCCCTTTTGAACGAGCCTATTTCCCCACCAAAGATGGACTACCACAGTCTGTTGCAGTTGACTGGCTATTTAACGCAATCAGAAGAGGCTGTCGAACAGCAGTTCCGACGTATGGTTTTCAATGTCTATGCGCACAACATGGACGACCATGCTCGTAACTTCAGCTTTATTTGTAGAGACGGAAAGTGGTCTTTGGCTCCCGCTTATGACCTGACTAATGACCAGACATTAGGGGAGCACGCAACCACTATCAACTTTAAAGGTTTGCCTTCTGATGAGGACGTAATTACCATGGGTACAAACATCCGTATTTCTCGTACCCGTTGCCTGCAAATTATGGAGGAAGTAAGAGAGTGTATAATATGATTCTTATCTCATAACCACTTTCTTTCCTCCGATGATATAGATGCCGCGGGGAAGTGACTTCAGTTGACTGCGTGTACCAACTTTGACTCCCTGCAGGTTATATACCACATCGTTCTCTATCTCACGCTGGATAGTGGTGATGCCAGATGTGGAGCCCTCAACGCGGAAGTTGAAGTAGGCTGGAGCTTCGTATTTTGCAGGAGTTGCATCCTTTAGGTAAAGCCCTGTTCCAACATTCTTAAGGGTAAAGCCTTTGCCTTCCACATAGTCAATGTCCCAGACAGCACCATTCTCGATGTCCTCACCATTGCCCTTTGTCAGTCCAAGGATAAAGCAGCACCAGTCTTTTGTCGCCTGTGAGTTTAGATAACCAGGTTTCCCAAATACATAGTATTCGCTACCTGTAAGTGTAATCATACGCAACAGATAACAATTGCTATGTCCTGCTATTGTTATTTTCTCTGCCTTAAACTGGTAACCGACAATATTGGTGTTCATGAGGACAGCCCCTGCATCATCATATTTCAGGTTTTGATTATCTGAACCATAGAATACCTTGTTGTCCTCGGCACCCATGATGACAAAGGTCTTTCCGTTAAGATCGGTTGCACTTGTAAGTGTGGCCCAATCGTCAAAACTGTTCACCTTGACATTGATAACAACCTGTTTCTCGTCGCCTACAGGAGCCTTGTACGAAGCGGTAATCTTGGTGCTTCCACCTTTCAGGGCCTTGATGACTCCATTGGTAACACTTGCTACAGTGGCATCATCGACAGTATAGGTGGCAATAGCACTAATGTCCTTGGTATGTCCATCAACAAAAGTGGCTGTCAAATTGACAAGTTGCTCTCCGCCAACCATCAACTCTATCTCATTAGGCTCGACCTCTATCTTCTGAAGGGTGTATGCATCGCCCGTCTCAGCCTCGTCGTCAGCATGGGGCCAGTTTACTTTGTAATATTCTGCATACCAGTCCATGCAGGCCTTTCCACATGCTTCTTCCAACCCGTCAAAAGCGGGAGAAACCTGTCCTGTTTTGATTAAATTATCAATATCCAAAAGACATCCGGTACCTGAAAGGGTCATGGAAACGTTGCCAAAATAGTCGTAAACGCCTTTGGTAATATTACCCCATACCGATGTGCGGCCTGTAGCCCAAGTGCCATAATTGGATTCTACCCAGTCGCCGTGTTCGTTATAGTGCCCTGTTCCTGGCTTAAAGGGACTCCAGTCAATCTCTGTGATCATTACGGGATTGGTGCCAACAACGGGAACTTGGTTGTGGAACTGTTCTATTTTGCGTTGTGTGGCTGAAGGGACGTCAGAAGCACTCAGGTTCTTGTCGTCGCATCCGTACCAGCCATTGTAGTCATGTACGGCATAGCCGATGTTGTTACCTGTAATGGGATATTGGGCATAGCTGGTATAGTTAGCCTGCCAACCTGTTCCTGGTACCCAAATGATACCCGTAAAACCATTCGAGCGAATCTTGTCAACGATAGGCTGGAAGAAATCGTGCAGCGCCTTGGGGTCATCTTGGTTCTGTGCATTCTTGACACTGACTGGTTCATTGGCCAACTCAATGCTGATTTGGCCTGCATGCTGTTTGACATATTCATTCTGAGAGAATATATCCCATATCAACATGAGATACTGGTTATAGTAGTCACCTACCTTCAGGTCATGAGGACAGACACCCGGTGGGCGAACTACCACATACAGCCCATGATTCATAGCCTTTTTGGCCAGTTCTAAATAAAGTGTAGGCAACCAATGCTTATAAAGAGTCTCGTTGAAATGCGAGATATTGGCCTCGCCGTCCACTACTTGTCCATTTGGATCTACGGTCTTATTCTCGCTGTTTTTCGTAAATCCTGTAGCAGTGATGTTATCATCATTGGTCCATGCTGGATCCATGTGCAAACGGAACACGTTGCACTTGGCTTGTTCCATTCCAGCAAACAACTTTTCAAAGTAGTTCAAGCAATTGACACGACCTGTTTCATTATAATGGTCCCACCAACCTCGTGCCTTTGAACCTTCCCATCTTCCTCCGTTAAAATAGTTGCTGGGTGTGTCCATTACACCATGTAATACAACCTGGTTGCCATGCTTGTCAACCAACCAGCGACCTTCAACATGTAGTGTAGGTAACGGCTTTACTCCTTGAGCCCAAATGGTGATGCAGCCAAGCAACATCAGCCAAGTGATAATGTTTCTTTTCATTTTGTTTTGATGATGACTTGTTTTGTGCTGCAAAGTTATACATTATTATATAAAGAGCAATATGAAAATGTAACCACTATTTGGTTTTGAGACACCAATTAAAATTCGTGTTACATTTATCTCTTTTGTCTGAAGAAGTCTTGCATCAGTTGGCGGCATTCTTCTTCCAGGATGCCACCTGTTACGTTGCATTTGGGATGTAAGGCATGAGGGGCGTAGTCGTGATAGCCGCGCTTCTCGTCGCGACAGCCATAGACAATACGGGGTATCTGGCTCCACCCTAAGGCTCCGGCGCACATGGTGCAAGGCTCTACCGTGACGTAAAGGGTGCAATCGGTCAGGTATTTTCCCCCTAACTCGTTGGCTGCTGCGGTGATGGCCTGCATCTCGGCATGGGCTGTGACGTCGTGCAGTGTTTCGGTCAGATTATGAGCACGGGCAATGACATGATCTTGGCAAACCACCACGGCACCAATGGGTATTTCGCCTTCGTCAAAGGCTTGTTGTGCCTCGGCTAATGCCTTCCGCATGTATTGCTCGTCTTTTTTTTGTTGTTCTTCAGCTGTCATATTGCAAAAAGATCACAGGGACGGTTCCTTTGATCAACTTTCTTATAAGCCCTATGTCCTGCGTGCGTCATAAGCGTGGACTTTATAGTAATATGTAGCAAAGATATATAAATTTCTCGACATCTACAAGAAATCACCCATTTTTTACTCATTTTTGATAAAAACAGGGGTTGTGAGAGTGACTACTTATGTGACAAGGGACTGTCCCCACGGCTACCTTTGACGGCAATTATTATCCAATGTCATTTTACTTTTCATTCAAATCTGATCATTTGAGCGAGTTGCAGGAAATAGTCATTTGACCAGATGCCCATTTCCTTGGGATTGCGGATAAATGGCAGGACGTCTGCCTTTACCTGATTGATATCTGCCGTGGCAAGACGTTCGTTCAGCTTTTCAAGGAATGAATCCTTGGTGATATCCTCATTATTGAATTCTATCGCTCGCTCATGAAGATGTGTGAAGTCAAGTGGGATGTTATGGCGGACGTACCACTCGAAGTCATACCAGTCACGACCCTTTACACGGTTCTTCCATGCTCGATAGACCAGAGCGTGCATCTTACCTGCAAAGAGGTCCGGCAGGGTGAAACAACGCGTCATGAACGACTCTGGCAGCAGGAGCAACTTCTGCTCAGTATTGAACTTCATAGGCGGTTGGGTGTCAACCTCTATTTTGATCTTGATCGATTTCTCGGTCTGGAAGGTAACATCAAACACATCAGTATTGTCCTTTAAGAAAGCGGATTCCACCTTTCCAAAGCTTTTTTTGTCCTTCTTTTTGATTTCAACATCACGACCGACAAGGGCAAACTGGTCAATGATGGGTTGGAAGTACTGAGTGAAGTCAAATCTCTCGTTAGGTGTCAGGAGAGAGAAATCCATATCCTCGGAAAATCGTTGCAATCCATGGAATATGCGTAAGCAGGTGCCGCCATAAAAGGCTGCCTCGTTAAAGAATCCGCCATTATAGAGTCCTGCCAGGATTATCTGCTGGTTGACCTCGAATGCGGCATTGCGTTTCTTCTGTTCTGTCGTCAAATCATAGGCAGACAGCATCTGGTTGAATATTTCGTTTGTACTCATTTCCTAAGATATTTTATAAGGGTAGTAACCGACTTGGCCTTTTTGCCAGCCTGAGCGTAGTGCTCGAAGATTGTAACATCCATGTTTCTGAAGTCTTCAATATCCATGCGGATGTCCTCTTCGAGATAGATCTCTACATCCTTCAGATAACGAAGATTCACCTTGGGCGAGTTGGCTATCATGTCGCAAAGAGCCTTCTCTGGTGTTGCAATCAGAAAAGAATAGCTTTGTCTGTTGATGTATGTGATGCCGATAGAGAATGCCTCACGTGCTATGCTCTGATATTCGAAGCGTCCGACGGGTGTTTCGAAGTTGCGGGAATGCTTTACGGTCATTGACTGTGTAGTAAATACAGCTTCGGGAATTAGTCCGTAATAACGCAGGGCCGTCTGCTTAGATACATACGAGGGGGCATAGAGATGGTTCGCTATCAACTCGGTTGACAGAGCCACTCGCGACACCTTCGGGCTGACTACATAAAGCCCTTTTTTAAGACGGATGATTTGACCAGCCGCTTCAAGATTACGCACCTTCTGATTTCCAGCTTTCATTTCAGGAAACAAGGATGCTACAGCCGATGTGAATCCGTAATCATGATGCAAAGATAGCTATTTTTAGAATAACAAACTAATTATTCCTTGTTTTTTTATTCCTGTTTTAGCTTTTTTAATACGGTTGACCTGATTTGTTCATCTCAAATAATTGTCGTACCTTTGCAGAGAGGTGCCTATCCGATTAACGAATTTTACTGGCTCCCAAGACCGTCTCGCGGGTTCTTGGACGAGCCAAGCGCGTAGCGTAACTTCGACGAGCGAAGCGGCATAGCCGAGTCCGGATAAGAAACCTAACTACTTCTTTATTCCACCCAAATTTGCATTCAGCCTAAAACTGAATTTCCTCATTTTTCCCTTGATTGCCTTTTATTTACAAGGTTTCTGCGTTAATTCTCCAAAATCAGTCTTTCGTTACAGACTTTTTCCGTAACTTTGCAACATGGAATGGAAGATCATCCATATCGACGAGACGGATTCTACCAACCGCTGGCTTCGTGAACAGGGTGGGGATGATGATGTGGTGGTATGGGCTGATTACCAGACGGCAGGCCGCGGGCAGGGAAAGAATACGTGGGAGTCGGAGCGAGGAAAGAACTTGCTGTTCTCCATGTTGCTGCACCCCCGGAATATCCCTGCCAACAGGCAATTCGCTATTTCCATGCAAGTGTCTTTAGCTATCTGTGAGGCTTTGGGAGAACGGATTGGTGACCTGAGCATCAAGTGGCCTAATGATATCTATTGGCGTAATGCCAAGATTGGTGGGATATTGATAGAAAACCGGTTGAAGGGGAGTCATATCCGCGACAGTATTGTGGGGGTAGGCCTGAACGTGAACCAGCGCCAGTTCCATAGTGATGCACCCAATCCGGTGTCGCTATGGCAGATTTGTGAGCAGACGACAGACCGCGAGCAGTTGCTGAACGACATCTTGAAGGCATTGGACCACTATTGGAACAAGGATGTGAAGGCTCAGTATCTCTCTATGCTCTATCGCCATAAGGGTTTTCATCCTTATGCCGACAAGGACGGTGCTTTTATGGCAGAGATCATGGATGTGGAGGACGATGGGTACTTGTTGCTGCGAGACGAAGAAGGCAAGGAGCGCCGCTATGCATTTAAAGAAGTTTCATTTATTATATAAATAAGGTATATGGCACGATTTAAAAGAATTCTATTGAAGCTTTCGGGTGAGAGCTTGATGGGTAAGCAAGGCTTTGGCATTGACCCAGAACGCCTGAGTGACTATGCTCGTCAGATTAAGGAGGTGTGCGAGATGGGTGTACAGATTGGCATCGTTATCGGTGGTGGCAACATCTTCCGAGGATTGTCTGGTTCGCAGAAAGGCTTTGACCGTGTGAAGGGTGACCAGATGGGTATGTGTGCGACGGTCATCAACTCGTTGGCACTATCGTCAGCACTGGGAGCCATTGGTGTGAAAAACAAGGTGTTGACGGCTATCCGTATGGAGCCTATTGGTGAGTTTTATACGAAGTGGAAAGCCATTGAGGCGATGGAGGCAGGCTATGTCTGTATCTTCTCGGCAGGAACGGGTTCTCCTTACTTTACCACAGATACAGGTTCTTCGCTGCGTGGTATCGAAATCGAGGCTGATGTGATGTTGAAGGGTACTCGTGTGGATGGTATCTATACGGCTGACCCTGAAAAGGATCCTACAGCTACTAAGTTTGATGCGATTACCTATAAGGAGGTGTTGGCACGCGGCTTGAAGGTGATGGACCTCACGGCTATCTGCATGTGTTCAGACAACAACCTGCCTATATATGTGTTTAACATGGATGTCGTGGGTAACCTGAAGAAAGTAATGGATGGAGAGGAGATAGGAACGTTAGTGCATACTTAATTCATAATGCATAATTCATAATTCATAATGAGTAATTAGCGTTCCTCAACGAAGTCAACATATTCGCCATCAGAGTCGTCGAAAATCTTCTTGTTTTCACGCTCTTGATGGCGATTGTCTATAATAGTCTCGCCCGTCTCTGTCCGAGTATGACGGGTGGTTGACTGGTATTCCCGTTGAGCACCCTGTGCCTGTTGGGAGTTTTGAGTGCGACTACTGTATTGCTGGCGCCTACGGCCTGTCTCCGTACGATAGTTAAAAGCTTGCTGGTCTGCTGCATCCTGGACGGCTTTGCGGAATTCTCTTATCTTTTTAAGGATGAATCCGCCCGTCAGCATCAAAATGAGGATGAAGAGGAAAAAGAGAAAGAGCAGAAAGCCCAAAATGCCTTTTAACATTGGTGATATCGTTTAGAGATGAGGGTTTAGAGAAGGATACTTAGAAGTCTTTAGAAAAGAAATGGGAGTTGATGACTGAGAGGATGACATACCACGCTATACACGCTGCTAGTCCGCTGATACCAAAGAACAGCAACAGTGGGATACACGTCAGCAGGAAGATGTACTTCACTTCGTTGCCCTTCCAGCCCCACGTCTTGAACTTCAGGGCAAACATCGGAATCTCGCTGACCAGCAGATAGCTGCTAACAAAGATTCCCACTAATGCCACAGTATATATATGAGGTGTAGAGCTACCGAGTCCAGCAATGAGCGAACCCCAGAACAGTGCATTTGCAGGGGTAGGGAGTCCGATGAATCCCAAAGCCTGCCGCTCGTCGAGATTGAACTTTGCCAGTCGCAAGGCTGAGAAAGCAACCATGACAAATGCAAATAGAGGACTACGAGCATCAAATTGTGACATATACTGGAATACGATAGCTGACGGTGCAAAACCGAAGGTGATGCAGTCGGCCAGCGAGTCGAGTTCTTTACCAATGGGGGAACTGACGTGAAGCAGGCGGGCCGTCATACCGTCGAAGAAGTCAAAGACTGCTCCTATGACGATGAATAGCAATGCGGTTTTATACTCACCTTGGAAAGCAATATAGGTGGCTATGCAGCCTGAAATCAGGTTCAGGCAGGTAATCGTGTTAGGAATATGCTGCTTCATGCTAATTTTGCTATTACGGTCTGATCGCCAGTAGTGGGCTGGTTCATCGTGACACAAGCCTTGGAGGTCAAGGGAAGATAGACATCCACGCGAGAACCCAGCTTAATAAAGCCTAAATGCTCGTCAATATAGCACTCTTCTTCTGCCTTGGCATAGGTGACGATGCGGCGGGCGAGGGCTCCGGCAATCTGTCGTACCAGCACCTCTTGTCCGTCGGGAGTCTCTATCATAATGTCGGCATGTTCGTTCTCCTCGCTGGCTTTCGGCAACCAGGCCTTATGGTAATTGCCATTGAAGTGTTCTACGAATTTCACTTTGCCATCTACGGGGAACCAATTGGCATGAACGTTCCATGGGCTCATGAAGATGGAAATCATGAGTCGTTTGTCATGGAAATAAGTGTTCTCCTCCACTTCTTCAATCACCACAATCTTACCATCAGCAGGGGCTACGACTAACTTGTCGGAATCGCCATTGAAGTAGCGGATAGGACAGCGATAGAAGTTAAGGGCTATTGCCCAAATAGTACCGAACACGAGGACGAATGCCCAGAATGGAATTTTGTTGTCGATATAGGTCCAAAGCAAGGCACCGATAACGCCCAAAGCAATCATGCTAAGTGTCAACTCGTTGGTGCCTTCACGATGAATTCTTATTTTCTTGAGCTTTTTTATTCTTTCTCCCATATGGTATTTATCAGTAGTTTTAGCATTTATCAGATGCAAAGGTACAAAAAAAAGTGAAAAGAGAAAAGTGAAAAGTGAAGAATTTTGAGAATGCACCTTAATAATTATGAATTTTTTTTGTATTCTCAGCTTTTCGTAGTATCTTTACACCTCAAAATCGCAAAAAAATGGAAGATTTTATACATTTGCATGTACATACATATTACTCGATTCTTGACGGACAATCGAGTATCAAACGGCTTGTTGACAAGGCGGTGGCTAATGGCATGAAGGGTATGGCCATTACGGACCACGGTGACATGTTTGGCATTAAAGAGTTTCACGACTATGTGAACGGCATCAATAAGGGCCGTAAAAAAGACGGACTTGAACCTTTCAAGCCGATTTTCGGTTGCGAGATGTATGTGTCACGCTATGGCTCCAAGTCGCTGAAGGGTGACAAGAAGCATCAGAGCGGTTATCATCTTATCGTTTTAGCCAAGAACTATAAAGGTTACAAGAACCTGATTAAACTGGTCAGCAATTCGTGGATTGACGGCTATTATATGCGCCCTCGTACCGATCGTGAGGACTTGGAGAAATATCACGAGGGCTTGATCGTCTGCTCGGCGTGCATTGCCGGGGAGGTTCCCCATAAGATTTTGGAGGGTGATATTGCCGGAGCACGTGAGGCCATTGAGTGGTATCATCGTGTGTTTGGCGACGACTATTATTTGGAATTGCAGCGCCATGAGGTGAAAGACCCCAGCATCAGGGCCAATCGTGAGACTTTTCCCTTGCAACAGAAAGCCAACAAGGTCATGATAGAACTGGCTCATGAGTATGGCATCAAGCTGGTTTGCACCAATGATGCCCATTTCGTGGACCAAGAGAATGCTGAGGCTCATGACCATCTGCTCTGTCTATCCACAGGTAAGGACCTGGACGATCCCACCCGTATGCTCTACTCGAAGCAGGAATGGTTTAAAACGCGCGAGGAGATGAATGAGGTGTTTGCTGACGTACCGGAATCTCTCACGAATACCTTGGATATATTAAATAAGGTAGAGATATATAGTCTGGACCATGACCCGATTATGCCTTTCTTCCCCATTCCAGAGTCGTTTGGCACGGAAGAGGAATGGCGCAAGAAGTTCACAGAAGAAGACCTGTTCAAGGAATTTACCTGTGACGAGAATGGAGAGAACCAGTTGCCACAAGAGGAAGGCGAGAAGAAAATCAAGAAACTGGGTGGCTATGACAAGCTGTACCGCATCAAGTTTGAGGCAGACTATCTGGCCGAGCTGGCCTACAAGGGTGCCAAGAAACGTTATGGAGATCCAGTCCCGAAGGAGGTGGACGACCGCGTGCGCTTTGAGTTGCATATCATGAAGACGATGGGTTTCCCGGGATACTTCCTCATTGTACAGGACTTTATCAACTCCGCCCGCGATGAGTTGGACGTCATGGTAGGACCGGGACGTGGCTCGGCAGCAGGCTCCGTCGTGGCTTACTGCTTGGGCATCACCAAGATAGACCCGTTGAAATACGATTTGCTGTTTGAGCGTTTTCTCAACCCTGACCGTATCTCGTTGCCCGATATCGATACCGACTTCGATGACGACGGACGTGGACGGGTGCTGAAGTGGGTAGAAGATAAATATGGTCATGAGAACTGTGCCCATATCATTACCTATGCCACGATGGCTACTAAGAACTCGATTAAGGATGTGGCGCGTGTGGAGAAGGTGCCTATTGCTGTGTCCAATGCGCTTTGTAAGGCCATTCCAGACCGGTTGCCAGAGGGTATGAAGATGAATCTGCCCAACGCCATCAAATGTACGCAGGAACTCCGCGATGCCGAGGCCAGCAATGATATCGCTTTGCGTAATACCATCAAATATGCCAAGATGCTTGAAGGTACCGTCCGCGGAACGGGTATTCATGCTTGTGGGTTCATTATTTGTCGCGACCCGATTAGTGACTGGGTCCCCGTATCGACTGCTGATGACCCAGACTTCAAGGATACCAAGACGAACTGTACCCAGTATGACGGACACGTGATTGAGTCAACGGGACTGATTAAGATGGACTTCCTGGGACTGAAGACCCTTTCGGAGATGAAGGAGGCTTGTGCTGTCATCAAGCAGACAAGAGGTATTGATGTTGACTTGGACAATATCCCCATTGACGATCCCAAGACGTTCGAGCTATACCAGCAGGGACGCACCATTGGTACCTTCCAGTTTGAGTCGAACGGTATGCAAAAATACCTGCGCGAGTTGCATCCTACGGTTTTTGAAGACCTGATAGCCATGAATGCGCTCTATCGCCCAGGACCTATGGATTATATTCCTTCCTTCATCGCACGAAAGAACGGGAAGGAGGAAATCAAATACGACATCCCCTGTATGGAGAAGTATTTGAAGGATACCTATGGCATTACCGTCTATCAGGAGCAAGTGATGTTGCTGTCACGTCAGTTGGCTGACTTCACCCGTGGTGAGAGCGACGCGCTCCGTAAGGCGATGGGTAAGAAGAAAAAGGACATCGTAGATGCCATGAAGCCTAAGTTTATTGAAGGCGGTAAGAAAAACGGACATGACGAGAAGGTGCTTGACAAGATATGGGCAGACTGGGAGAAGTTTGCCTCCTATGCCTTCAACAAGTCGCATGCCGCCTGCTATTCATGGGTGGCATATCAGACAGCTTACCTCAAAGCCAACTATCCGGCAGAGTTTATGGCTGCCATTATGAGCCGTCGTCGCGACCAGATTACTGAAATCACCAAGCTGATGGATGAATGCAAGGCGATGGGCATCGATACACTGGGCCCCGACGTGAACGAGTCGTACCAGAAGTTTGGTGTGAACAAGAAGGGTGAGATTCGCTTTGGACTGGCTGCCATCAAGGGTATAGGTGATGGTGTGGCGCAGTCTATCATTGATGAGCGAGAGGCTAACGGACCCTATAAGAACATCTTCGATTTCGTGCAGCGCATTAATTTCGGTCAGGTGAACCGTAAGGCCTTTGAGTCTCTGGCCTTGAGTGGTGGCTTTGACAGTTTCGGTATTAACAGAGAGGACTTCTTTGCACAGAACAACAAGGGGGAGACCTTTATCGACACCATCATGCGTTATGGGCAGACCTATCAGGCTGAACAACAAGAGGCTCAGACCTCGCTATTCGGTGGTTTTGGTGATATTGAGATACAGACTCCGCCCTTGTTGAAGTCGGAAAGCCGGTGGAGTGACATTGAACGCTTGAATAAGGAACGAGAACTGGTGGGTATATACCTGTCGGCTCATCCGTTGGACGAATATAAGATCGTGCTGGACAACCTTTGCAACACCCGATGTGACGAATTGGCAGATGTCAATAGCCTGAAGGATCGTGAGGATGTGATCATCGGAGGCATCGTTACTGCTGTCCGTACCCGCTTTGACAAACGGGGTAACCCCTGTGGCTTTGTCACCTTGGAGGACTTTAAGGGAAGTGGCGAACTGGCGCTGTTTGGCGAAGAGTGGGGCCGTTGGAGTGGTATGTTCACCGATGGTGCTTCTGTCTATATCACCGCTAAGGTGCAACCTCGCTTCCAGTTTAGTGACATCATGGGGCTGAAGGTACAAAACATCGAGTACTTACAGACAGTGAAGGACAAGGCCATTGACCGCATTACCATCTCGTTGACTACTGATTTGCTGGATGACCAGATCGTGACGGAACTGGGTGAACTGATTGCCGAGCATCCTGGAAGCACTAAGCTCTTCTTCCAGTTGCACGACTCTATGGGTAAGAACCATGTTCTGTTGCGGAGTACGACGAAGGCTGTCGATGTGAAGAGCAAGTTGATTCGATATATTGAACAGACGGATGCGCTGGACTATAAGATTAATTAGTGGCACGATATTTGTTGCAAGAAAAGCGAGAAAGATAAATAAGGTATCAATCATTAATTTGTAATTTTAAGTATTATGGAAGTAACAATCACAAACGAGAATTTCGAGAGCCTGAAGAATGGCGAGCAGCCGTTAGTAGTCGATTTCTGGGCAACATGGTGTGGCCCCTGCCGTATGGTTGGTCCAGTCATTTCTGAACTGGCAGAGCAATACGACGGTAAGATTAACGTAGGTAAGTGTGATGTGGAGGAGAACGAAGATCTGGCTGTTGAGTTTGGTATTCGTAATATTCCTACCATCCTTTTCTTTAAGAACGGTCAGGTAGTTGACAAACTGGTAGGTGCACAGCCTAAGGCAAAGATTGAAGAGAAGTTCCAGTCATTACTCTAAGCGATGGCCAGTCTTGACGAAGAATTGAGAATGGATGCTGAGGAAGATGCCCGCGAGGCGGAGTTCATCCTTAGCCAATTACCCGCAGACCTGAAGGAACGTTATACCCAAGACGATATCCTTCGTCTGATGGACCTTATCGTTGAGTATTACTATGAGAGTGGTGTGCTCGATCTGGATGACGATGAGGTAGAGATTGACTTGGAGCAAGTGGCAGAAGCCGTTTGCAAGAAAGCCAAGAAAGAAGGCCAGGGCGACTATCAAGCCGACGAGGTGTTCTTCGTTGTTCAGGCTGACTTAGACTATCAGGAGCAGACGCTTTAAAACTTGACGAGCCTGCTCCCGTCTTGTTGCTCGGTGATGCTGACACGTACAGCATCATCGGGCAATATTTCTTCTATCAGCTCTGGCCACTCAATGAAACAGAGGGCACCGCTGTAGAAATAATCCTCATAGCCCATGTCGTAAACCTCCTCCAGCTTCTTGATACGATAGAAGTCAAAGTGGTAGATGGTCTCATCGCCCTCATACTCATTGATAATGGCAAACGTGGGGCTGGTAATGACATCCTCCACGCCCAACTCCTCACAGATGGCCTTTACGAAGGTGGTCTTTCCTGCTCCCATCTTGCCGTAGAAGGCGAAGACGTGAGCATCTCCCATGTTCTGGATAAACTCACGTGCTGCAGCACGTATGTTGTCTAAGTTTTCTATTCTGATTTCCATATCTTATCGTTTTCTGCCTTTCAGGTTAATGATGGGGATAATCATCTCTTCCATCGAAATGCCTCCATGCTGGAACGTGTTACGATAGTAAGAGACGTAGTAATTGTAATTATTGGGATAGGCAAAGAAGTCGTCCCCTGTGGCTATCACATAACTCGTGGACAGGTTAGGGGAGGGCAGGTGAGCCTTGTGCGGGTCCTTGATGACAAACAGTTCCTTGGAGTCGTAGGACAGGTTCTTGCCTAACTTGTAGCGCAGGTTGGTGTTCGTGTTACGGTCGCCGACAATCTTCACGGGGTTGGTAGTCCTGATGGAACCATGGTCAGTGGTAATCATAACCCGGTAGTCGCTTTGTGACAACTGACGGAACAGATCAGCTATCACCGAATGACGGAACCACGAGAGCGTGATGCTTCGATAGGCAGACTCGCTGTTGGCCAGCTCACGTACCATCTTGGATTCTGTACGGGCATGGGAGAGCATGTCTATAAAGTTGAAGACTACGACGTTCAGGTCGTTCTTCTGTAATTCATTCAACTGACCCATCAGCTTGTCAGCCTCCGTGGACGTGTTGATTTTATGATAGCTGAACGTGTTCTTCCGACGATAGCGTTCCAGTTGTGTCTTGATGAGCGGTTCCTCGTTCAGGTTCTTGCCTTCTTCCTCGTCCTCGTCAACCCATAATTCCGGGAACATTTTTTCTATCTGCTCAGGCATCAGTCCGGAGAAGATGGCATTGCGGGCATATTGTGTGGCGGTGGGCAGGATGCTGCAATACAAATCCTCGTCAATCTCGAACTGGTCACCAATCTCCTTTTCCAGCATCTTCCATTGGTCGTAGCGGAAATTGTCCAGCACGATGAGGAATACTTTCTCCCCTTCATTCAGCAGCGGAAAGACCTTGGTCTTGAAAAGCTCTGGTGAGAGGATGGGCATGCTGTCGTCCTTCGCACCCTTTCCGTCAAACCGGTTCATCCAGTCCATGTAATTCTGCTTGATATACTTGCCAAAGCCACGGTTGGCTTCCTCTTTCTGCATATTCAGCATCTCTGTCATCTGCGAATCGGTAGCACTCAACTCCAGTTCCCAGCGCACCAGTCGTTTATAGATGTCAACCCATTCCTGCCACGTACGGCAGTCCATGATTTGCATCGACAGTTGTTGGAACTGCTGTTGATAACTGGCCTGAACAGTTTCTGTTATAATCTCTTTGCGGTGAATGTTCTTTTTCAGCGAAAGGAGTATCTGGTTCGGATTCACCGGCTTTATCAGGTAGTCGGCAATCTGCTGTCCGATGGCTTGGTTCATAATGTCCTCTTCCTCGCTCTTGGTCACCATCACGATAGGTACTTGGGGGGAAATCTCCTTGATGCGCTGAAGGGTTTCCAGTCCGCTCAAGCCAGGCATCATCTCGTCAAGTAATACGAGGTCGAAGGTGCGCTTCCTGCACTCTTCTATGGCATCATTGCCGTTGGTCACGGTAACTACCTCATAACCTTTCTTCTCTAGAAAGAGCAGATGGGCACGCAGTAGTTCCATCTCATCGTCAGCCCAAAGTAATAGTCCGTTCGTCATATCTCAATTACATTAGTTTCTCACCTCTCACCTCTTATCTCTTAATTACCTCCAGAAATCATCGTCGAACTCAATGTATCCACCATTGTTTTCATTAGCGTTCTCTGGATTGTCCGTATCTTCAGTCTCCTCCTCATCCTCTTCCTCTTTCTGGATAATTGTTTCGGGTTCTTCCAACAGAGGTTTCTTGGATATCTCGATAGGTGCCAACTGTTTCTCGAAGAACAGCTCATAGTCTGCATAGCTGAATACTGTTCCCAGCAATGGCAGGTTCTGTTCGCTGACGATGAGGCTTCTGCAATGTTTCAGCAGGTCTGCCAACATGCCTCCGGCACCATACAGTTGACGGGCATATTGGCGTGCCTCGTCGTAGCTGAGGAATCCGCTGATAATCATTCGGCTCAGGCCGTGCGTGTCTTGGTCGATTACAATCTCAAAGTTTCGCACTAAGTAGTTGGAGAAGTTATGCTTCGCCATCTCGTAGAGCAACTGGTTTTGATTGACAGAATCGGGCTGATAAGCCAACAGGAACACATGCTTCACGTCCAGTTCTATGCTCAGCGTGTCGATGTGCGTGGAGTCTTGTGCCATTCTGTCAGCATCGCGCAAGGTCCAGACATCTCCTAAGTCAAACTTGCCGCCATTCAGCTGCTTGCCTTGTTGTACCCCGCGTATAATCATGCCGGCCATTTCGCTAACCTCGCTTTGCGGGTATTTCTCTACGACCTGTTTCATGCGCTCGGTGCATTGGGTGAAATCCCCTTCGTTCAGCAGGCTCAGTCCCTCGATGAAGAGGAACTTCGGACGATGTTGTCCCAGGGGGAAACGGCTTTTCGACAGTTGCGTGTTCGTCTTTACCTCCTCGTACCTGTTTTCCTTAAAAGCATTGTAGGTGGCAGCATACAGCGAGTCTTCCAGATGGACGCCGAAACGCTGGTTTTCTGCAAAGTAGGGATCGCTCAGCAATATGGTCCATTCGCTTTCAGGGAAGTCTTGTTTCAGCTTTTCTACACACCAGTCTGCCATCTCCTTGTTCCCCTGTCGTGAGTAGAGTAGGAACAGGTGGTACCAAGCCTCGTCGTTGTGCTCATAGTCTGCATATTGTGTGGTCAGCCTGTCTAAGTACTTCTTGCTGAGTCTCAGGTTGTCCAACTTGTCTTTGAAGATGATGCCTGCATGGAACAGGCCGTCTTTGATGAGGTTGTCGCTGGCTGCCAGTTGCTCCTCCGTGAAGGGTATTTGGGCAAGATAGTATTCGCGTTGGTGGGGATCGTTCAATGTAGCGGAGTCGGGCAGGTTTTCATCGGCTTTTCCTGAGTTGCCCAGTTCTTCTGGTATCTCAGAACCTCCTTGCTCGTCAGGTTTGTCTGGATTTCCGGAGCCGTTTGGGCTGTCCGTTTTCTCCGTGTTCTCCACCACCGTCTTGTTGATACGCTGCCAGTTGTCTTCGTTTTGACGCTTGCCCCATAGTCTTTGGAACACCTGTTTTCCTTGATTGACAGCTTGTGGATTATAGAAATACCAACTACTCGACCCCGTTGTCTGCGGCAGGGAAGGCTGAGGCGAGGGTGTTAAGGGCTGTACCCCGCCCATTGCTGCCTGTTGCTGACTGATTCTTTCGGCCTCTGCTTCTTCCAGATTGCGTTGTTCCTCTTTTTCTTTCTCTATCAGTTCGGCTATGATCTGGTCTATCACCTTGTTGCGCTCGTCTTCAGACATGTTGGCAAGTCGTTGCAGCGAGTCTTGCAACTCAACGGCATCAGTATGGGGCGCCAATTCGTCCAATATCTTGGAACGCTCCGACAGTTGCTCATAGTCCTTACGGTCCTTGTCAAGCAGTCCAATGGCTTGTCCGTAGCAGCGCTGTGCATCGCCATATTTCTCCATTTGCCAATATACGTTACCCAGTGTCAGTAGCAGTACTCCTTTCTCCACCCCGTTGCGAGTTGACTTCTTACAGCCCATCTCGTAAGCTTCAATGGCATTCAAGGTGTCCTTTTGGGTAAGATGGGTATTGCCGATGGCATAGTAAACCTGGTCCAGATAGTCCTTGTTGTTGTCCGATGCTGCCATCCGTTTTAGTTTCTTGACTTTACGCTGAAGGTCCATAGTGGGTAACACCTCTGTCTGGGCTATGCGGGCATTGAACTCCAACTCATAGGGAGGATTCAGCCTGATGACGTGCTTGTAGGCTTCATAGGCCTGCTGGCGGTTACCCAACAAGGTTTGCAGCTGACCCATCAGAAACCATTCGCGGGCTCTCTGTTTCCTGCGTCTTTCATGGCGAATGACTTTCCGCAGATAGGTTACAGCCTCTTCGTAGCGTTGACTGTGTATGTAGTAGTCAGCATACGTGTAGTCCCAGTCCTTTACAGCCCGGTAGTCCATCGAGTCGCGTTGTTGTTTGGTAATCACGTCCTCTGCATCATACAACCAGTCCAGTTCAGTATAGCTTTTGGCCAACCAGGCACGGGCAATGCCAAGAATGGGAGGCTGCGTCTGATACAGGCGCGTCATATAGGAGAAGGTGGCAGCAGCCTCTTCAAACTCGCCTTTCTGAAACTGCGACTTACCCATTAGGAGCCATGCCCGCCAGAGGAAGGGGTTATACTCGCGACGACTCAGCCATTCGATGTCCTTAGCCGTCTTGCGGCGTCCCTTATTCCATTCCGGACGGCGTTTGATGCTATGCTGCTTGATGGCTTTCTGCGATTTCTCGATGGCGCGGTCGAAGTTTCCTCCGCCCAGATTACGGCTTTGTTTATTGCCAACCATGTATAACGGAATCAGTTCCGTACAGTTGTCCCGGTTACCGTTTTCTTTCTCTATGTTGCCTTCTATGAACGCTTGAGAGCCATTGAAGTAGGTGTTGTATCTTGCGGTAAACGATTGCCAGAAGCGGCTCTGTGGCGTGTTCTTCTTGGTCGAGCAGCCAGTGAGAAGCAAGATGATAAGTAGCAAGTGGCAAACCTTCTTGCTCTTATCGGCTAAGTCTGCCAGTTTACAGTCCTTCCTGCTGGTGCATGAGGCGCAACCGTCCTCTTTGTTGACAATAGGCTCGTCGTCACTGCTGCCTATAGAAAAAATGGCGGCAATGATGCCTAATGCTATCAGCGAGACGATGACTATCAGCAGGAAATCCATACTTTCTTTTTACTTTTCACTCTTCACAGGCAATGCTTTCAATACCAAAGCCGGCATTGCCCATATCCTCCCAGAAGTGTGGATATGACTTGGTAACAACGTTAGGATTGTTGATTTTGATACCGTCCATGCAAAGTGAGGAAGGGGCAAACGACAGAGCCATGCGATGGTCCTCGTAGGTGTCTATGCCGCTTTCTATGGCGGGTATGCAACGCTCACCGTCCCATATCAGTTCACTATTATTCACATCGTGTATCACGTAGCCCAATTTCCTCATCTCTTTCTTCATGGCTTCTATGCGGTCGGTCTCCTTGATTTTCAGGGTAGATAGTCCTGTGAATCGGAAGTGTACGTTCTTCAGCGCACAGCACACCACGAAAGTCTGTGCCAGGTCGGGTGAGTTGACAAAGTCGTACTCCAGTCGTGGAACACAACGGTTCGTGTGGCGCAGCGTCACGGTGGTGGGGATGCCTTCCTCACGGCTTCCGAAGATAGTCTTCACACCCAACAGACTGAAGATATAGCGCACGGAAGAGTCGCCTTGTTTCGAGCCGTCCATCAACCCTTCCAGTCGTATCTCGTCGTCCTCATGGGTGCTTAGCGCCATCATCTCATACCAGTAGGAAGCTGCACTCCAGTCGTTTTCTATATAGTAGGTACGCTCCTGGTATGGCTTCGCTTCTACGTTGATGGTTTCAAAGTCTCTCCAATCGGCATCAGCCCCGAATTCACGCATGGTCCATAGCGTCAAGTCGATGTATGGACGGGAAATGATATCACCCGTCAACCTCAGTGTTAGTCCGTTTTTCAGGGCAGGACCAATCATCAGCAGGGCAGAGATATACTGTGAACTGATGTTGCCAGGCACTTCCAGCAGCCCGCCTTCCAGTTTCTTGCCCCTGATGCGTAGCGGAGGGAACCCCTCTTCGCCGATATAGCTGATGTCTGCCCCAAGGTGGCGCAGGGCATCTACCAGCACGCCGATGGGTCGGTGTTTCATGCGCTCTGTTCCTGTCAGCACATGCTCTTCGCCCTCTTTGACAGACAGGTAGGCTGTCATGAAGCGCATGGCTGTACCTGCAGCTTTGATGTTGATTTCGTAGGGGTTATTGTGCAGCGCATTGACGATGACCGAGGTGTCGTCGCAGTCCGACAGGTTGTCGGGCAGGATAGTGCCTCCCGTTAAGGCGTGGATAATCAGTGCGCGGTTCGATATGCTCTTTGATGCTGGTAGCTTGATTGTCTGGTTCAGCAGGCTTGGAGCCTTTATCTGGTATTGCATGTCGTTTTCGTTTATATATTATATGTGTATAACAACTGACAAAGTTACGAATTATTTGATAATTGACCAAGGAAATAACATTAATTATAAAACTTTTGGGTAAAAAGTGGGGAGAAAATTTGCAGGATTCAAAAAAACATTGTACCTTTGCACCCGCTTACGAGCAAAATGATCGGGATTTAGCGCAGTTGGTAGCGCACACGTCTGGGGGGCGCGAGGTCGCTGGTTCGAGTCCAGTAATCCCGACAGAACGGAAAAGGCTAAGAGTCAAATGATTCTTGGTCTTTTTTTCATTAAGGTAAAACTCTTTTTTTTTGATGGTTCTTCTGCCATTTAGTTGAAAGTCTTGTCAAGATTTCAGAAGGACAGCATTCATGTACTCCAAGGTCCTCAAAAAATGACTCGAGTCAAATCATGAAATAGCTCGAGTCAATCGATTTAATGAGTTTTTTCATAGAAAAGCTACTTGTTTAATTTGTCAAGAATTAAGATGTTTCAACTAACTTGCAGAAGGACCAGTAAAAAAAGAAAAAGGAGGATTTTGCTCTTTCTCGTTTAACGAATGTTATTTCGCACGCGAACACTATTGTTTTAGGGAGCATCCTAAACAGTTGTGAGCTAGGACTTAAGTACCTATTAAGTCCGCTCTTTTTAATCTGCGACTTAAGTCACAGGGTCTTACCACTATAGTGGCAAGGTCTTGCGACTAAAGTCATAGAGTCTTGTGACTTAAGTGGTAGATTCATTAAATACGGCCTCGCTACCGCTTAGGTCCAGCCTCTCAACCATGAACCTTCCCTTTTCCGTCCTTACAGAGGCTTCCCTGAGAAGTAAGTAAGCGTAACCGCTGTAGCTTCTATCCAAGTTTGCTGGCCTGTTTCCACTTGTCGGGTAGCAGAACCCCAATAGCAGCCGCATTCAAATTCCTCCGCCGTCATCTTTCAGAAAATCAAAAGCTTAAGCCACTTGGCGGAGAAATATTTGTTTTTTGGATAATGTATCTTTACCCGTTTTTTTCAGTTCATTAATGACGATGATCGAATTCATTAATGAAACCAATTTGCAGAATATGGATACAAAAAACAAGTGGTATGATACTATTTTTTCAGCGTGTCTTTGTCGTGGTGGGTATGTATTTTGGGCGTGTCATTCAGAATTTCTTCAGGCACTTCTATAGGAACATATTCGGGCTTAATCAACTGATCGTCGTAGTTGTTACGAACGGGGCCGGAGTCTAATACGATGTCGTCGTAATGAACGGTGGAGATGATGAAGCCGAAGATGCCGATGGACACACGAACACCTTCCGGATGACTGCTATTGCTTAGACGGGCTGTACTATAGAGACTGTGACGGAATACGTCTATGGTGTTGTATTTTATGAAGGCGTCCAAAGCTTCTTTGCTGTCGAGCGTAGAGTCGGCAGCAGAGAAGCTGCGTCCTACGTTCCATACAAGTTCATCGACGATGTCGCCTTTCTTATCAATGTTGTCTTGTATACATTGGCGAATGTTGTCCTCTGTCTCGTTGAACATCTCTTCTTCGCTTGGCACGGAAATCATGGCCAGGAAGCAGAGACCGAGGATGAAGACTCCCAAGATGATGAGCTTGCCCAGACAACTGCCAGTAAATTCGTCAACGAGACCTTGCTTTTTATAAACGTTTTTGTTGAACTGACTCATAATAGGATAGCTTTAGATTTTATTGCTATGAATAAGGTTCATGAACTCTTGGCGGGTCTTGGCTTGGTTGAAGGCTCCGCTGAAGTCGCTGGTGGTGGTGATGCTGTTCTGCTTCTCCACACCGCGCATTTGCATACACATGTGGCGAGCTTCGACAACCACCATAACACCCAGGGGTTTCAGGGTTTGCTGGATGGCTTCCTTGATTTGCAGAGTCATGCGCTCCTGCACTTGCAGGCGATGACTGTAGATATCGACTACACGGGCTATCTTGGAGAGCCCTGTGATGTAGCCGTTGGGAATGTAGGCTACGTGTACCTTGCCGTAGAAGGGCAGCATGTGGTGTTCACAGAGGGAGAAGAAATCAATATCTTTCACAATGACCATCTGGCTGTAGTCTTCCTTGAACAGCGCATCGGTCAACACCTTGTGAGCGTCCATTTCATAGCCTCGGGTGAGCACCTGCATGGCTTTGGCCACACGCAAGGGTGTTTTTTCCAATCCTTCACGAGAGGGGTCTTCGCCCAACAATTGCAGGATGTCCTTATAGTGTGAGGCCAACTCGTCGAGGCCTTCGCGGAATATTTCGTTTTCTGGGTACACGGTGTTTCTTTGTTTATTAAGCTGAAAAAGCTTGTTGATTAATAGGGCACGGTAATTTTCCCTTTTACGATGGTGGCCTGTGTGTAGCCCATCTTGCGCAGACTGAGCAGCATCTGATGAGCCTCCTCATAGGTGCGATAGTTGCCCACTCGACAAATCCAGCGGGGAGAATAGAAATGAACATAGACAGGTACATCGGCATACTGTGCCTTGATGTTGTTGCCTATCTGTTCGGCTTTGATGCGATCGGCACGTGAGTTGCCACCAGCAAATGCCTGTACGCGATAGCCTGAGACCTTGTAGCTGTTACGCATCAGCTTCTTGGAGGTGTCTGTGGTGTCAATTGATTCAGAACCCGTATTGGTATGGCTGGGTTGAACTGCCTGGCTCGTTGGGCTCGTTGTCTGACTTACTTGACCTGTCTGGGGTCTTGTCGCCGGAGTGGCTTTGCTGGCAGATTGTCCGGCTGATCTGATGCCCAGGGTGGCATTGTTCACGAGGTTGTCGATGACGGAATCTTGGTGAATGGTGACCGTTCCTTGCCCAGCCAACTGTTTCTGGATGCGCTGGGTATAAGTCTGTGCATCGGTATTCGTGAAAATACCGATACACAGAATGAGGATGGTAATGAGTCGTCTCATTATTTCCATGCGTCGATAATGCCCTTGAAGTCAGCACACTTCAGCGATGCGCCACCAATCAGACCTCCATCGATGTCGGCCTTGGCAAACAGCTCAGGAGCGTTTGATGCCTTGCAAGAACCACCGTAGAGGATGCTGGTCTCGTCAGCTACAGCCTGACCGTACTTCTCGGCAACGATAGAACGGATGTATGCGTGGATCTCCTCTGCCTGTTCGGCGGTAGCGGTCTTGCCGGTACCGATAGCCCAGATAGGCTCGTAGGCGATGATGATCTTCTTGAAATCCTCTTCGCTGAGGTTGAATACAGAGCCCTCGAGCTCAGCCTTTACTACTTCGTTCTGCTTGTTGGCTTCGCGCTCGGCAAGTGTCTCGCCGATGCAGAAGATTACTTTCAAGCCGTTTTTCAGGGCCAGCTGCACCTTCTCCTTCAGAATCTCAGGAGTCTCCTTGTAGTACTCGCGGCGCTCTGAGTGGCCCAAGATGACATACTGGGCACCAGTAGATTTCACCATCTCAGCACTTACCTCACCGGTAAAAGCGCCCTTCTCCTTGTCAGCGCAGTTCTCGGCACCCAGACCGATTACGCTGCCTTCCAATACCTGTGCTACAGAGGCAAGGTGGATGAACGGAGTGCAGATTACTACATCGCAGTTGGGTTTCTCAGCCTTCAGGGCTTCATTCAGCTCCTTAGCCAGAGCAACACCTTCTTGCAGGTTCAGGTTCATCTTCCAGTTGCCTGCTACAATTTTCTTTCTCATTGTTTTCTTTTTGTTAAATAATTGATATATGTTATAAGTTGTACCTTTTTTCTTAACCCAGCCAGACCAGGCCCAAAGACGGTCGGCAATGGTGAGCAGTAGGAGGGGGAACACATACCACAAGAGGATGATGAGTATCTTCTGTGGGATGGAGTCCTCGGGCATGCGTCCGAAATCGTGCTTCTCCAACGGCTGGAACTCCAGTGCCTCCTGGATGACGGGCAGACGGTTGTGGCTCCACTTTCCGATGACTTTGCCGTTTTTCAGTAACAGCAGGCCGGGATTGCTACGAATAATGGTGCGCAATACGGTTTCGTCAGTCTGGCAGAAGGGGTATTCGCATCCGGTAATGTCTCTCCACCGATGGATACCCTTTGTGCCGCTTGCCGTCAGGCAGAAGAAGGGATAACCCATGTCGTCGGCATATTCGTAGAGCTCGTTGAGCTGGTCCAGCTGACTGTCGTTGGCTTGTTCCAGATGGGGCGATATCAACAGGAAAGTATAGCCCTTATGGTTGAGCACCGAATCGGTAATATCCTCGCCGTCCTTCATCTGCTCGATGAAAAAGTCGGCATAGGGCGAATCGTTTCCTTCCAGCATCAGTTGCCATCCCTCACGAAGGTTGGAACCTATATGGTAGGGGCGGAAGTCGAAATAGGGTAGGTCGTAGAGCGACCAGCCTGAGACAATGATGATGAACAATGCCGAATAGTTAGTGACTATCCACTGATTGGTTTTCGACACGAATCGCATCATCTCCAATGGCCATTGATAAACGATAAAGGCCAGTGTCAACAGCACCGGATTTTTCCAGAATGTCTGCCAGTTGGTGAGCACCACAGCATCACCGAAACACCCGCAGTCACTGATAGGATTGGCTATGGCCAGCCACAGCGTGAGCGGTGTCATGATGAGCATTAAGAGTAATACCAACCGCGATACCAGACGGCGACGGATGGCAAACAGTAAGCAGATGCCCAAACCAAACTCGATAGCCGACAGCATGATGGCTGCGCTCAGCGTCAACACGTCGGGGGCATACTGGCTCAGATGGGCCGCCTCCAGATAGTCGGCTATTTTATATTGTGTGCCCAGTGGGTCAACAGCCTTGACAAATCCTGAGAGTATCAGGACGAGGGCTAATACCAGTCGGGCGATATTTACTATGACTTTCTTCACTTCTCCTCGCTCAGCTTGATGGCTCCAAAGACAGCATAGTTGATGATGTCCATATAGTTGGAGTCAATGCCCTCGCTGACCAGTGTGTCGCCTCCCAGGTTCTCTATCTCCTTGATGCGCTCAATCTTGGTCAGGATGAAGTCGGTATAAGAACTGACACGCATGCCTCGCCACGCCTCGTCGTAGTCGTGGTTCTTGCGTTTCATCAGTTCCAGCGCTTCGTTGGCATATTTGTCGTAGAGCTTCATGGCTTCTTCGTTCGTGATATCCACGGTGTCGGAGAATCCGTTGTATATCTGTATCAGTCCGACGATGCCGTAGTTGATAAGGGCAACAAACTCAGGACGGATGCCTTCACCCACCAGCGATTCCTTCTTGATTTCCAAGGAGCGTATGCGCTTGGCCTTGATGAACAGCTGGTCGGTGAGTGAAGAGGGTCGTAAGATACGCCACGAAGCTCCGTAGTCGTGGAGCTTCTTTTCGAACAGCGAACGGCATTCGCCGATAATCTGCTCAAACTGGCGGTTGGTCTTTTCGTTAGTCTCTGACATAACGGCTTAGAAATTGACAGCAAATGATGCACCGATTACAAAGGAGTTCATATTCTTCTTGATACTCTTCTCGGTGACAAAGCTTTCATTGTATTCTGCTGGGGATATTGATGCCATATCCACGGGGAACAGGTCCTTGAAGAAGCCTCCCGTGTCGTACTTCATGGTGTAGGTCTTGCGTGTGAAGTCGTAGTCGAGGAAAACCTTCCATGAGAAGTTATGCTTGTAGGCATAGGTCAGCGAGATGCCGGTGCCATATTTCATGGTGTTGTTGCCGCTGACGGTAAAGTAATCCCACTCCGAAGAGAAAGGACGGTTGTTGTCTACGTGATATTTATATTCGCCATCAGGAATAAGACTGTTGCCACTTAAACGACCTTCCAGACTCAGCTCCTGCATGATGCTACGGCCAATCAGCGCTTTCGTACCTAGTGCAAAACGCTCTGACAGTGGGAAGTTGAAATATACACCGAGGTCGGCAGCGAATTCGGTCAGGTGGTCGCTCTCAATCACGAAGTCGATATCGCTGAGAGCCTCTTCTACGTCAGGATCCAAAGTACCATCATCTTGGGTGTAGAAGAAGACGGCATCGTCCCAACCTCTTTCTACGATATTGTTCCAGCCTTTGATAGGTGTGCTCTTCACGCGCAGACGACCACCCACACCGATGTAAGGGTTGAAGAAGTAGGCACCCTCAGCACTTACCGCTGTGGATGCGCTGAACTTCAAGTTCATGTTGTCGGCCCAACCGAAGTCTTTCATGTCGAAGTCGAGGTTACGTGAACCCAGTCCGATACCCATGTTGATAGAAAAGAAGGATGGATGGTCGATGACGCTGGCCATGCCGGGAATATCGTTGCGCAGCAAGCCCTTACCCTTGAACATCAGGTCGCAGAGCGCATAACCCAACTCAGTTGACAAAATACCGATACCTGCTCCTGAGAGTACGTCGCTAATCCAGTGACGGTTGTTCAACACGCGCATCACACCAGTAGCCGTAGCTACACCGTAACCTGCCACAGAGAACCAGGGAGAGCGGGTAAGACCATACTCCTTATGTAACAGTGTGGCACCTACGAAAGCGGTGGCAGTGTGACCAGAAGGCCATGCGTTGGCTGAGGTACCATCAGGGCGCATCTCCTTGGCAGAATATTTGATGGTGTTGACAAGGAGTGCCATGAGACCATAGCTCATACCGGCACTTGCCAGCAAACGGGGCCAGTCGCTACGTCCCTCATAACCACCGAGTTTCAGACCTACAACAGCAGCAGGACCGAAGAACTGGGTGTAGTCGTCAATACCCGTTTTGAAACTTGTAACGAGTGAGTGTTTGGCTTGCTGCTTGAAGGCGTTTTTCTCGCTCTTGGCAATGATACCAGCCACGAAGAGGGGAACACCAGCGAAAGTCATGTCGTCCATGAACTTATAAGGTTTCAAACCTTCTTTCGTTCTTGACTTAAAGAAAGCAAAGTCGGGTTTCCAGGTATTGGCGCTGTTGTTCATGTTCAGGCTCATACCGGCAGCATTTACTTCCTGCTTGTCTGCCACTTCTATGCTCATCTCAGGCACCTCTGTCAGTCCCATATTTACCTCGGAAACGTTCGCCAGCTCGGCTTTCATTTCAGGTACTTCCATCTTAATGGGTTTCATCTCAAGATAGTTGTCTGCATTGGCCTGTGATGACAGCGCCAGAAGCATTGTGATTAAGAATAATTTCATAGATTTTTTCTTATTTTATTTATTTTTGAGTGCAAAGGTAACTAATAAAAAACAAAAATCAACTTTTTTTCACGATTATTTTGTACCTTTGCGCACAAATTCACAATATCAGACCTTCATGAAGCTGTATTCAGACCAAGCATTGGCGAAAATATTAGACCGCGAGATTTTCCACCAGATATCATCCGTAGCCGATAGGCTAGGGGTGGAGTGCTATGTGGTGGGAGGCTATGTGCGTGACATCTTTCTGGAGCGTCCGAGTGACGATATTGATGTCGTGGTCGTGGGCAGTGGCATTCAGGTGGCTCAGGAACTCAAGCAGCTGTTGGGGAAACGTGCCCATCTGTCTGTTTTCCGCAATTTCGGCACTGCTCAGGTGAAGTTTCATGATATGGAGGTGGAATTCGTGGGAGCCCGTAAGGAGAGCTATAGCCACGATTCGCGGAAACCCATTGTCGAGGATGGAACATTAGAGGACGATCAAAACCGTCGCGACTTCACCATCAACGCGATGGCTATCTGTCTGAATAAGAGCCGCTTCGGTGAGCTGGTAGATCCGTTTAATGGTATTGCCGATTTGGAAGACGGAATCATTGCGACCCCCTTGGATCCGGAGGTGACATTCAGCGACGACCCGTTGCGCATGATGCGCTGCATCCGCTTTGCTACTCAGTTGAACTTCAAAATAGAAGAAGAGACTTTTGAGGCTCTCAGTCGGATGGCCGACCGCATTCAGATTGTCAGTGGTGAACGCATCGAGGTGGAACTGAATAAAATCATGATGGCTCCACACCCCAGTATCGGTTTGGAATATCTGCAACGCAGCGGTTTGTTACAAATCATACTGCCAGAACTCTCTGCCTTGGATATTGTGGAGAAACGCGATGGACGTGCCCATAAGAATAATTTCTATCATACCTTGGAAGTGCTGGAGAATGTCGTGAAAGCACAAGGAAGTCTTTGGCTACGCTGGGGCGCTTTGCTGCACGACATCGGCAAAACACGCTCCAAGCGATGGGAGGCTGGAGCGGGATGGACATTCCATAACCATAACATCATTGGGGCCAAGATGGTTCCGGGCATTTTCCGTCGATTGAAATTGCCGATGGGTAATGAGATGAAGTATGTGCAGAAAATGGTGGACTTGCACATGCGTCCTCAGGTGATAGCCGACAGCGAGGTGACAGACAGTGCCGTGCGCCGCCTACTGAATGATGCGGGAGATGACATTGATGACTTGATGACGCTTTGTGAGGCGGATATCACGTCGAAGAATGAGGTGCGCAAGAAGTTGTTTCTTGAGAATTTCCGCATGGTTCGTGAGAAATTGGCTGACTTGCAAGTAAAGGACTACAAACGGTTGTTGCAGCCCGTCATAGACGGCAATGAAATCATGGAAATGTTCCACTTGAAGCCTTCCAAGGAGGTTGGCGTACTGAAACAATACTTGAAAGATGCCGTGTTAGACAACAAGGTGGCTAATGAGCGTGAGCCTCTGATGGCACTGCTGATGGAAAAAGCTAAGCAGATGGGCCTTGTTTCTTGAGTTTACGGACAGCCTTGTCGCGTATCTGTCTGACTCTTTCGCGCTTCAATCCCAATTCCGTGCCAATCTCTGCCATTGTCATACGCTGGCTGTCAATGCCAAAGTATCGTCTGATGACGGCCTGTTCGCGTTCGTTAAGTGTGCTGATGGCTGTTGCCATCTCGTCGGAAAGGGCGTTCAGTTCCAGTGCTGCATCCGTCTTGGGAGCATCTTTATCCTCCAAGACATTCAGCAAAGTGTAATTATTGTTGGAACCAATAGGCAGACTTTCATCGGTTGACATAACGGGAACCTCGCCAGAAAGGTGACTGATGGCATTTTCTATGCTCCTGCGAATGAAAGGTGCAGCAAATGTCACAAAGGGTTTGCCTCGACTGGGATCGAATTTTTCGGCAGCTTTCATCAGTCCGATGCTGCCCTCGCTAATCAGGTCGTCAGTACTCAGTAGCTCGCTTTTATATTGGCGAGCCAGCGTCACTACATATCCCATATTTGCCGTAATCAAGGCGTCTCTTTCGCTTTTTTCCATCTTTTCTGTTCTTTTCTGTGTGCAAAGATACGAATAAGTGAGTAAAATGCAAAAGAAAATGTGTTTTTCTTATTGCATTTTCGAGCGAAAGTATCTTCGATGTAATCAATGATACGAATAAGTGAGTAAAATGCAAAAGAAAATGTGTTTTTCTTATTGCATTTTCGAGCGAAAGTATCTTCGATTGAATCAAAGATGCAAATAAGTGAGTAAAATGACATGGTAAATATTGTTAAATATACTACACCTATTTATATATATTCCAAAATAATTAGTAATTTTGCAGCTTGAAAACTAGACTTTTGAATACGGGTTTTCGTGTAAGAGATTAGTAATTATAGATTAAATAGGTATGAAAATGAAAAAGTTAATGATGTTTGCAGCCATTGCTGCGACACTGGTTTCATGCGGTGGAGGCGGTGGCCGTCCCACATTCGGTGACAATGAGTATCCTGTACAGACAGCAGGAACCTCAACAGCCGACATGCAAAGCACTTATCCTGCAACCATCAAGGGTGTACAGGATGTGGAGATTCGTCCGAAAGTTCAGGGTTTCCTGACCCAGATTAATGTGAAAGAAGGTCAGACCGTAGCTTCTGGTCAGATACTGTTTGTTGTTGATAACGAGACCTATCAGGCTCAGGTTCGACAGGCTCAGGCAGCTGTGAATACTGCCCAGCAGCAAGTGAACACCGCTAAGTTGACTTACGAGAATGCACAGCAGTTGCATGCCAACAGAGTCATTGGTGATTATGAGTTGCAGACTTCTCAAAATACTTTCGAGAGTGCGAAGGCACAGCTTGCTCAGGCTCAGGCAAACCTGGCTTCTGCCAAGGAGATGCTGAGTTTCTGCTTTGTGAAGAGTCCTGCCACCGGTGTGGTTGGAACATTGCCTTTCAAGAAGGGGGCTCTGGTGAGTGCCTCTGACGTGTTGACAATGGTGAGCAACATCTCTTCTATGGAGGTTTATTTCTCTGTCACCGAGAAGTATGCGATGGCTATCTCACAGAACGGCGGACTGCAGAGTCTTCCCGATGTGAAGTTGAAATTGGCTGATGGCACTATCTATGCTCATGAAGGTAAGGTGACCAAGATGAGTGGAGTTGTTGACCAGAAAACGGGTTCCGTACAGTTGATTGCTGCATTCCCCAATGCCGAGAAAATACTGAAGAGTGGTGGTGCTGGTACCATCATTATCCCCCGTCAGAACACCAATGCCATCATGATTCCGCAGAGCTGCGTTAGTGAGGTGCAGAACAAGAAGTTCATCTATCTGTTGGATAAGGGAAACAAGGTGAAATACTCAGAGATTAAGGTTGACCCACAGAACGACGGCGTCAACTACGTGGTTACTGAAGGCTTAAAGGCTGGTGACAAGTATGTGACCAATGGTGTAACCAAGCTGTCTGACGGTATGGAGATTGTCCCCATTACTCCTGAGCGCTACGAGCAGAAGATTAAGGAGCAGGCAAAGGCTATGAGTGCTGGCGACATCGTGGGCGCTATGAAGAAATAGTCAGATAGTCAAATAGTCAAATTGTCAAATAGTAAAATAGTCAAATAGTAAAGTATCATGACTTTTACGAATTTTATCAAACGCCCGGTACTGTCCACGGTGATTTCTATTGTCATCGTGCTGCTGGGTTTCATCGGACTGGTCTCGCTTCCTATCGAGCAGTATCCGAATATTGCACCGCCTAACATCATGGTGATAGCCAGTTATCCTGGTGCCGATGCCGAGACGGTGAAGAATGCTGTTGTTACGCCTCTTGAGGAGAGTATCAACGGTGTGGAGGGTATGGACTATATCACGTCAACGGCATCTCCGAGTTCAGCCATGATTCAGGTGATGTTCCGTCAGGGTATTAATCCTGATATGTGTGCCGTGAACGTGCAGAACCGCGTCTCTCAGGCAACCGCCTTGCTGCCTGCGGAGGTTAACCAGATTGGTGTCCGCGTGGTAAAGCGCCAGTCGTCACAGGTTCTTATGTATTCGCTGACCTCTGATGGTCGTTACGATGACGAGTTCCTGACCAACTATAATGCCATTAACCTGATACCGGCCTTGAAGCGTATCGAGGGTGTGGGCGATGCTTCCAGCTTCAGCTCGAAGACCTATGCCATGCGTATATGGCTCTATCCTGACGTGATGAAGCAGCATGACTTGGTACCTGCCGATATCTCAGGAGTGTTAGCCGAACAGAATATCGAGGCAGCACCGGGTAAGTTCGGTCAGCAGGCAAGTGGCGTAGCCTACGAGTATTCGATGCGTTACACGGGTCGTTTCAGAACTGCTGAGGAGTTCGGCAACATCATCATCAAGAGTGATGCCGCAGGACAGACACTTCGACTGAGAGACGTTGCAAAGATAGAGCTGGGTGGTGAAGGCTATGACGTGTCGATGAAGAATAACGGAATGCCTTCTATCATGACCATGGTTCAGCAGGTGGCTGGTTCTAACGCCAACCAGATAGCCAAAGAGGTAAAGGCTGAGTTGGAAGCCCAGAAGAAGCTGATGCCACCGGGCATGGAGATAAAGATTAACTACGATGTAACGGAATTCCTCTATGCGTCTATCGAGGAGGTGGTGTTTACCCTCTTCATGACGCTGGCACTCGTGTTCCTCGTGGTTTACATCTTCCTGCAGGATATGCGTTCTACGCTGATTCCTCTGATTGCCGTGCCGGTATCACTGGTGGGTACTTTCTTCTTCCTGAACGTGATGGGCTTCTCCATCAACCTGCTGGTACTCTCCGCCTTGCTGTTGGCAATTGCCATTGTGGTGGACGATGCCATCGTGGTGGTTGAGGCTGTCCATGCTAAGTTGGACCAGGGTTATAAATCGCCGCTTTCTGCATCTATCGATGCCATGAACGAGATTTCTGGTGCTATCATCTCCATTACGCTGGTGATGGCTGCCGTGTTCGTGCCCGTATCGTTCATTGGTGGTACGAGTGGTACCTTCTATCGTGAGTTCGGTGTCACGATGGCGGTGTCTATTATCATTTCGGCACTGAACGCCTTGACGTTGTCACCGGCCTTGTGTGCCATCTTCCTGAAGCCTCATGATGAGAATGGCCACGAGAAGAAGATGTCGCGCGTCGATCGCTTCCATCAGTCGTTCAACGTGGCTTTCGACACGACTATCGTTAAGTATAAGAATATTCTCGAGAAGCTGGTACACAAACTATTGACCATCATTGCTACCGTCATTATCGGTATTGTAGTGCTGGTGGTAACCCTGTCAACAACCAAGACGGGTCTGGTGCCTGACGAGGACACGGGTACTATCTTCTGTACCATCTCTATGCCCCCTGCCACATCGGAGGCACGCACCAAGCAGGTGGTGGCACAGGTGGACTCTATCCTGTCGCAGATTCCTGCCATCAAGAACCGCGAGATGGTGCAGGGCTATAACTTCATAGCCGGTTCGGGTTCCGATCAGGGTACGTTCATCATCAAGTTGAAAGACTTTGAGGAGCGTCAGAAAGGCCTGTGGTGGAAGATCAGTGGACTCTGGGAGGGGGACGGCATCTACCGTTTCTTCATCAATCCTCTTGATGCTACTGGTGTTATCGCCCAGATTTTCATCAAGACTGCCCATATCAAGGATGCCCAGATTCTGGCATTCTCGCCCCCTATGATTCCTGGCTTCTCTGCTAACTCAGGTATCTCTCTGGTCATGCAGGACCGTACCGGTGGCGACCTGGGCAAGTTCTTCGGCATCGTTCAGGATTATCTGAAGGAGTTGAACAAGCGTCCCGAGTTCCAAATGGCTATGACGTCATACAACCCGAACTATCCTCAGTATATGGTGAATGTCGATGTGGCTAAGTGTAAGCAGGTGGGCATTACTCCTACTGCTGTGCTGACCACCCTGCAGGGCTATTTCGGCGGACTGTATGCCTCTAACTTCAACAGCTATGGTAAGTTGTATCGTGTCATGATTCAAGGTTCTCCTGAGACACGTATGACCCCAGAGTCTATGAATAGCATTTATGTCCGCACGCCGGCAGGCATGTCTCCCGTTAAGGAGTTCTGTAATATGGAGCGTGTGTATGGTCCTATGAACATCAACCGTTTCAATCTGTTTACGTCTATCAACGTGACGGGTACGGTGGCTAACGGCTATTCTACCGGTGAGGCCTTGCAGGCTGTTCAGGAGGTGGCCGCTGAAGTGCTGCCTACTGGTTATACCTACGACTTCTCGGGTCTGACTCGTGAGGAGGCCAAGGCATCGAACACCACGGGAATCATCTTCCTGCTGTGTTTCATCTTCATCTACCTCATTCTGTCTGCACAGTATGAGTCGTACATCCTTCCGCTGTCTGTGGTGCTCTCCGTACCCTTTGGACTGGCAGGCTGTTTCCTCTTTACACAGCTGTTCGGCCATGCTAACGATATCTACATGCAGATCTCTCTGATTATGTTGATTGGTCTGTTGGCAAAGAACGCCATCCTGATAGTACAGTTCGCCCTGGAGCGTCGTCAGATGGGTATGGCCCTTACGTGGTCTGCTGTGCTGGGTGCTGCAGCCCGTCTGCGTCCTATTCTGATGACCTCACTGGCTATGGTTATCGGTCTGTTGCCTATGATGTTTGCCAGTGGTGTGGGTAAGAATGGTAACCAGACGCTGGGTGCTGCCGCTGTTGGTGGTATGTTCATTGGTACCATCTTGCAGCTCTTCGTCGTTCCTACGCTGTTCGTTATCTTCCAAGGCCTTCAGGAGAAGATTAGTCCGTTGAAGTTCGATGATGAGGAGAACGAAGAAGTTGCAGCCGAGCTGGCTCAGTATGCACAAGCTAAACCTGTTGATTATGAATTGGAGAAGTAATATGAAGAAACTGATGATGATGATGTCCGCAGCCTTGTTGCTGTCAAGCTGCGGACTATACAATAAATACGAGCGTCCCGACGTGAACACCACAGGACTCATCCGCGACGCCCTGTCTGACGTGGATACACTCGCCGTGCAAGATACCGCTTCCTTCGGTAACCTGCCTTGGCGTAGTGTCTTCACCGATCCGCAGTTGCAGCAGCTCATTGAGCAGGGACTGGCCAAGAATGCTGACCTGCTGAATGCCGCCCTCTCTGTACAGATGTACGAGACGATGCTGAAAGCTGCCAAACTGGCCTTCCTTCCTGCTGTTAATATAGGAAGTGCACAACAGCAGATGGGCTCCATCTCTACGGTGCATACCGACCCGTCTTCTACCGTCAAGTCGTATTCTTTCCCTGCCACTGCTACCTGGACGCTCGACCTCTTCGGCAACATCTTGTCGCAGAAGCGCTCCACGCAGATGAAGCTCCTCGGCACGAAAGACTACCAGATGGCCGTCCGTGCACAGGTTATCGGAGGTATTGCCAACTGTTACTATACCCTGCTGATGCTTGACGAGCAGCTCCGTATCGTTAACGAAATGACAGAGATGTCCAAGGAGACGTGGGACATGATGAAGCTCCAGTATAACCTGGGACGTATGCGCTCTACCAGTGTGCAGAGTGCTGAGGCCGCCTACCTGTCAACACTGACACAGGCCAACGATTTCCGTCGCCAGATACGTTCTACGGAGAATGCCCTCTGCCTGCTCATCGGACAGGCTGGTCAGCAGATTCCCCGTACCTCGCTGGCTCAGCAGTCATTGCCTACAGAGTTCTCTGCAGGTGTGGGTGCTGCCTTGCTGAAGAACCGTCCTGACGTGCATAATGCCGAGATGACACTGGCTTCTTGTTTCCATGATGTCCAGACGGCTCGCTCGCAGTTCTATCCCACCATTACCATTGGTGCTTCTGCCAGTTTCGGAAACTTGACAGGTACTGCAAATCCCGGTAAGTGGACCACCACCTTCTTTGGCAGCCTGTTGCAGCCCATCTTCAACCGCGGTGCCCTGACTGCTAAGCTGAAGGTTACCAAGCTTCAGTACGAGCAGGCTTTCAACACCTGGCAGAATGCCATTCTCAAGGCTGGCAACGAGGTGTCTAATGCCCTCGTCAACTACAACCAGTACGATGCCAACTCTCAGATAGAGTCGCAGCGTATTGAGGTGCTGACGAAAAACGTTGAAGATACCCGATCTCTTTATAAGAGTAGTGGCTCCACCTATCTGGAAGTGCTTACGGCACAGCAGCAACTGCTTTCTGCTCAGATTAATAAGGTTAGTGACGACTTCAATAAGATGCAGGCTGTAGTATCGCTCTACACTGCTCTAGGTGGAGGCGGCAAATAAATCGTAATTTGTAAATAGTCAAATTGTAAATTAAGATTATGGCAAATGAAATTTCTCCAAAAGCCGAGGTATCGCCAAAGGCGAAAATAGGCAATAATTGTAAGATATTCCCCTTCGTGTATATCGAGGATGATGTAGAGATTGGCGACAATTGCATCATCATGCCCTTCGTGTCCATCTTGGACGGCGCACGCATCGGCAATAACAACAAGATACACCAGGGTGCTGTGATTGCTGCCCTGCCACAGGATTTCAACTATCGTGGTGAGAAGTCGTATGTGAACATTGGCGACAACAATGTCATTCGTGAGAATGTGGTCATCAATCGCGGAACATACAGAGACGGAAGCACCACCATCGGTAACCATAACTTCCTGTTGGAGGGTACTCATATCAGTCACGATACCGTAGTAGGTAACAACTGCGTGTTTGGTAATGGTGTCGAGATAGCAGGCGACTGCATCATCGGCAATGGTGTCATCTTCTCTACCGGAGCCATCCAGAATGCCAATACGCGTGCTGGTGACCTGTCGTTGATTCAGGCTGGTTGTGCCTTCTCTCACGATGTGCCTCCCTACGTTATTGCGGGTGGCACTCCCATGGAGTATGGTGGTGTGAACACGAAGATTCTGGAATTAGCCGGTATCGACAAGAAAGTGCAGAAGCATATAGCCAATGCCTACCGTCTGCTGTTTCATGGTAAAACCAGCGTGTTCGATGTCATCAACCAGATCAAGGCCCAGGTGCCCGACGGCCCTGAGATTCAGAACATCATTCAGTTCCTGGGTGATTCGAAACGAGGAATTATGTGTAAGTAATAAGGAGAGAAGGAGTAAGGAGAGGAGGAGTAAGGAGCGAATGCGAAACTTGTGATAAAAAAAAGAAGGCTCGGGCAAATAGCTCGGGCCTTCTTTTGTTATCACTTTTATGGTTTAGTCAGCCAGCGACTGGTCCAGGGCGTCGTCCACGATGGACACGGAATTATTAGGCACGGATGGACACGGATGGACACGGAATCTGCGGTTGTATAAAAAAAAGAGACATCCCAGCGGATGTCTCGGGGGATATTGAACTGCGTTCGAAATCGCTTCAGACAAAGTCGATGATGGTCTGCGCCCAGAGGGGGATGTCGTCGGTGTAGCGCTTGAAGAGCTTGCCGTCGGTCATGCGGAATAGCAGGCGGGCCTCGGTGTCGTCTATAGAGTTGTCATAAACATACACGCGGTCGGCAATGGCTGCCACGCGCTTGCAGTTGAGTATCGACTTCTGATAGCGCGAGATGATCTTGGGAATCGGCACGTCGTGACCGCCTTTCATTACCCGGCGGGCAATACGCGAGGAATTGATTGACGGGTGGGAGGTCGAAACGAAGAAGATGCGAATGAAGTAGCCAGCATTGCGGGCGCGACGGATGAAGTCCACTTTGCCGTCACTGGAGAGCACCGTCTCGAAGATGAGGCTCTGACCGTTTTTCAGACACGCTTCACGCTGCTCCTCGCAGTACCGGGCTGCCTGTAGCACAGCCTGGGGCGAGTTCCAGTCGCCAAATCGGTCCTGCGCCACCTGGTCGGGATTGATGTAGAGCGCATTTTCAAGCCATTCGTGACGAAGAATCTTCGAGGTAATCGTGGTCTTGCCCGACCCGTTTGGGCCGGCAATAACGATGAGTACGGGACGGTGTGCGGTCTGGCTCATGGCTATCTGATGTTTGCGGCAGCCTGCCTCAGTTCGTCAAAATAGCGTTGCGTTGCCTGTGCATTTGTCTCACGTGCCTCTTCAGCGGCCTCACGCATCAGTTGCGAGAGCACCTCGTCGGTAGGCTCCTCCATGCTTGTCAGTTTGTAGGTGTCGATGCTCATAATCTTCTTACGTTTGGTTCTGCGTGCAAAGATAGTGCAAATCGAGAGAAATGCCAAAGGAAAACTTGTTTTTCTTTGTATTTCCGAGATGCAGCCTATCTTCGACCGGAGGTCAAAGATAGTGTAAATTTTCGATTAAGCGAAGAGATTACAAATTAATTTGCATTCTTGAGCGTATGTTTCTTAACTCTTAACCCTTAACCCTTAACTCTTAACCATTAGTAGGAGGCGGTGCAGGGTATTCCCGCTGCTATCACGCGGTCGCGAATGGCGTCGAGCTGCTCGTGGGTGGCTTTCTCCAGACCCTGGGCGGGCGTCTCGCGGTCAATGGTATATACCATTACCTGCTGGGGCCTGATGCTCTTTACCGCATCCAGCCAGGGACCTACAAACTCTTCTCCGGTATTGTCAACCGAAACGCCATTGCATTCGCCACGCATAAACATCGTTTGGATGATGATGTGGCCGTTGAAGGCCTTCATGCGTTCTATGATGGCGTTTACGTCGTAAGTACCGTTGGGACGGTCCACCTTATTAATATATAAGGGGTCTATGGTGTCCAGCTTCAGGATGTTGTCATCGACACGCATCAGGGCGTCGTGCACCTGCTGCCGATGGATGAACGTGGAGTTTGACAATACGCAAACTTTGGCTTTCGGGCAATACTGGTCACGCAGACGGATGGTGTCGTCTATGATTTCGGCAAAATGCGGATGGCACGTCGGCTCGCCATTGCCTGCAAAGGTCAGCACGTCGGGCAGTTGCCCTTCTGCCTGCATTTGCTGAAGCTTTGCCTCCAGTTTCTGTGCCACTTCCTCGCGTGTAGGCTGTGGCAGGGTGGGGCGGTGGTCTTTGTTGAAGCCGCACTCGCAATAGATGCAGTCAAACGAGCACACCTTGCCATCGGCAGGCAGCAGATTGATGCCTAGTGAGATGCCCAGGCGGCGACTGTGTACGGGACCGAAAATCGGTGATGCATAAATTATTGTACTCATAATGCATGCAAAGTTACTATTTTTTTTGGGAAAACCAAAAGAAAGTAGTATCTTTGCACACTGAAATGTGCGAGAACAGGCTTTATCTCAGCAATATACAAGTTTATTGCGTTCGGTTTGCACAGTCCTTGTCACGAAATTAGGTGTGTTACGTCTAAGAAAGATACAATGAGCAAGAAGAAGAAAAGAGTCCGCAACCGCCGTGGTATGCAGGCTGTTACATTATGTATAAGCACTACAATGGTGCTCGTATTGTTGGGCATGGTGGTGTTCTTTGTGTTGTCGGCCCGCCATCTGTCGGCCCACATGAAGGAGAACTTGACGGTGACGGTGATGTTGAAAGACAGTGTTACGGTGAACGATGCCCATTTGTTGTGTCGTGACTTGTACCATCGTCCGTATTCCCACAATATCGACTATATCAGTAAGGAACAGGCCCAAAAGGAGCAGATTAAGGAATTGGGCAGTGACCCGACGGAGTTTCTGGGCTTCAACCCCTTCCCTGCAACCTTGGAGATACAGCTGGCCTCTGACTATGCCAATACCGATTCGCTGAAGTGGATAGCCAAGGAACTGAGGAAAGACAGTAGGGTGAGCGACATTTCGTATATGGAAGACCTGATGGACAAGGTGAATGCCAACCTGCGTCGTGTCAGCATTATTCTCTTGGTATTGGCTGTGCTGTTGACCTTCGTGTCGTTCTCGCTCATCAGCAATACGGTGCGTCTGAGCATTTATGCTCGCAGGTTCGTCATCCATACCATGAAACTGGTTGGAGCCTCGTGGGGCTTTATCCGTCGTCCGTTCCTGCAACAGGCCATCGGCGTCGGAGTGGTGGCAGCCCTGTTGGCTAACGGTGTGCTGGGAGCCGGTGTCTATGGTCTTTATCTTACCCAGCCTGGCATGTTGGACATCGTCACATGGGATGTTCTGGCAATTACCGCGGGAGCTGTATTCCTGTTTGGCATCTTGATAACGGCTTTCTGTGCTTGGCTGGCAGTCAACAAGTTCCTGCGCATGAAGGCCAGTGAATTGTACAAGATTTAGCGCTACGCTAGTGAAGAGTGAAACGGGCTTCGCCCTAGTGAAGAGTGAAAAGTGAATAGTGAAAAGTGAAAGATATGGATAAGAGAGATTTCGCATTCGATAAAGTCAACTATATACTGTTGGCTATTGGTATGGCTGTGGTCATCGTCGGTTTCCTGCTGATGAGTGGGGCTGGTTCTTCTGAAACCGCATATAACCCCGACATCTTCAGTGCCCGTCGTATCAAGGTTGCCCCAGTCATTTGCCTGTTGGGTTTTGTGTCTATGATCTATGCGGTGGTACGCCGTCCTAAGACGGATAAAGCCATAGAGGACGAAAATAAGGAGGTAGAGGCATGAGTTGGTTTGAAGCACTTATCTTAGGCATCATCCAAGGGCTTACGGAATATCTTCCAGTGAGCAGCAGCGGTCATCTGGCTATCGGACAGGCCCTTTTCGGCATGAGCGACGGTGCCGATAACCTGATGTTTACCGTGGCTGTACATGTGGCAACCGTCTTATCGACTATCGTCATCCTGTGGAGCGAGATAGACTGGATAGTACGCGGTCTGTTCAAGTGCGAGCTGAATGCAGAGACCAAGTATGCGCTGAACATTGTGGTGTCCATGATTCCTGTGGGCATTGTCGGCTTGTTCTTCAAGGATTATGTAGAGGAGATTTTCGGATCGGGATTGTTGGTTGTGGGCTTTTGTCTGCTGATTACCGCCTCTCTGCTCATCTTCTCCTATTATGCCAAGCCCCGCCAGAAGGAGCATATCTCGTGGAAGGATGCTTTTATCATAGGATTGGCTCAGGCGGTTGCCGTACTGCCCGGTGTGTCGCGCTCGGGTTCTACCATTGCTACGGGATTGATGTTGGGCAACAAGAAAGAGTCGATGGCACAGTTCTCCTTCCTGATGGTTATTCCTCCCATTTTAGGTGAGGCTCTGCTCGACGTGCTGAAGATGTTGAAAGGTGAGGATGTGATGGGTGGCATTGAGGCATTGCCACTCGCTATAGGCTTTGTGGCAGCCTTCCTCTCTGGATGTGTTGCCTGTAAGTGGATGATTAACATTGTCAAGAAAGGCAAGTTGATATACTTCGGTATCTATTGTGCTGTGGTCGGTGTAGTGACCATCGCCTGCAGTCTGCTGTAAAATACAAATAGTCAAATAGTAAATAGTCAAATAGTCCAATAATCAAGGTGAACTTTACGGAGGGCGAATATATCTGCATCAACAAGCCTTACCGGATGACTTCGTTCGGTGCGCTGGCCTTTGTCCGTACCCGTGTGTCACGCCGTGTGGGAGTGAAACGGGTGAAGATAGGCCATGCTGGAACACTTGACCCATTGGCAACGGGGGTGCTGATACTTTGTACGGGAAAGAAGACCAAAGAGATAGAACGCCTGCAACTCCATACCAAGGAATATACCGCAACGCTCCAGTTAGGTGCCACAACACCCAGTTACGATATGGAGCACGAGGTGGATGCGACCTATCCTACAGCCCATATCACGGAGTCATTGGTCCGCCAGGTGCTTGCCAGTTTTGAGGGCGACATCCAGCAGGTGCCACCCGAATATTCTGCCTGTAAAATTGGCGGTGACCGTGCCTACGACCTGATGCGCAAGGGACAGGATGTAGAACTGGCTCCCAAGACGGTGCATATTGACGAGATAGAGCTGACCGCCTTTGATGTCGAAAAGATGGTGATGAGCATCCGCGTGGTTTGTGGTAAAGGAACCTATATCCGCTCCTTGGCACGGGATATCGGAAGGGCACTCAATAGCGGAGCTTATCTTACCGCCCTGTGTCGTACTCGTGTGGGAGATGTGCGAATCGAGGACTGTATTACCATCGATGACTTTCCCCAGTGGTTGGAACAACAGGAGATAGAAACCCTGAAATAATATGATTTAACAAAAACGAAACATTGAAATATCGTAATAACATAATATGAAACTGTCACAATTCAAATTCAAATTACCCGAGAGCCAGGTGGCATTGGAGCCACCCCACCGCGTGTTCGAGAACGAAGACGGTACGGTAGAGAAAGTGTATCATCGTGATGAATGTCGATTGATGGTGTTGCACCGTAAGAGCCAGACGATAGACATGTATGAGAAGGATGCAGAGGGCAACGACACTGACCGCTTTATGACCTTCCGTAATATCATCGACTATTTTGAAGAGGGTGATGTCATAATGCTTAACGACACCAAGGTGTTTCCCGCGCGTCTCTATGGTACTAAGGAAAAGACGGACGCCAAGATTGAAGTGTTCCTGTTACGTGAGTTGAACGAGGAATTGCGATTGTGGGATGTCTTGGTAGAGCCTGCCCGTAAGATTCGTATTGGCAATAAGCTGTTCTTCGAAGATGATGGGCCGATGGTGGCTGAGGTAATAGACAATACTACCAGCCGCGGTCGCACGCTGCGTTTCCTCTATGATTGTCCTCATGATGAGTTCAAGCGCGAGCTGTTTGCCCTGGGCTCTGCTCCGTTGCCTCGCTACATTGTGGACAGGCGGGATGCTACCCCTGACGACATGGAGAACTTCCAAACCATCTATGCCAAGAATGAGGGTGCTGTGACGGCTCCGGCCTCTGGTCTTCACTTCAGCCGTGAACTGATGAAACGCCTGGAGATTCGCGGCGTGAACTTCTCGTTCATCACGGTGCATTGTGGATTGGGATGTTTTGATCCGATAGAAGTAGAGGACTTGACCAAGCATAAGATGAGCTCAGAGCAGATGAAGGTCAGTGCCGAAGCCATTGAGATAGCCAATAAGGCAAAGGAAGAAGGCCATCGCCTGTGTTCCGTCGGCATCAGCACCATGCGAGCTACAGAGAGCGCCGTGGGTACCGACGGTATGCTGAAGGAGTTTGACGGGTGGACCAATAAGTTTATTTTCCCGCCTTATGAGTTCGGGTTCTCTAATACGTTGATTACGAATTTCTATCACTCAGAATCGACGATGGTCATGGCTACTGCTGCCTTTGGCGGCTATGACCTGGTGATGGAGGCTTACAAGCAAGCACTGAACAACGGCTATCAGTTTGGCTGCTATGGCGATGCAATGCTGATATTGGATGACTAAGCATCAGTTATATCTCGGTCTGGGTTCCAATCTCGGCAATCGGGAATGGAACCTGACCGAAGCCATTCGCCTGATAGGTGAGCGGATAGGGGAGGTGATCCGACAGTCCTCTTTTATCGAAACGGAACCTTGGGGCTTCCAATCTGAAAACAGCTTTATGAATGCCGTCATCCTCTGCCAGACGGAGAAGACACCTCGCGAGGTGCTTACACTCACCCAGCAGATAGAGCGCGACTTGGGCAAATGTAAGGAACATGCCACCCAGCGCAGTCAAATTGTAAATTGTAAATCGTCCAATTGTAAATCGTCAAATAGTAAATCGTCAAATTGTAAATATGCTGACCGTCCTATCGACATCGATATCCTGCTCTACGACGACTGGACCGTTGACGAGCCCGACTTGAAGATACCGCATCCCCTGATGCATCAACGTGACTTTGTCATGATACCCTTGAAACAAATTACTAACACATTTTAAAAACAAATTGAATATGAAGAAACTAGTCTGCATGATGCTGATGGCCGTTGCATTGACGGCTCACGCTGAGAATCCTTACAAGAAGTACACAGCCAACCTTCCGTTTAGCATGCCGGAGGTGAAGGCTCCTGTCATTCCCAACCGTCAGGTCAACCTGCGCGACTTTGGTGCTGTCAACGATGGTGTAACGCTGAATACCCAGGCCTTCGCCAAGGCCATTGATGCCCTGAGCAAGCAGGGCGGTGGACGTCTGGTGGTTCCCCAGGGTGTCTGGTTCACGGGTCCTATTGTCCTGAAGAGTAATATCGACTTGCACCTGGAAGTGGGGGCTGTTATCCAGTTCTCGGGTGACGAAGCGCTCTATCCCATTATCAATACCTCCTTCGAAGGTCTGGATACCCGCCGTTGCCAATCGCCGCTAAGCGCTAATGGTGCCGTGAATATTGCCATTACGGGACGTGGCGTCATCGATGGTAACGGACAGTTCTGGCGTCCCGTGAAGAAGTCGAAGGTTACTGATGCCCAGTGGAAGGAGATTATGAGCCGTCCCGGCGGTGTGGAGATGAAGAAGGGCTACTGGGTGCCTAACCAGGGCTATGTGCAGGGCGAGAAAGGTGCCAACATGAATGTGCCCAATGCCCAAACGGAAGAGGAGTGGAATGCCATCAAGCGTTTCCTGCGTCCTGTCATGATTTCGCTTGTTAACTGCAAGAACGTGTTGCTCGAAGGTGTCATCTTCCAGAACTCTCCTGCTTGGAACATCCATCCGCTCATGTGCGAGAATATTATATTAGATAATGTACTGGCGCGTAATCCTGCTTATGCTCAGAATGGCGATGCCCTTGACCTTGAGTCGTGCAAGAATGCCCTGATTGTCAATTCGAAGTTCGATGCTGGCGATGATGGTATCTGCATCAAGAGTGGTAAGGATAAGGACGGTCGCCGTCGCGGTCGCCCCTGTGAGAATGTCGTTGTCAACGGCTGTACCGTATTCGCGGGTCATGGTGGTTTCGTCGTAGGTTCTGAGATGAGTGGTGGCGTCCGCAACATCCTTGTTGAGAACTGCCAGTTCCTGGGCACCGATGTGGGCTTGCGCTTCAAGTCAACCCGTGGGCGTGGCGGTATCGTGGAGAACATCAATATCAACAATGTATCGATGACCGACATCAAGACCGATGCCATTACCTTCAACATGTATTATGGTGGCAAGTCGGTTGCTGAGATGTTAGCCGATGGTGACAATCCAGACAACCAGACCAAGATGCCTGTTAACGAGGAGACCCCTATCTTCCGCAATATCAACATTAAGAACATTGTCTGCAACGATGCAGGTCGCGCTATGGAGTTCAACGGACTTCCCGAAATGCCTATTGACGGCATCACCCTGGAGAACGTGATGATTCAGGCTAAGAAGGATGCCGTGTTCTCTAACTGTAATAACATCAAGAAGACAAATGTCATCGTGAAGGTGGTGAAGTAAAACCTCTCACTCAACTTTCGCAAGTTGAGTGAGAAGTAAAGTAGAATAGTTCTGCTGTCAGTATCTATACAAATCCTCCCCGTCCTGTAAAGAGCGGGGAGAATTTGTATATGTAAGAATAAAGTAAGATTACTCTTTCTCGCGATTCTCGGCATCGATGGCCTTGATCTTCTCACGAACCAGCTGTACCTCGTCCTTCAACTTCTGAACCTTGCGATTCATCTCGTCAATGAGGGAGTTGCCCTTCTTGGAGGCAGCATTGAGGAATCCCAGGTTGTTCTCGTAGGTCTGAACCTCGGCCTTCAACTGCTCATACTGGCGCATCAGACGTGCGCGCTCGTTGTCCAAAGCATTCTCACCACGCCCGGCAACTTGTTTCAGGCTGTCCTTGAACTTAGAAAGACGGCGCTTGGCTACCGAGATGTTCAAATCCTTATAGAGCTGGTCGAGGACGGCATGATATTCCTCGTACACCTTGTCTTTCTCCTTGAAGGGTACATGACCGATGGACTGATATTCCTCGACGAGCTTCTGTACGCGTTCCTGCAAATCGTCGCCAGTCTCCTGGGCAATGGCTTTCAGGCGCTCAATGACATCGCGCTTCTTTGCCAGGTTCTGGTGCTCCTCGCCACGCTGACCGGCACCAGCGGCATTGCGGGCCTCGAAGAACTTGTTGCAGGCGTTCAGGAACTCTTCCCAAAGCTGGTCGCCCAACTTCTTAGGAACGGCACCGATCGTCTTCCATTCCTTTTGCAAGGCAATGAGTTTGTCGCTGGTTGACTTCCACTCAGTAGAGTCTTGCAGGGCTTTGGCCTTCTCGATGAGGGCGCGCTTCTTCTCGGCATTTTCTTTGAAAGTGTCTTTTAAGCCACGAAAGAACTCTGCCTTGCGGGCAAAGAAATCGTCGCAGGCTGCACGGAAACGCTCGAAAATCTTAACGTTCATCTTCTGGGGAGCAAAACCGATGGTCTTCCATTCGGCCTGTATCTCCATAATCTGCTTAGTGTGACGTTCCCAGTCGCCGCTGCCCTTGTTCTCTTCGGCAACGATGGCTTCCACCTTTTCGCAGAGAGCCGTCTTCTTGACCAGATTTTCTTCCTCCTTGGCGCGCAATCCTTCGAAATGCTGCTGATGGCGCTTGTTGATAACGGTGGAAGCGGCTTTGAAGCGTGTCCATATCTCTTCGCGAAGTTCCTTGCTGACAGGACCCGTCTCGCGGTATTCCTGATGGAGCTTCTGCAACTGATGGAAGGCACTGATGACATCAGGCTCGTCGGCCAGTTTCTCTGCAGCCTCGCAGAGTTTGGTCTTCAGTTCCAGGTTCTTCTTGAAGTCGTATTCGCGAGCCTCACTGTTCAGCTTCAGCAAGTCGTAGAACTGCTCCACATAGAGTTGATAGTTGCGCCACAACTCATTGGCACGCTCGGCGGGCACATTCTTAATCTCCTTCCACTCGTCTTGCAGTGCCTTGAATTCCTTGTATGACTTGTTGGCTTCCTCAGGAGAGGTCACCATAGCCTTGATCTTCTCGATGATGTCGAGCTTCTTCTGCAGGTTTTCCTGTTTCTCCAGCTCTTGCTCTTTGAACAGTTTCTGGCGTTTTTCCTTGATAATGCCCATTTCTGCCTTAAAGGCTTCCTCCTCTGGGTCGGGCTTTACCTGATATTGCTCTGGGTCGCCGCCATTCTCGCTGTATTCCTTGAATTCGGCCTCGCGCTCAGCAAGATGCATCTTATAGAATACCGTTTTCAGGTAGTCTATCTCATCCTTCTGAGGCACTTCGTCACTGTGAGCAATCTCACGGACACGTTCCAATACCTCTTTCTTGCTTTGATACTGCTTGTGCTCAGGAGTAGTTCCCTCTGAGGTCTCAGCTGCGGTTTCCACTACGTTCTGTTCTACGTTCTGCTCTTCAATAGGAGCTTTTTCTTGAGAGTCCATCATCATAATTTTTTAGTGAATGATTCGGTTAGTTCTTGACTTATCAGCATGGCTCAAGAGAGCCTAACATGCATAATCAGGCTTCAAAATTATAAAAAAAAAATCTAACGGCCTAATATTTTTGAAAAAAAATGATTAAATCAGTCGTTTGTGACGGAAAATCAGTAGTGAAACCGCCGAAATAGCCACAGAAAGGATGATGGCAATGGCAAAACCCATCGGGCTGTTTTCCATGCCGTTGACGAGGTTCATGCCAAAGAATGAAGCCACCAGCGTTGGCAACATCAGAATGATGGTGACCGAAGTCAGTGTACGCATGATGGTGTTCATGTTGTTGTTGATAATCGACTGGTAAGTGTCCATCGTCGATTCCAAAATGTTCGAGTAGATGCTGGTGGTCTCGCGGGCCTGTGTCATCTCGATGTTAACATCCTCGATGAGGTCGGCATCCAGTTCGTCAATCTGCAACTTGAATTTCAGCTTCGACAGCAATACCTCGTTACCACGGATGGAGGTGTTGAAGTAGGTGAGTGAGTCTTGCAGACGGGATAGTCCGATTAGCGACTCGTTGTTCACCTCGCGGTCCAGATTGCGCTTGGCCTTCTCGATGAGCATCGAAATCTGTTTCAGGCGTTTCAAGTACCATACTGCACTGGAGAGGAACAGGCGGAAAATCATGTCCACATAGTCGGTGAAGCCCTCGCCACGCTTTTGCTGGTAGCTGACAAAGTCAATCATCATGTTGGTCTCGTAATAGCAGACGGTGATGGTGACATCGCGCTTGTGGATGATACCCAAAGGTACTGTCGTGTAGGGTGTGCGTGATCGGACCTCCTTGACATAGGGAATACGTAAGATGATAAGCATCCATCCGTCATCGTATTCATAACGGGCACGCTCGTCGGTATCGCTAATGTCGGAGAGAAAGTAGTTGGGTATCTGGAACTTTTCTTCCAGAAACTGCTGATCTTCTTCTGTAGGACACGTAACTTGTATCCAACAATTGGGCTGCCACTCGTTGAACTGGCTAAGCCCACCTTGGGTGTTCCAGAAAGTCTTCATTGTGCTAATCCTTTTTGAAGTACAACAATAGTTTAATGGCAAAGGGATTAGCAGCCTTGCCACCTTGTCCCCTGCCTTACGAATTGTAATTATCCGCCGGGTAGTCGTCCATCTTTTTTGCTGTTTTTTTGGTTATTCGCCTGCAAAGGTACGAATAAGTGAGCAAAATACCAAATTTATTCGAGTATTTTCGAACGCGAAAGTACCTTCGACGAAGTCAGAGGTACGAAAAAACAGTTGCAAAACAAAATAATAAGCGTTTTTTTTCGTAATTTTGCACCCTTGATGATGATAATCTGAATGTTGAAGGATGGTTTACCTGAATGATCATATAGCCGATTTTGACTGGGAGAAGGCATTGCCCTTACTCTCAGAACAGCGTCGTGAACAAACGCTGAAGTTTAAATACGAACTGGGGCGGAAGACATGTGCAGGAGCTTATCTGCTGCTGTGCGAAGCCTTGCGCAAGGAGTATGGCATCATGGAGCCCCCCGTTTTTGAATATGGAGAGCATGGGAAACCATATATTGTAGGGCATCCGGACATTCACTTTAATATCAGCCATTGCAAAGAGGCCGTGTTGTGTGTGACATCGCCAAGACCCGTAGGCGTTGACGTGGAGTCTATCCGTTCCTTTAAGGATAGTCTGGTGGAATACACGATGAATCCTCAAGAGATTGCCCAAATAGAACAAGCCACTCGTCCTGACGTGGAGTTCATCCGCTTGTGGACCATGAAGGAAGCGGTGCTGAAATTGACAGGCGAAGGCATCAGCAAAGACCTGAAAACGGTGCTGACGGGCAAGGAACAGGTGCAAACCATCGTTAATATGGAGAAAAACTACATTTATTCTATTATATATGGATAAAATTTTGTAACTTTGAACCCCAAATAAACCAATTAAAGATAAGACTATGAATTTAGAAGGAAGACGCGAAAGCTCAAATGTGGAAGACCGCAGAGGTATGAGCGGTGGTAAGAAAATCGGCCTGGCAGGTATCGGTGGTGTTATAATCGCTATGGCGATGGCTTATTTTACTGGTGGTAATCCGTTGGAGGCTGGCCTACAGGCTGCCCAGCAGTCGTTTGGCGCCAATACGGAGGTGAGCGAAGACCAACGGGAGTTTACGGAAGAGGAACAGGAACTGGCAACCTTTTCCACCCAGATTCTGGCAGGTACAGAAGATGTTTGGGAAGAAATCTTCAAGGAGAACGACATGAAGTATGAGCCTCCCACGATGGTGCTCTATACCGATGGCACGCAGACGGCTTGCGGACAAGGCTCCGCAGCGATGGGACCTTTCTATTGCTCAGGTGACCAGAAGCTGTACATCGACCTTTCGTTTTTTACCACGATGAAGAAGAAACTGGGTGCTGACGGCGACTTTGCCTATGCTTATGTCATAGCCCATGAGGTAGGCCACCATGTGGAATACCAAACGGGTATTCTCCAGGATGTCCATGAAAAAATGGCCCGTCTCAACCAGACAGAGGCCAACAAGCTAAGCGTGCGTCTGGAACTGCTTGCCGATTTCTATGCAGGTGTCTGGGCTCATCATGATAATGAACGCTTCGGTTCCCTGGAAGATGGCGATATTGAAGAGGCTATCCAATGTGCGCAGGTGATAGGTGACGACTATTTGCAGAAGAAGGCTCGTGGGTATGCGGTACCTGAGTCGTTCAACCACGGTACCTCGAAACAGCGCATGAAGTGGTTCAAGCGTGGCTTGGAGACGGGTGATGTATCACAGGGTAACACCTTTGAATGTTCCGACGATGAGCTCTAGACCGCTGATATTAGTCTCCAATGACGATGGTTATCATGCCAAGGGTATTAACTGTCTGATAGAGTGGGTGCGCGAATTGGGTGACATCATTGTCTGTGCACCAGAACGGGCACGAAGCGGATTCGCCTGTGCCTTTTCTGCCACCACTCCGCTGACGATGAAGTTACGTCGTAAGTCGGAAGGGGTAGAGGTGTGGTCGTGCAATGGAACCCCTGTCGATTGTGTGAAGATGGCGTTGGCAGAGTTGTGCCCCCGCAAGCCCGACTTGGTAATCGGTGGCATCAATCATGGCGACAATGCCTCTGTGAACACCCATTATAGTGGAACGATGGGCGTTACGATGGAAGGATGTATGAAGTATATTCCTTCCATAGCCTTCTCGCTCTGCGACCATCGTGACGATGCTGATTTCGAACCTATGCGCCCGTATGTCCGTCAGATGGTACAGCGCGTACTGGACGAAGGCTTGCCCCTGGGTGTCTGTCTGAACATCAATTTCCCGTTGGCTTCTGAATTTAAGGGTGTCAAGGTATGTCGTATGGCAAAGGGGACATGGGGCAATGAAGTGACGAAATGCCGTCATCCGCGAGGTTATGACTATTGGTGGATGGTGGGAACCTATCATAACGATGAGCCTGACGCAGAAGATACAGACAACTGGGCCTTGAATCATGGATATATAGCCATCACTCCTACTCAGATAGACGTTACTGCCTATGAGATGTTGGCTAAGATGAAGGACTGGGAACAATGAGATACTATCTGATAGCAGGCGAGGCCAGTGGCGATCTGCATGCCTCACACTTGATGCAGGCATTGAAACAGCAAGATGTTCAAGCGGAGTTCCGTTTCTTTGGGGGCGACTTGATGACCGCCGTTGGGGGTCAGCGTGTCAAGCATTATCGGGAACTGGCCTATATGGGTTTTGTTCCTGTATTGTTGCATCTGCCTACCATCCTTCGTAATATGAAGATGTGTAAGCAGGACATCAGCCAGTGGAAGCCTGATGTGGTCATCCTTGTGGACTATCCTGGCTTTAACCTGAAGATTGCCCAGTACGTGAAGGCTCATCGTATCTGTCCGGTCTATTATTATATCTCGCCCAAGATATGGGCTTGGAAGGAGTATCGAATCAAGAACATCAAACGCGATGTGGACGAACTGTTCTCCATCCTGCCTTTCGAAGTGGATTTCTTCGAAAAGAAACATCACTATCCTATTCACTATGTAGGCAATCCTACGGCTCAGGAGGTTATAGCGTTTCTCGCCCATGAGAAATCAGAAATTAGAAATGAGAAATGGGATAAGCCCGTGATTGCTTTGTTGGCAGGTTCGCGCCAGCAGGAAATCAAGGATAACCTGCCTGCCATGATTCAGGCGACGGCACACCTGGCTGATCGGTACGACATTGTGCTGGCTGGTGCTCCTTCTATTGAACCAGACTATTACGCCCAGTTCCTCGAAGGCAGCGCTGTCCGCTTGGTGATGAACGAGACCTATCCGTTGCTGGCTCGGGCTACTGCAGCCCTTGTCACCAGTGGTACTGCCACGCTGGAAACCTGTATGTTCAGAGTTCCTCAGGTGGTGTGTTATGAGACGCCATTGCCTCAGCTGATAGGCTTCCTGAAGCGCCATATCCTTCAAGTGAAATATGTATCGCTGGTCAACCTGATTGCTAACCGTGAGGTAGTTCGGGAGTTGGTGGCTGAGACCTTCAGTGTCGATAATATCCGTCGCGAGTTGGAGGCTATCCTTCCTCATGGCACGAAGCGTCAGCAAATGCTTGGCGACTATGAGGAGGTGCATCGTCTGTTGGGTGAGAGCAAGGCCGCTGACGAGGCTGCACGACAAATGTTTAACTTGTTAAAACATAATAAACAATGAGAAAATTTATTCTTTCAATCCTGGGCCTGACTTTCGTAACGATGGTCAGTGCACAGAACATTCAGTTGCACTACGACTTCGGTCGTAACATTTACTCTGATGAAGAGAGTGATCGCCAAAAAGTGACAGTTACGCTTGAGCACTTCAAGGCTGATAGTTGGGGATCGTGGTACTACTTCTTCGATGTCGATTTGACAAGTAATGTCACACGTAGTATCTACACAGAGATTTCGCGTGAAATAAAGTTAGGCAAAGAGTCGCCATTTGCTGCTCATGTTGAGTATAATGGTGGCCTTTGGCATGCTCCTGCAAATGGAAATGGAAGCTACCAGCAGGCAGGCTTGTTTGGCTTTGCATACAATGGCCATAATGCTGACTTCTCAAAGACATGGTCTGTGCAGGCCCTGTATAAGCAGTTCATCAAGAGTTATGATGGCACTCACTCGTTCGCAAGCTTCCAGCTGACAGGTGTATGGGGGTTGAACTTCCTCGACAATAAGATGACATTCTCTGGTTTTATTGACCTCTGGCGTGGTGAGAAGGGTGACAGCTATGGTCCTGACAAGAAGGGACATGGTATGCTCGTTTTGCTGACCGAACCCCAGCTCTGGTATAACTTCAACAAGCATCTTTCTGTAGGAACAGAAATAGAAATCAGTAATAATTTTATTGTAAATTTCTACAAGAATAACGACAAGACATTCTTCGTCAATCCCACGCTGGCTGTGAAGTGGAATCTCTAATTTTCTTTCGGACTAATTTTGTTTTCTTCCGGAGTATTTCGAAATACTCCGGAAGTATTTTTGAATAAGGGTGGGTTATTTTGGAATAATGCCGGGTTATCGCCCAATAAGGCTGGGTTATTGTTCCCGTTAGATTGTATTGATTGTCCGTTGTAGTTCTTCCAGGAACCGGGCGGCGTGCTTGCCGTCCATCTGGGCGTGGTGGAACTGGAAGGAGATGGGCAGCGTGGTTTTCAGCCAGCCTTTACGGTAGCGCCCCCAGGCGAGGAAAGGATTGGTGAAGATGCCGCTGTATTGGTTGACGATGCTGTCAAGTTCTGTGCCTGTTACAGCCGATGTGCCGACGATGGCGGCTTCATCGTCCAGAATGTCCTGACAAGTCTGGCTGATGGTCTCCGTCAGGTGCTGGTAGTTGGCATTAAACGCCTCCAAGTCGTCGCAGACAGCCACGTCGCAGAAGCTGAGTCCGCCCTTGACGTTATCCACAATCACGTTGATGGCCATACGGTCGTATTTGTACAGTTTCCATCCCATTCCCGACGTACCGTCGCTTTGGGGCAACATGTAAAATTCCTCAATCTTTGATGCAGCCTGGCCGATGCACCAGCACAGCAGCATATTGAACTTCATGCCGCGCTTCCGGCTCACCTTGCGCAGTCGCGTCACGTCGAAGGTCTTGGTGAGCGTCACCATCGGCATGGGTGACTTCGTCCACAATTCGAAGGCGATGGCTCTATTGGTGTCCTTGGGATTGATTTCCTGTTTCATCACTCAATTACAAAACTGCGTGGATAAAAATCGCTATAGAATCGACCATCGGTGGCGGTAAACTTCAGAACGCAGTAGTTCGGGTCGGTCACACCACCGGGATAGTACTGCTCGTCGCCATTGCGCCAGATCATCTCCTTAGAGGCAGGGTCGGTTAGTACTTCCATTGTACCACGCAGCATCATGCCTTTGAAACCCTTAGCGTCACAGAAATAGATCGAGGCCTTGGGGTTAGCCTTGTATTGAGCCACACGTATTGAGAATGTGTTGGTTGTAAAGAAGAAGGTTTTGATACCCTCGCGTTTACGTGGCTTCAACATGGCCTTGGTCCAAGGGAAACCTTCTTGGTCTACTGACGAGATGTAAGCAATGGGCTGTTTGTCGGCCATCTGTGCAATGAGTTCTTTAACGCCGGCTAAAGCGGGATTAGCATTCATCGCTTCATCGTTATTCACATCCAGCGTTTGGCGCCAACGCTTAAGCTGGGGAAAATACGATTTCATCATGCCGATGTATTCCTCTTTGGTAATAGGTTTTTCCAACCCTTCATTTACAGCATTCACAAACTGAGCGCAATGCTCAATCATCTCTTCCATCGTACAATCCTGCAAAAACTTGCCGTCCTTGTAGCAGTACATGCAGTAATCTTCATTCTTCGTGCCGTCGGCATTCGTGCCTAGCACTTCCTCTGTGAGCGGCATACCGCAGCTCTGGCAAAATCTCTGTTCCATTTTATCCTTTGTTATTTATGTTGTTTTGATGCTGCAAAAATACTCATAGTTGCGGTATCTGCCAAATTATTGGGATAAATTGCATTGAAATGTGACGAATTGCAAGGATTTATTTGGTGGAATCAGTAGAAAGAAGTATTTTTGCAATGTGAAAAGTTTTGTTCGCGTTCGATGAATATAAGTACATAGTCCATAAACATATGTTCGCGTACGGAGAACATGAATTCGCAGGGCATGAATATAAAATAGATAAAGTATATGGCAAATTTTGTTTTACAGGAACTTCCTGATGAAATGACAGACGGTAAAAAGATCGTCTATCCAAAGATGCAGACTTATTCGCTGCACGACTACGAGACCGTTATCAAACACATGCGCACCTATGCTGGCAACATCAGCGAAGGCCTCATCCGAGCAGTCTTCGACGCACTCACATCAACGATGCAGAGTTGGATGCCTTTGGGCCACAATATTAAGATTGACGGATTGGGAGTATTCTCTCTGTCCTTGGGTTTCGACACATCAACCCCGTCAGAGGAGGCTATTGCCAAGAATAAACAGGAAGGTGAAGAGACCCAGACGAAATACAGGCATGTGTGCATCAAGGGCATCAACTTCAAGCCAGACCCTGAATTGCTGAAGGAAATGAACCGCGAGGCAACCTTCGATAGAGTCAATGCAGACGTCGTAGTTCCACGGAAAAGCAAGTACAGCCGCGAAGAGCGACTGGAAAAAGCCAAAGCCATCATCAGTCGACAAGGATATATGACGCTCAGCGACTATGCCATAGCCACAGGTCAATGCAGGGCATCGGCTTCAAATGACCTGAAGCGGATGGTGGCTGACGTCAATTCTGGCATCACCACTCGCGGCAGTCACTCGCACAAAGTGTGGATTGCATCCCGGTAGTGACGAAGGGCAAGTATGTCCTGCACATTACTGATGATGCTCATGATGCCAAAACTCATCAGCAGCGCGAGGGCTGTAGTTGCGATGAGGCGGGAGTTCTCGGCTATCCACAACAGAATGCTACTCTCTACGCTGAAAGTGAAAAGAGGAACGTCGACAGGTGTGGAAAGAACGAACGCAATAGAGACGGCACCACTGACAATGCCCACAACGAAGGCGGCAACCATCGCCAGTTTATAACGACGAAGGGTGGCCTCCTGATGCTGACGGACAAACTCCACGGCATCCAGACGACGTGTCACTGTAGCCATAAATTCAGCCTTATCGTCAAATGTCGGCTTCTGAGCGAGGAACAGTTCCTCCAGTTTTTTATCTTTTTCCATAACTATCAATTCTTAATCATCCATTTTCAATTCCTGTCTCAGTTTGTCGCGTCCTCGTGAGAGTTGCTTCTTCACGGCATCCTCCGAGGTCTCTGTAATCACGGCTACCTCTTTGATGCTGTAACCATTGAGATAGAACAGCGTGATGGCAGAACGTTCCTTGGGTGGCAGGGTGCGCAGGGCAAGGTAGAGTTCCTGATGTTCGAAGGCATTGTCGGCTGTGGAGCTGCTGATGAGCGCGCGGGCATCGTCGAGTTTCTCCATCGTGCGACAGCTAGCCTTATGGTTGAGGAACGTGTTGTGGGCTATCTTGAAGAGCCACGAACGAAACTTCCCCTGCTCTTGATAGCCTGCTGACGAGAGGTAGGCCTTGACGATGGCATCCTGTGCCAGATCGTCGGCATTACTCTTGTTGCCACAGCAGAGGGCGAGCAAGAAGCTACGAAGGGCCTCCTGCTCACGTTCTACCTGGGTGATGAATACTTCGCGGGTCACTTGTTTTCTGCCTGTGATACCAACATCTTCTCCTCAGCCTCCATCTCTTTGACAAGCATCTTCTTACCCATGCCATAGTTGACGAGGAAGGCAATACCAATGGCCAGCAAAATCAGACCGATTATCACTGAAGCCATAGGGTCGTCAGAACCACCACCTCCTACATAACCGAGCCAGGCGCCGAAGCCAATAAATCCGAAGCCAATCATGACAGTGAGGCTTCCCCATAGCAGTTTCGTGAGAAGCTTCTCCTTCAGCAGTTTCTTCTTGGGAGAAATCTTCTTCATCAGCTCCTCGATATCCATGTCGGGGTTCTTCTCAATGGCTGCGAGGATAATTTGTGTACGGTTCTGGCTCTCGGCCATCTTCTGACGGACAATCAGCCAGACAATCATAATGGGAAGTACGCATCCACATGCTATAGGTACTAAGATTGGAACTAAATGATACATTTTCTTACTTGTTTTTATTGTTAGACATTTTGTTTTCTGAACCGATTCATATATATAACAGTTCAGGAACAAAAAGGTGACGTCCGTCCTTAACTTTTTACTTCCTCCAACGTTTCAGCATCGGAAAGAAGCCGTGCATCATTTGCTTGTACTCTTCCTTGGTCATGGGCTTCGGCATCTGCTTATTGACCTCATCAACGAACTGCGAACAATGCTCAATCATCTCGTCCATGGTGTATTCCTGCAGAAATTGTCCGTCCTTGTAGCAGTATTGGCAGTAGTCGAAGTTTGTGCTGCCGTCAGCATTCGTGCCGCAATCCTCGATACGGGTCAACGGCATACCGCAACTCTGACAAAATTGAGGCAGTTGTCCTGGCTGGAATGCTTTTCCCTTCTGAGGGAAGGTGGCTTCGTAAGCCTCAAAAGCCTCGGGATTCTCGTCGGCAACGAAATAGCCCTTGGGCGGGCAATAAGTTCCCTCACGATTGCCCCAATAGCCAGGTATCAGTTCTTGAGCGAGGAAGTAAGGAACCTCGGCATCGCGAGGCTCTGCATGATAGTGAATATTTATCTTGCTGGCAAGGTCGAAGCCTGCGTAACGGTAGAACTCGATATTTCCTTCCATTTGCAGAAGACCTATGCCCATCTCCTTGGCCTTTTCAATCGCATATTGCAACAGTTTCAGACCATAGCCCTTACGCTTGTAGTCGGGATGAATGCTGATGGGACCGAAAGTCCACGAAGGGAACGACGTTCCATCGTCAAGCATAATCTCTGCCTTAGAAAACATCACATGGCCGATAATCTGATCGCCTTCTTCCATCACGAAATCCAACTCTGGGATAAAGTCGGGATTCGTTCTATACTGATTGAGCACGTAATGCTCTGTGCATCCAGGACGATAGACGTTCCAGAATGCTTCACGCGTAAGGTTCTCTACCTCGCGCTCATCTTTTGGGGTTTCTAATCTGATATTCATTTCTTTAACTATTTATCCATTTGACGTTACAAAGATACAAATAGTTGCAGAGACAACCCAATCAGTTATAAAAATGCCACCTTCGTTTAGAAGGCGGCATATCTTCTTAATTTCTGCATGAATACGGCCTCATGCGCTTCTTGTTGACAGAGTTTGGCATCTTCCATGGTGATGGTGGAAGGCCAGTATTTATTGCCGTCAACAATTCGGCCGGTCAGCATCTCACACCAGGTACAGGCTGCTGTGTAGCGTCCCAAGGTGTAGGAAAGATGTTGTCCGTCGCGGTTCATGATGTCGCCCTTGCGATAACGCATCAGTCGGATGGCTATTCCTGAAGGGATAATCTGACTGATGTTTGCTTTGGGTATTTCATTGCTGACACAGTTTACTATGTCGTTGTACATACGCAGCTGGTCGCTGCCATAAATCTCAAACTGGGCATTCTTGAAATTCTTGCTGTAGGCCCATGTCATGTGCCACCAGATATCTACTTTTGGATTAGTGGCAAGTAGTTTTACCTGGCGCTTGATGATGGGCAGGTTCTTGTAGGAGTCTGCAATGCCCGACAGCAGACTTGCCTGTTGCAGGGTGATGATGTCCCAGGGTTCGTCCAGAATGATGCGTTGTAGGCTCACTTTTTTCTCCTCAGTCTTAACTCCGCCTACCACTTTCCGATAGGCATAGCTGCGACGTGAGGTCTTCAAGTTGTCCAAATGCATTTCAAGACTACATCCTCCTATATAGGCATTGCCGATGACCAGCGAGTCACCCTGTGACGCTGCCAGTTCGTAGAGATATTGTTCTACGGCATCCTCAGAGAAGCTGTTGCCAATGGCCAACACCTTGATAACCTTGCCTTGCAGGGTAAGGGCAACCATTGTCAACAGCATAAGAACGAGTCTTTTCATCTTCGTTTATTTTACGGGCACGTCGGCCAGTGTTTTCTTTAACAGTTCCCAGAAAGGTGCAACGGTCTCGATGAGTGCCCGTTCCGTAGTGGTGTGTGGACTCTTCATCGTAGGACCAAGGCTCACTACGTCCAGGTGCGGGTACTTACCCAGGATGACAGAACACTCCAGACCTGCATGGTCAACCTGGATGATGCCATCCTTGCCAAACAGTTCCTTGTATTCCTTCAACAACAGGTGCAGGATTTCTGAATCAGGATTGGGATCCCAACCACCGTAAGAACCGGATGTTACGACTTTCATGCCAGCCATGTTGAAACAGCTTTCGAGGGTCTTTACGATATAGTCCTTCATGTCTTCACGACTGGAGCGTGCCAGAATCTTCAGCGATGCCTTGCCCTCGCCAATGTTGATGATGGCCAGGTTGCTGGAAGTCTCTACGACAGTGGGGTAGGAGGGAATCATGCGGATGACGCCGTCGTGACAGCCATAGATGGCATTCACCAGATTGTCCTGAATCTCTACGGGCACTTCCTTCTGAGGTGTGGGTACCTCTTCTACAGTCATCTCGATACCTGTTTCTATCTGCTTGTACTCATCCTGGAAGTCTTCCAACCAGTCGGCCACCAGTTCTTTCAGGGCAGGAATATTCTCTTTGGGAAGGGTCAGCACCACCTCGGCCTTGAAGGGGATGGCATTGCGCATGTTGCCGCCCTGCCAAGATGCCAGGCGAGCCTCGGTCTCCTCGATAGCCTCACGAACGAAGCGAACCATCAGCTTGTTGGCATTGCCTCGTCCCTCGTGAATCTCCAGTCCTGAGTGTCCGCCACGCAGACCTTTCAACGTCACGCGAACAGCGGCATCTTCAGGATCGGTATCAGCCTCCTGATAGTCCAGGGTAGCGGTGATGTCGATACCACCAGCTGAGCCAATGACGAACTTGCCCCAATGCTCAGAGTCGAGGTTCAACAGGATGTCACCCTCCAACTCGCCTTCCGGCAGGGCATTGGCACCGAACATGCCTGTTTCTTCATCAGCTGTAATCAGGGCGTTGATGGGTCCGTGCTTCAGCGTTTTGTCCTCCATGATGGCCATAATGGCTGCAACACCCAGGCCATTGTCAGCACCCAGTGTAGTGCCCTTGGCCTTTACCCACTCTCCGTCAATCCAGGGCTGGATGGGGTCTGTCTCAAAGTTATGGGTAGATTCGGGTGTCTTCTGGGGTACCATATCCATGTGAGCCTGGAGAATAATTCCTTTGCGGTTCTCCATACCGGCTGATGCAGGTTTGCGCATCACGATGTTATCGCCAGCATCTTTGAAAGCCTCTACTCCTGCCTGTTTGGCAAAGTCGAGCAGGAACTGTTGGATTTTCTCAAGATGTCCACTGGGGCGTGGAACTTGTGTGAGTGCATAGAAGTTCTTCCATACGCACTGTGGGTTCAGATTTTTAATTTCAGACATAATATGATTGTTTAAAGGTTTTGATACTCGTAAAGTTCAGTGCTATCCAGGCGTAGATGCCTAATGCTACCACCAGCAGTGTTTGTACAGTATGGACAATCAGCACGAAATAGAGTGCATGTTCGTCTTGTACTCCATATAATATCAGCATCGTCTTGACGGCAAAGTGCCAGGGCCCGGCACCGTTGGGGGTAGGCACAATCACGGCGATGCTGCCTACGATGAATGTGACCAGTGCACAGCCTATGCCTAGGTCTGCCGTGAAGTCGAAGCAGAAGAAGGTAAGGTAATAGTGCAGGAAGTAGCTGAGCCAGATGCCAAGTGTAAAGCAAACGAAGAGTGGAATGTTCCTCACGCCTTTCAGCGAGATGACACCCTGCCAGATTCCTCGGATGGTGGCCTTTACCTTATTATATATAGATAGCTTGCGCAACAGGAAATGCAACAGAATCATCATGGACAGCAGACAGACGGCAGCCACGAAATAGCCTGCCCACGAGAAACTATGCAGAATGCCTTGCAGGTTGGTGCCCGTCTTGCGGAAGAAGGTGCCGAAGGTACTCATCTCTAACAGCAGCACGGTGGCTGTGATGCCCATGATGAGCAGCGAGTCGATGGCCCGTTCTGTTACCACCGTGCCCAGGGACTTGGGAAACGAAATGTTGTCGTAGCGCTTCAGCACGCCGCAACGGGTGAACTCGCCCATGCGGGGAACCAGTAGTGAGGTGGCATACGACAAAAAGATGGAGTGGATGCTTACCGACCTGCGAGGATGTTCGCCTAAGGGCTCCAATGTCTGTCGCCAGCGCCATCCTCTGAACATTTGTGCCAAGATGCCAAAGGGAAACGAAAGCAGCATCCATGTCCAGTTCATCTCGTCTGTCATGACGTGCAAGATGGTCTGCCAATCCTCGCCTCGGTACATCCAATAGAGAATGGCACCGCCCAGCACGATTGGCATCAGTATCTTTAAAATGATGTTTCCAATCTTCATAGCGACTACAAAGATACGAAATAATGTGAAAAGTGAAAAGTGAAAAGTGAAAAATTTGTTTCTGCCAAGAAAATAATTGTGCATTATGCATGATGAATTATGAATTATTTCGTAATTTTGCGCACATGATGAAACAAGTACGACCTAAGAAGAACCTCGGTCAGCACTTCTTGACCGACCTCACCATAGCCCGTCGCATAGCCGATACGGTGGACGCTTGTCCTGACATTCCCGTTCTGGAAGTGGGACCCGGCATGGGTGTGATGACCCAGTATCTTGTGGAGAAACCTCGTCCGTTCAAGGTGGTAGAGATAGACCGCGAGTCGGTGGCTTATCTGAACGAGCATTTCCCCCGTTTGCGCGCCAATATCCTGGGTGAGGACTTCCTGCGCATGGATTTGCAGCAGGTTTTCGAGGGTCAGCAGTTTGTGTTGACGGGTAACTATCCTTATGATATTTCTTCGCAGATATTCTTCAAGATGCTGGACAATCGCGACCTGATACCTTGCTGTACGGGTATGATTCAGCACGAGGTGGCCTTGCGTATGGCCTCTAAGCCGGGGACGAAGGCTTATGGCATCCTGTCTGTCTTGATTCAGGCGTGGTACGACGTGGAATATCTCTTTACCGTAGAGCCTTCCGTCTTCAATCCGCCTCCCAAGGTGCAGAGTGCTGTTATCCGCATGACGCGCAACAAGGTGGAGCGTCTGGACTGCGACGAGCAGCTTTTCAAGCGGGTGGTGAAGACCGTTTTCAACCAGCGCCGTAAGATGTTGCGTGTATCGCTGCGCCAGATATTCGACAGCCAGCATCCGGCTTCCGAGGGGTTCTTCCAGCAGGATGTCATGACGCGTAGGCCAGAACAACTTACTATTCAGGAGTTTGTGGACCTGACCAATAGTGTGGAAAAGGAATTGTGTACGACCACAATGTAAATGTGTCCGCACACATTCGGTTGATTTTAATCAAGAATACGTGAGTTTTTCGAGGATTTTGGATGCAAAAAGAACAAGTTATCCAAAATCCTCGTACCTTTGCATCGTGAATCAGAGATAACAAACCTAGAGAGGTATTAGAAAAAGGAAAAGATTGAAGGATAACAGACAAAAGGTTAGTTAGTAGTTTTAGGTTAGTAGTAAAGTTTATTTGAAAAAGGTGTTAGTGATAAGGTAAATTAGAGAGAGCATTAGGTTTTTAGTTATTAATAGGAAAAGAATGAAAGTGCAGTCTGCGATGGATTCGTAGGCTGCACTGCTTTTTTGGTAGGTCAAACGCTTTACGCTTGCCCGGGCTTTTGGGGTTGGTCAAACGTTTTACGCTTGTCTCAGTCTGGTTGGCTATTTTCTGCGCTTGCCCTTGCCTGCCTTTTTCTGTGGCTGAGGCTTTTCTGCGGGTTTGAAGGGATCCTTGGTGATGGTGGCCTTGATGATGCGGACGTCGTTGTAGGGCCGGTTGAACCGGTCGGTAGCGACCTGCTGTATCTTATCGACGACGGCGAGTCCTTCGGTCACTTCGCCGAACACGGTGTATTGTCCGTCCAGGTGGGGTGTTCCGCCGACGGTCTTATAGACTTCCACCATTTCGGGTGTCAGTTGTACCTTGCCGTGGGTCATGGCATCGAGTCGCTCTTGTACCTTGCCGATGTTGACGTCATCGAAGACGCGTCCCCATACGATATAGAACTGGCATGCTCCGGAGCGCTGCTCGGGATTCACCTCGTCCGGTTCGCGGGCGGCAGCCACGACACCTCTGCGGTGGAATATCTGTGGCAGCCGGAACTCAGGCTCTATGGTGTAGTCCAGGTCGCCGCTTCCCAGTCGCTGTCCGGGTTGTGCGTGCTTGCTGTTCAGGTCGCCGCCTTGAATCATGAAGTCCTTGATGACGCGGTGGAACAGCAGTGAGTCATAGACTTGCATCTTGACCAGTTTCATAAAGTTGTCGCGGTGCAGGGGTGTCTCGTTGTAGAGTTCGATACGGATGTTGCCCTCTGTTGTCTCGAGCAGTACCTCGGCGCGTTCCTGAGCGGCATTTGGCTTCACCTCGGCACTTTCCTGTGCGGAGCAGGGCAAAAGAAGGATGAAAGCCAAAAGAAATGATAAACAAGTTTTCATATACATTATTTCTCGTTATTGCATGTTTCTCATCCATCCGCCACGTAGCTGGCGAACCAGGAAGATGATGCCGCGGAAGGTGAGTTCGGTGGCCATGGCTACCCACACGCCGGGCAGTCCGTAGGTGGTGGCCAGCAGGGCGGCCAGTGTGAGTCGGATGCCCCACATGGACAGCAGGCTGATGGCGGCGGGTCGCAGTGTGTCGCCAGCACCAATGAAGACGCCGTTGCAGACGATGGCTGCTGCGAACATGGGTTCGGCGAAGGCCTCTATGCGTAGGCACTGTGCTCCTATGTCTATGATTTCGTCAACGGAGGTCATGAGTGCCATGAGCTGTGGTGCGAAGGCAAACATGAGTATGCCCATGAAGGTCATGACGGCCATGCCCAGTGCGGTTGACATGTTGGCGAACGACTGGGTGAGTTGTCGCTTGCGTGACCCGAAGCTCTGTCCTACCAGGGTGGTGGCAGCTTCTGCGATGCCGAATCCCGGCATGTAGCAAAGGCTCTCGACGGTGATGGCCAGCGAGTGTGCTGCGATGGCTATGGTTCCCAATGGTGCCACGATGATGGTGCTGACCACTTGTGCCGACCCCATCAGTATGTGTTGCAGTCCCATGGGTCCGCCTATCTTCAGTGCGTTGCGCACCACGTCGGCCTTGGGTCGGAAGGATCCCGGTCGTCCTCTCAGTTTCAGGATGTCCGAGCGGAAGAGCAGGAAGTATAGCATCAGGAGTGCGGTGATGACCATGGCCAGTCCCGTTCCGAGTGCTGCACCCGTGACGTTGAGGTCGAGGATGTAGATGAACAGGTAGTTGAACGCTACGTCGAGCAGGCACATCATGATGTTCAGTGCCGACGGTATCTTCATGTTGCCCGAGCATTTCAGCATGGAGCCCGCCAGTCCCTCCATCTGGAAGAAGATGCCGAAGGCGCAGTAGATGGCGAAGTACATGGTGGCGTCGTGGGCTATCTCTTCCGAGCCGCCCAGCCAGTAGGGCAGTCGGGTGCTGATGGAGATGGCGATGGCCGTTATGCTGAGTGCCCAGATGACGCAGCACACCAGCGACTGTCGCATGACGCGGCGAGCCCTTGCAAAGTCGTTGGCGCCGATGGCGTGTGCCACCTGCACGCTGAATCCCATGTTGGCCGCCGAGGCCAGTCCACCCAGCAGCCACCCTGTGGTCTCCACCAGTCCGATGGCGGCTATGGCCTTGGCCCCGATGTGTCCCACCATGGCGGCGTCGATGAAGAACATGGCTGTGGCCGACAGTTGTGCCAATATGGATGGTATACTCAGGCCGACTATCAGCCTGAGTTTCTCGCTTCGTGTCATCTCGCGTCCTTCGCGTATGAACGCCAGCAGGTCCGTTTTCTCTTTTTTCTTTCTGAACATCTCGTTTGCAAAGGTACGATTAAGCGAGAACAAAACCAAGAGAATTTTGAGTTTTTTCGAGCGTGAGTACCTAAGACCGTAGGTCAGAGATACGATTAAGCGAGAAGAAAACCAAGAGAATTTTGAGTTTTTTCGAGCGTGAGTACCTAAGGTGTATGTTTAAACAAATAACGGAGCATCCATTCGTCGGATGCTCCGTTTTTTTAAAGCTCTCATTTCTCTCACTTAATCACGACCTTTTTGCCCTGGAAGATGTAGAGGCCCTTGGTGGTGGGTGCGTTGTCCAGGCGGCGTCCGTCAAGGGTGTACCACACGCAGGGCAGTTCGACGGGCTTGTTGGCCTGTATCTCGCTGATGCCCGTGGGTTCGTCGGTCGATTTGTCCTCGGTCAGCCACTTGGTGTCAAGCTGGAAGGTTATCTTCTCCTTGGCAATGGGGTCGGTACTGAAGTCGTAGTCGTTGGGGTTGTGGTACGCCGTGTTGTCGGGTGTGAAGTCGTAATACCCGCCTTCGCTTGCCGTGTAGGGCTTGGTCATGGTCTTGCCGTTCTTCGACGTGGCTTCGATGTAGTAGTTCACCTTCTTTCCGTTGGGGAACTTGGCGACTGGCACTCTGCAGTACCACCGGTTGCCGTTGCTGGTCATGTCCACCTTCTGCCACTGGCCGTCTTCGCCTACTTGGTAGTGCAGCGAGGCTTTCTGGATGCCGCTCTTGTTGGTGATGAAGGCGTTGAAGGGTACTTCGGTCATGGTGCCGAAGTTCACTTGGTTGTACAGTGCTTCGTGGAGTATGCGCACGGGGTTGTCGGCGGGTATCTGCTTGGTGATGCAGTGGATGGAGCCGCCTGATCCGTCGAAGGTGCGCATGTCGATGCATTGGAAGGTGTAGCCGGGATAGAGCTTCTTCATGGCCTTGATGTTCTCGCGGTCCCAGTCGGCGGTGGGCATGCCGTCCTCGCCGACGATGGAGAAGCAGGGCTGTAGTATGTAGTTGTTCACTATCAGGTGGTTGGCATAGGTGCGGGCCACCAGGCCGTAGTCGTCCTCGTCTTCAAAGTCGCTGCCGTCGTCTTTGGCGGGGAAGGGAATGTCGCCCCAGGCAATGTATGGGGCGTCCCAGAAGTTCTTCTCCTTCAACATGAACTTGATGTTGCTGTCCAGGGTCTTGTAGTCTTTCCATTCGCTGTAGTATTCGGGTATCTTTGCAAACAGCAGTCCGTTCTCGTCAATGGCGTCGGCATACAGGTCAACGTGGCCTGTTCCGCCGTCGTTCTTCAACTGGGTCACTACACTGGTTTCTCTTTGTCCCACCATGCCCCTGAGTGCTTCATAGACCTCGTCGGCCTGAAGAGCCTTTCGGGTTGTGTACTTGATGGTGCTGACATCCTTTTTGTCCCAATCGATGGGGCCTATGGTGTCTAAGTTGTTACTATAGATGGCCGACGAGGTCATGAGGCCGCCGACACCGTCAACGAGGCAGTTGCCACCCTCCCAGATGACCTTGTTGATGTAGTTGGGAATGCCCATCTTGCGGTGCAGTACGGAGGGCAGTTGGTCATCCAGCTGGCGCGTCCATCCGTACTCGAAGTCGAGCATGCCCACCTTGTCCTCGTCGCCATAGTAGAAACAGATGGGGCCGCAGTCGCGGAACCAGATGCTGTTGCCTTTGGATACGATAAACTTGATCTTGTCGGTCCTCAGGTCGTAGGCCTCCATGACTTTACGTACCAGCGCCTCGTCACTGGCATCTTCAATGCGTACCCATGCCTCGGCACCGGCTCTCTGGATGCCGTCAATGAGGCGCAGGTTCACCAGACCGTCTTTGCTAACCACGTCGAGCGTGGTGATGTACGGACCCCTGCCTACCTCTTCAAGCGGGGCACCTGGCTCCTCCTTGAAGTAGTAGATGGCATATCCGGGAATCACGGGGTAGGCACCGTAGCGCCTGTCTTCCGCTTTCTTGGGCATCATGTGGTTGTAGGACAGTGTGACGACGACGGCCTTCACTTCCTCCCATTCGCCTGGGAACCATACGCGGTCCGTGAAGTTCAGCGGTTCTTCGTTGGCTTTAGCCCGGCGCATTTCCTCTGGTGTGGCTATGGGGAAGTTGGGCCTGGGCAGGATGTTGGAAATGGACCGTTTGTTCAGTATCTTGTGAATGTCAACGGTCTGTTGCTTCTTGTCCTGTGCATTGGCTGTCACCGTCAGTGCCAAGAGGACAACAAGGAACTGTGCCGACCTGCCGATGCAGCGTCGCAGGCTCCAATGGTTTGAACATAAAACTTTTTTCATAGAACTTTGGTTTTAATAAGTTAATTATTTGTTTTCTACTTTACTCCTTACTCCTCAACTCCTTACTCCTCAACTCCTATTTATAACACTCGAAGATGCTGTTGACCAGGTTGCGGTTCATCTTGGGCGTCAGCAGGCTGACGAGCCATACTACGGGGAATCCGCCCACCATGGCGATGGCGCCGCAGTTGATGGGGTTGATGGGATTGCCCAGCATCATGTTGACAACGGTGATGCCCACACCCCACACGAAGCAGGCCCAGACGCTGGCCGTGGTGACGCCGCGCCAGTAGAGACCCAGCATGAAGGGGGCGAGGAAGGCTCCGGCCAGGGCTCCCCACGAGATGCCCATCAGTTGGGCAATGAACGTCGGCGGGTTGAGCGCTATCATGAGCGAGATGGTAATGAAGAAGACGATGAGCACGCGCATGATGACTACCTTGCGGCGTTCCACCTTCTCAGAAACCTCGTCGTCGATGCTGCCCTCCTGCACCTCGCCGGGCAGCGACTTCTTGTCACGGTAGATGAGGTCCAGCGTCATGGTCGAACTGGACGTGAGCACCAGCGAGGCCAGTGTGGACATGGATGCCGAAAGGACCAGCAGCACCACCAGGGCTATGATGACGTCGGGCAGCGTGACAAGCATGGAGGGCACTATGCTGTCGAAGGCCAACTTGCCGCTGGGCAGCACGGGGGACATGCCGAACAGACGGCCAAAACCGCCCAGGAAGTAGCAACCGCCAGCCACGATGAAGGCGAAGACGGTGGAGATGACGGTGCCGCGGCGGATGGCACTCTCGTCGGTGATGGAGTAGAACTTGCCTACCATCTGGGGCAGTCCCCACGTGCCCAGCGAGGTCAGGATGACCACGCCCAGCAGTCCCCACGGGTCGGGGCCGAAGAGTGAGGCAAAGCCGCCATTCACACTGGCATCGGCATCAGAGGGCAGGGCTGCCATCTTGTCGAAAGCGGCAGTCAGTCCGCCCTGTGTGTTCAAGACGGCAGCAATGACGATGACGATGCCGAAGAGCATGATGATGCCCTGGATGAAGTCGTTCATGGCTGTGGCCTTGTAGCCTCCGAGGATGACATAGACGGCGGTGAGGATAGCCATGATGATGACACAGTATTCGTAGGGGATGCCGAAGCCCATCTCGAAGAGGGTGGAGATGCCCTTATAGACTCCCGCCGTGTAGGGGATAAGGAACACGAAGGCAATGACCGACGCCACTACGCGCAGTCCCTGACTGGAGAAACGTGTGCCGAAGAAGTCGGGCATAGTGCGGCTTTCTATGTGCTGCGTCATCAGCTTGGTGCGACGTCCTAAGAACAGCCACGCCAAGAGCGAGCCGATGACGGCATTGCCCACACCAATCCACGTGCTGGACAGACCGTACTTCCATCCAAATTGTCCGGCATAGCCCACGAAGACCACAGCCGAGAAATAACTCGTTCCGTAGGCAAAGGCCGTCAGCCAAGGGCCCACGGCGCGTCCGCCAAGTACGAAACCGTCCACACTGCTGGCCTGCTTGCGGGAGTAGAGTCCCACGCCTACCATCACGGCCAGGAAGATGATGGTCAAAAGTATCTTTATAATCATTTTATATAAAATTAGTAATTAGTAATGAGTAATTAGTAATTATGATTTCACCGCAGGCGGCATAATCCACATCGGGTAGGGAATTCATCATACATGGTAATCACAATTACTCATTACTAATTATTCATTACTCATTAAAACGCTACTTGCACTTGTCCTTGAATCCAGTTGTAGTCCTTCTGGAACTTGCTCCAGGTACGGGTGTACTGCAACTGCACGCGGCACTTCTTGTAGAACCAGTACTGCACACCCGCGGTGGCCTGCGTCTGGCGGTACTTCATGTCTGTGTTGCGGTCGAAGTAGTCGGCAGAAGCTACGATGTCCAACCCCTGATAGACGGGGATGGCCGTGGTGATGTAGCCGCCCATGCTGCCTACGTCGCCGTCCTTGCCACCCAGCCACTCAGTTCGGATGCTGATGGGGCGAGCCTCTTTGTACTTGCCGGGCGCATACTGTCCAGTCTTCCACTCCACACCTACGCTGTAGCGGTCGCGGCGGTAGTCGTCGCCCTCCTTGATGTCAGGGTTCCACTCCACCTGCTGCTTGTTGACGGCATGGCCGCGGCCCTTCTGACCCGTAACCACCACGCGCAGTCCAGTTACGGGCTTGTACTCCAGATGGGCTATCACGTCCTTGTCGCTGTTGCCGTCGCGGCGGTTGATGCCCTGACCGTTCATCACGGCCAGTTCGTAGTGTATCTTGTCGTCAAACAGGTTGCCATAGACCATCAGTCCCATGTCGCGACCGTAGTTCACGCCGTGCAGCGGGTCGGGACCCTCGCCGGCCAGGAAGAGCACTGCCTGCGAATAGACGTCCACCAGTTCGAGCGCGGTGGGCGACAGGGGGTTCTCCATAGAGTAAGAGTGCTTGAATTGTCCGAGACGGACGGCCAGTGCGTTGTCTTTCGAAATGCGAAAGTCGGTGTAGAATTCTTGTACGACACTCGAGAAGTCGTGCATGAAGAGGAACGACCAGCGGTCGGTAATGCGGGCCTTGGCCCAGAGCAGGGTGCGCTTCAGGTTAAAGTCGGACGTGGTCTTGCCGTTGGCATCGCTGTACGAGTAGCCGCCCTGTGCATAGCCGTTGAGGGTCACGCGGCTGGTAATCTCCTTCATCCAGTCGATGTCCTTCTTGTCCGACTTCGATTGCCCCATGGCTGCGGTACTGCTGAACACAGCCATTGCGACAGCGAGTGTCGCCTTGATAAAGCTAGTTTTTTTCATGTTGCTTATATTATTTACTTTTATTAAATTTAAATCTCACCTCTCACCTCTTTTCTTATTGATGACGTAGTCCTGATAGTACGTGATAATCAGCGTCGTCATCGGCAGTGCGATAATCATGCCCATAATGCCCAGCAGCGACCCCCAGATGGAGAGCGACAGCAGGATGATGGCCGAGTTGAGGCCCATGACCTTGCCCATGATTCGGGGCGTGAGAATGGTGTCCTGGATAATCTGCACCACGACAAACACTATGATGGCACCCAGCATGATGAGCCAGAAACTCTCGCCCGTGTCGGCTGCCTTGACCACCGCCAGCACGGTGACGGGGATGAAGCCTATCAACTGCAGGTAGGGCACCATGTTCAGCAGTCCGATGAACATGCCCAGGCCGATGGCCATCGGGAAGTCGATAATCAGGAAACCAATGCTGAACAGCACACCCACGCAGAAGGCTACCAGACCCTGGCCGCGGAAATACTTGTTCATGCCCTGGCCCACGTCCGACACCAGCTTCACGGCAAAATGGCGGAAGCGCAGGGGCAGCATCTCCACCCAGCCGTTGGAGAACGCCTCGTAGTCCAGCAGGATGAACAGCGTGTAGATGACCACCATCGTCATCATAAACATGCTCGTCAGGATGTTGATAGACTGCGTGATGACGTGCCACACCTTGGGAACGGCCTGTTTGATGGCCTCCACAAAGCCCTCCTGTGTGACGAGCGACTTGACATCCTCGGTCGTGATGTTCTCGTGGATGAACTCCTCTATCATGTTCGGGATATTGCTCATGAACGAGTCCTTGGCAACGTAGGTGATCAGAAGGTCCTTCACACGCTCGCACTCTTCAATCATCGGTGGCACGATGAGGAAGGAAAGGCCGGCAAATACGGCACCAAGCGTGACGAACGTACACAGGATGCCCAGAATGCGGTACTTCAGCCGACAGCGGTACTGGAAGAACTTGACCATCGGAAACAGCAGGTAGGCTATGAGCCATGCTAGGAAGAATGGCAGCAGCACCGTGCTCAGCCTTTTGAGCAGCATGATGAAACCTACTACGATAACAAGGGTTATCACACCGCGTATAAAACTGTCAAAAGTAATCTTCTTTTGCTCCATGAGAGTCTGATTTACACAATTTGTGGCCAAAGGTACAAATTATTTGAGAAATATCCGTATATAAGTCGGGAAAAATCATTATCTTTGCGCCATATAACTAACAATTTTAAATCTAACAATATGAAAAAGGTATATAAGGCACACATTCTCTTTACGAAGGAGAAAACACGTTTCGAGGTGTTGGAGAACGGATATGTCGCAGTGGAAGACGGTAAGGTGACGGGCGTGGCATCCAGCTTGGACGAACTCTTCCCTCAGTCCTCAGCCCCCAGTTCTCAGCCTGATTATGAGCTTATTGACTTCGGCAACAAGCTGCTCATTCCGGCCATGAACGATATGCATGTCCATGCGCCTCAGGTACATAATCAGGGTGTTGCAATGGATCTGGAACTGCTGCCGTGGCTACAGAACTACACCTTCCCCGAGGAGTCGAAGTATGCCGACATCCACTATGCCGAGCGCATGTATCGCCGCTTCCTGCATACCCAGTGGCTGTTCGGCACCATGCGCAGCGTCGTCTTCGGCACCGTGCATACCGAGAGCACCCGCAAGCTGATGCACCTGTATCAGGAGGCTGGCATGGGTGCATTGGTCGGCAAGGTGGCCATGAACCGCAACTGTCCTGATGCCCTCTGCGAAGACGTGGAGGCTTATGTAGAAGGCCAAGAGTCCTTGATCGCGGATGCAAATGTTTCGACTCATGATCGAAGTGTAGATTCTTCACTCTTCACTCTTCACTCTTCACTTCCTCCCCTTGTCCGTCCTATTATCACTCCAAGATTCGTGCCGTCGTGTACACCGGAACTGCTGAGAGCCTGTGGCGAAATGGCGAAGAAATACGAGCTGCCCGTACAGTCGCACCTGTCGGAGAACACTTCCGAGATTGCCTGGGTGGCCGAACTGGAACCCGAAAGCGAGAGCTACGGCGATGCCTACAATCGATACGGACTCTTCGGACAGACACCCACCATCATGGCGCACTGCGTGTGGACCAGGGGTCAGGAGCTGGAACTGATGAAGCGCAATGGCGTCATGGTAGCCCACTGTCCCACGTCAAACTTCAACCTGTCGTCAGGCATGGCTCCCATCCGTACTCTGCTTGACGAGGGTGTACGCATCGGCTTGGGCAGCGACATCAGCGGTGGTCACGACCTCAACATGTTCCGCATGCTGGTCTATGCCATCCAGGTCAGCAAGATGCACTACCAATTGGACCACGACAAGGCATTCCTCACGCTGCCCGAAGCCTTCTGGATTGCCACCAAGTCGGCAGGCAGCTTCTTCGGAAAGGTCGGCAGTTTCGAGCCCGGTTACGAGTTCGACGCACTGGTCATCGATGATGCCGTGCTTTATCCCGATGAATACTCGCTGCAGCACCGTCTGGAACGCTTCATCTATGTGGGTGACGACCGCCAGATTGTTCATCGCTTCTGTCGTGGCGAGGAAGTCAAAGAGCCAGCATTGGTATGAAGATTGAGCCGATAGCTTTTTTCCACTCTCCGTTCACCTCGAAGTTCGGCATCCCCAGGCAGAGTGGTATTGTCCACGAGTTGCGTGGCCGTATCCGCTTTGTGCCGGAATATGCCAATAGCGAGGCACTGCGAGGACTGGAGGACTATGATTATCTGTGGCTGATATGGGGATTCTCTCAGAATGTGGATGCCGAAAAGCATGCAACGGTAAGGCCCCCGCTGCTGGGAGGCAATGAGCGGATGGGGGTGTGGGCCACCCGTTCCCCCTTCCGTCCCAACAACCTGGGGCTATCGTCTGTGCAGATTGCGGCCATCGACACCAAGACTCCGTATATTGACGTGCTGGGGGGCGACCTCATGGATGGCACGCCGATATACGATATCAAGCCTTATTTGCCCTATGTTGACAGTCACCCCGAGGCCCGTGGTGGTTTCACGGACTCACATCGTTGGCACCACTTGCAGGTGGAGTTGCCCGACGAGCTCCGAGGCTTGTTCGCTCCCGAAGATGCCAATGCTTTGGAACATGCCTTGGCTTTAGACCCTCGTCCGCACTATCACGACGACCAGACACGCCTTTACGGCATGCCTTTCAAGGGCTATGATATCTGTTTTTCGGTGGCGGAAGGAGTGCTCCGCATCGAAAAATGGGTCAAGAAATAAGATAATTTGAACAATTATTGTGGGAAAATTTTGAAGTAAACGAAATTTTTCCTAATTTTGCGCCATCATATTATATAAAAAGGAGGGAACTATGATGCAAATGGTGGTTATTATCGTTTTGGCAGTAGCGCTGGTTGTTTGCGCTGCCTTGCTCTACAGGGTCGCTTGCCAACTGTGCAAGGTTCGCAAGAATGATCGCATGAAACGTGCTTTTCTAAATAATGTAGGTCGTGAAATTCGTACACCGTTGAAGTCTGTTGTTGAGATGGCCTCCGTGCTTGCCAAGGAAGATCTCTATATTTCGAAGGACGAGAAGCGTAACATTGCTGACCAGTTGCAGTATAACGCCAACCTGATAGGTACCTTCATCGACGAAGTGCTGTTGTTTACTGAAGCCGATACATTTGGTCACCAAATCAAGGAAGAAACGTTCAGCCCTAACGGACTCTGTGTGCGTTGCCTGGAAGCCAATATGCACAGCATCTTCCATCGGCAGGCTGTCAAACTGAACTTCAAGCGCGAGTTGAGCGATGAGTTCTTTGTCAAAAGCGACCGTCACCTCATAGAGGTCATCATCAACAAACTGATTCTTAACTCTTGTCGTTTTACGGAGGAAGGATTTGTAACACTGGGATGTAACACCACCGAGAATGTCAGACAGATAACCTTCTTTGTGGAGGACACGGGCGGTGGTATTCCTGAGAATCGCAAGAATAACCTTTTTTCGTGGTTTGAGGATCCGGAGGATATGGCAGACGAGGCCGAGCTCGACTTGAGCATTTGTCAACGACTGGCTCGAAAGTTAGGCGGAGCATTGGAACATGACGAATCGTATGTGAAGGGAACGCGCATGTTGCTCATTCTGCCCCTCAAAGAAACATCATTATATTAAAGTTTCGCATTCGCTCACTTTACTCCTTACCTCCTTACTCCTCAACTCCTTACTCAACTTGCAAAAGTTGAGTTACATTCTATCATCAAGACGGTTGCTCCAAAGATATTTGCGTGTCTCGTGGATGATAACCCCGCTAAGTGCCAGGATGGAAATCAGGTTGGGGATGGCCATCAGGGCATTCATACAGTCGGCAAAGTTCCATACGACACTCAATTGTGCGATACTACCTATGAAGATGGTTACGATATAGATGATACGATAGGGTAATGTCCATTTGTGACCTTTCAGGTATTCTACAGCACGCTCTCCGTAATAACACCATCCCAGTATGGTGGAGAAGGCAAAGGTTATCAAGCCAAAGGTCAGGATGGGTTGCCCAACCACAGGAATCTTGGAGAAAGCATCGTGCGTCAGTATCGTTCCGTTGTTAAACGATATGTCGGGATAAGCCAGCACACTGCTCACAATGACGATACCTGTCAAGGCGCAGATGACCACAGTGTCCCAAAAGGTGCCAGTGGAGGAAACCAAAGCCTGGCGAACGGGGTTGCGCGTCTGGGCAGCAGCGGCCACGATGGGGGCAGAACCGAGTCCTGACTCGTTGCTGAACAAACCACGGGCGATACCATAGCGGGCAGCAGCTATCATGGTACTGCCCACAAAACCACCACCTGCGGCCTCTGGGGAGAATGCCGATTCTATGATAAGTTTGATGGCGGGCCATATATAGTCATTAATCTCACATATTATATATATACACCCTCCGATGTAGAACACTGCCATAACGGGCACCAGCATGCTGCACACTTTTGCAATGCTTTTGACACCGCCTAACACGACACAGGCTACGAAGAAACAGATGAGGAAACCAACGATGTAGGGTGATATCCCATAGGTCTCAAAGGTCAGTGTGGTAATGGCATTGGCTTGTACAGTGCTACCTATACCCAAGGATGCCAAGGCGGTGAAGATGCAAAATAAAATAGCCAGCCACCGCAAACCCAGTCCCTTCTCAAGTGCAAACATCGGTCCGCCTATCATCTTGCCTTGTGGGGTTACTTCACGATATTTGACGGCCAGAAGACCTTCTGCATACTTGGTGGAAATGCCGAACACACCTGTCAGCCAACACCACAGCACGGCACCCGGACCGCCCAGTGTGACGGCAGTAGCCACACCAATGATGTTACCTGTTCCTATGGTTGCAGCCAGTGCGGTGGCCAAAGAAGCAAATTGCGACACGTCACCTTGTCCGTCAGGGTCTTTTTTGAAGGACAGGTAGATGGCGGTGAAGATCTTACGTTGTGGGAATCGTAAAATAATGGTCAGGTATATGTGTGTACCTAACAGGAGGATAATCATGGGCCATCCCCATAGCAGATTGCTGAAATCGCGGAAAAAATTGTTTATTAGTTCCATTCTTGTGCTGTTTTTATATGATTATTCTTTCCATTTGATAGCGATGTGCTCATAACCCATCGACTTCATGATTTGACGGAATTGTTCCTCTCCATTATGCTTGGCGCTCTTGATGTTCTCAGGTGTCACACAGCGCTTCAGCATCTTCTTGTAAGCCTTACGGTACATGGCTTCTCGGTCTGCAGCCTTCCAGCGCCCACTTTCATGGAAACTCTGGGTGCGTGCCTCGTCAATGAAGTCGCGGTCCAGCAGTCCAATCTTTGGCAGAGTCACCTCGATGCTGTCGCCCGATGTGTTGATCCATCCGGGTTCTACTTGGTGCATGTTGATACCCAAACGAACGGTACCATAGTAGATGCGCACCAAGTGGTCGTCGGAAAAGATGCCCTTGCGCATGGTGTCCACCATCTCTTCGTCGGCAATCGACAGAAACTCCCATTCGCCAATGGCCTTGATACTCTCTATCTGTTCGGGTGTCACATTAATCTTCTGGTCTACGTCCACGCTGACCTCGGTCTTCTTAAACGATACTGTCAGCCAGATGACTAGGCAAAGTGCGACAATGGCTACGAAGAGATACTGACTATATTTGACGGTCCGATTCATTGCTTTTCAATACTTGAGTTAATCAATTGCTGGATGCTGAGGTTCTTGCGGAAGGCTATCGTGATGTTCTCCTCTTGATAGCCCATCTGGGTTATCATGGGAACAAGTACCCTTGCCGCATTCTCTTGGGCGGCCTGGATGAGTCCCATGTTCGGAATATTATTCAGAATGGCTTTTCTGCCTTGTTGCTCATAGTTGGTCAGTTCCTTGTCGGTAAAGTGCGAGCGGGTCAGTCCTACATATTCCTTTATCTCCTTCTGGTTAATCTTCGAACTGGTCAGCGTGATTTTCGGGTCGGGCAACAGGATGGTGATGTTATCCCCGTGTCGCTCGATATTCTTTTCTGAGAAATCCGCAAAGTCAATATAAGCCTTTAAGGTGGCATCCATGGGAATGGCTATCTTTCTTTCACCCAGAGGCAGTTCCACATCGAAGTCCTTGCTGAGGAAGTTGCCTTTCAGTCTCACTACATCGTCGTGAGTTACTATCTTGTGGATATGATATTCGGTGGTATAGAGCCTGGAAGTTTTCTGAATCTGGATGACCAATGAAGGAACGGTGTCTGTTACCACAGCCTCCGTATTCTCGGTCTGCTCGCTACTGCAGGATGCTGTAACGCTAATGGCTCCTATTAGGAGAAAAAAATACAGAAATAGTTTCATTATATTGAATTATTGCCTACAAAGATACTAATAAAATACCAAAATGTATGCAAAACTAATTTTTTTTTGTTATTCCTTTAAACTTTTACCTTTCTTTTACGTCAAATTGACAAGAAGAGAGAAACCAACACAATTCTCAACATATTAATAAGTTAAACATCATAGTGATTTAGGTTAACATAGTGTTTTTTAAAAAAAGCAAGCGTGCTTATCTTTTTTGAACGTCTCGTCGGATGACGGGGCGTTTCATTTTTGCCCTAATTTCTTGTGGGTTTCAAGGTTTTTTCGTACTTTTGTCAGCAAATTAAGAAAAAGAAGATATGAAACGAATTCCCGTGATAGCCTTGTGCTGCATAGTATTGACATTATTGGCAGCCTGTGGAGGTAAGAAAAAAAGTGAGGATATCATAGCACCTAAGGTGGAAAAAGTGAAGCCAAAGGCTCCTATTTCCATGCAGGAATATACCGACGATCGTGATGTGGAATGGATTGGCAAGACCTATCATGTGGCCATCAATCGTCGTCCTGCAGATTCGCTGTCTATGGTGAAGGATGAGAATGGACAGAAGTACGTAGACAATATCTTTACCGTTGCTGTCTCACGTTCGGACGGTTCGGTATTTTTTTCTCGCTCGTTTACCAAAAAAGACTTGAATTCCTATTTGGATGACGATTTCCGTAAAACGGGACTTTTTGAAGGTCTGGTGTTTGACAAGGTTGATGGTGACTGGTTGGTATTTGCAGCCAGTGTGGGTCATCCGCAGACCGATGAATACATTCCTATGGTCATCCGTTTGTCGCGAATGGGCAATCTGGTCATTAAACGCGATGTACAGATGGATACCAATAACGTTGAGAAAGCCGATTCACTGGACGAGGACGAGATATAAGTTATTCCTCCCCTTTAAAGCCTTTCATGATGTTTTGCCATTCCTCGCTGAGTGCTGTCATGCGGGGGAAGATAAGGTTTGCACCTTCATCGGCGAGCATCTCGTCAGGTAATGGGCCCGTGTTGACAGCGATGGTAAAGCAATGGGCTGCAACGGCAGCTCTTACACCCAATGGGGCATTTTCGACAACGATTGCCTCCCAAGGGTTGATGCCACATTTCTCCATCCCTTTCAGATAAGGCTCTGGTGCAGGCTTGCCATGCTTCACGTCGAAGGCTGTTACCATCAAGTCCTTGGTCACCAGACCTTTGAGGTCACTTTCCAACTTATCTAGCAGTACATGCTGGGCGCTACCTGTCACAACGCATATTTTCAGTCCCCAGGTCTTTATCTGTTCCATCAGTTCCTTAATGCCAGGCATGAGTTCTGCTGGCTTGCAGGCTGAAAAGACTTCCGATTTGTGGGCATACATCTTCTGCGCCTCTTTCTCGCTGATCTCTCGTTTCCATTGCTGTCTGGCCAACTTCTTGATGGTCTCTACGCCCCTCATGCCCTCATATTCATAAGCACCACTGAGAGGCATCTCCAGTCCAAAGTCAGCCATTGCTTCATGCCATGACAACGAGTGGTTGGGCATCGAGTCGTAGATGACCCCATCCATATCGAAAAGCACGGCTTTAGGGCTAAACCGCTCAAAACCGTGCTTCTCTAAATATTGCTGAATAACTTCTTTCACTTCAATGCAGTAGTAAATTATTCACTATTCACTATTTACTTTTCACTCTCAAGGCGTGCCTTGATAGCCTTGCTGTCAGCCTCATAGCCAGGCTTGTCCAACAGGGCAAACATGTTCTTCTTGTAAGCCTCTACACCAGGCTGGTTGAATGGGTTTACACCCAGGATATTACCGCTGATGCCACAGGCAATCTCGAAGAAGTAAATGAGCTGGCCAATATAGTATTCGTTCAACTCAGGAACAGCGACGTGGATATTGGGTACACCACCGTCCACATGAGCCAGACGAGTACCCAGCTCAGCCATCTTGTTAACCTCGTCCACCCGTTTGCCAGCCAGGAAGTTCAGACCGTCCAGGTTTTCCTCGTCGTTGGGGAAGAGCAGGCTGCGGTTGGGCTTCTCAATGCTGATGACCGTTTCGAAAATGGTGCGTTCGCCATCCTGAATCCACTGACCCATGGAGTGCAGGTCGGTCGTGAAGTCACATGAGGCGGGGAAGATTCCCTTCTTGTCCTTGCCCTCACTCTCTCCGTAGAGTTGTTTCCACCACTCAGAGAAGAAGTGCAGCTTAGGCTGGTAGTTCACCATGATTTCAATCTTCTTGCCAGCACCATAGAGTCCGTTGCGTACTGCAGCATACTGGGCTGCAGGGTTCTCCTCAAAGGGCACATCCTTGCCACAGGCTTTCTCCATGTCGGCAGCACCCTGAACGAGTGCCTTGATGTCGAAACCAGCACAGGCAATGGGAAGCAGACCTACCGGTGTGAGCACAGAGAAACGTCCACCTACGTTGTCGGGGATAATGAAACTCTTGTAACCCTCTTTGTCAGCGCAAGTACGGGCAGCACCACGCTTGGCATCCGTTACGGCGACAATCACATCCTTGGCAGCTTCCTTACCCATCTGAGCCTCACACTGCTTCTTGAGCAGACGGAAGGTCAGGGCAGTTTCCGTTGTCGTACCACTCTTTGAAATGTTGATAACGCCAAACTTCTTATCCTTCAGGTATTCTGTCATCTCTGACAGATAATCTTCACCGATGTTGTTGCCGGCAAAGAGAATGACGGGATTCTTCTTGTCCTGAATGAGCCATGCAAATGAATTGCCTAATGCCTCAATGACGGCACGTGCACCCAGATACGAACCGCCGATACCAGCAACTACCACTACTTCGCACTTTTCGCGCAGGGTGTTAGCTACTGCCTGTATCTCGTCCAGGAACTGTGGGGTGATGCTGCTGGGCAGATGCAACCATCCTAAGAAGTCATTACCAGGGCATGTCCCGTTTTCTAAAGCCTGTTGAGCGGCTTTTACCTTAGGCTCAAAAGCCTTTACTGCGCCTGCCTCGAGGAAGCAAGCAGCCTTTGTGATGTTAAGTTTAATGTTGTTCATAATAATTTATAGTTTGTCTTATCGGAAAGAATCTGTTAAAAGCTTGATTTCAATTTGTGGCGATATGCGCTCGTACAAGATGTTATAGACAGCATCCAGAATAGGCATGTTCACGTGGCAGTGACGGTTTATCTCCTTCATACACTTCGTACCGAAATACCCCTCTGCTATCATTTCCATCTCTATCTGTGCCGACTTGACACTATATCCCTTGCCAATCATCGTACCGAAGGTGCGGTTTCTTGAGAAGTTACTGTAGCCCGTTACCAGCAGGTCGCCAAGGTAAACACTGTCTGCAATGTTACGCTCAATAGGGTGTACCACTTTCAGGAACCGGGCCATCTCCTGGACGGCGTTGGCTATCAGCACAGCCTGGAAGTTGTCGCCGAATTTCAGTCCGTTGCAGATACCGGCAGCAATGGCATAGACATTCTTCAGCACACTGGAATATTCAATGCCAATCACGTCGGTCGATGTCTTGGTCTTAATGTATTCACTGGTCAAGACCTCGGCAAATGCTTCTGCCTTTTCCCGGTCGGCACATCCCACAGTCAGGTAGCTCAGTCGTTCTAAGGCCACCTCCTCAGCATGTGAAGGTCCGCCGATACATGCCAAGTTCTCATAAGGTACATCGTAAACCTGATGGAAATATTCCGAACATATCAGGTTCTCATCGGGCACAATACCCTTGATGGCTGTCACGATATACTTGTCGCGCAGACGCGTCTTCAGTTTCTTTAGGTGGCTTTTCAGGTAAGGTGAAGGTGTGACGAACACCAAGGTATCATACTGTTGTACGATTTTGTTTAGGTCTGACGAGAAATAGATCTCATCAATGTTGAAATGGACACTCATCAGGTAGGCAGGGTTATGTCCCAGTCTTCTGAAATCCTCAATGCGGTCGTCCCTGCGCATATACCAGCCAATGTGGTGAGTGTGTCCCACCACGATTTTGGCAATGGCTGTAGCCCACGAACCTCCGCCAATGATTGCTATGCGTCCACAATCATACATTAGCCTTGTCTATCCACTTTTGTATATCGTCCACTGACGGCTTGGTCATTTCCAACTTATATTTTTTCACGATGTCGCCAATCTTCTGCTGCAAGCCCTGGGCTTTCTCGTCCTTGATGTTCTGGACAAGGTTAAAGCCAGCCTTGCGCAATACGGGAACCCACTCCTCGGTAACACCCACTTCGGCCCATTCGGCTACCGTGCTCTGAGGAATCTTCTTCTCGGGCTTCATCTGTGGGAACAACATCACCTCGCCAATGGCAAACTTTCCGGTGAGCAGCATGACCAGACGATCGATACCAATACCGATACCGAACGTTGGAGGCATACCATACTGCAGGGCACGCAGGAAGTCTTGGTCGATAATCATAGCCTCGTCGTCGCCCTTGTCGGCAAGCTTCATCTGCTCCACGAAACGCTCCTCCTGGTCGATGGGGTCGTTCAGCTCAGAATAGGCGTTAGCCAACTCCTTACCATTCACCATCAGCTCGAAACGCTCGGTGAGTCCTGGCTTAGAACGGTGCATCTTGGTGAGGGGCGACATCTCCACGGGATAGTCGGTGATGAAGGTAGGCTGGATGAAGGTGCCCTCGCAGAACTCGCCAAAGAGCTCGTCAATGAGCTTACCCTTACCCATAGTCTCATCGACATCCATGCCCTTTGAGAGACAGAAGGCACGAATCTCCTCTTCGGTCTTGCCATCGCAGTCGAAACCAGTCTTCTCCTTGATGGCATCGAGGATAGGCAGACGGCGGAATGGAGCCTTGAACGAGATGATGTTGCCATCAATCTCAACCTCGGGCTTGCCATTGACAGCCGTACAAATCTGCTCCAGCATATTCTCGGTGAAGGTCATACCCCAAAGCAGGTCCTTGTAGCTCACGTAGAGCTCCATGCAGGTGAACTCTGGGTTGTGAGTCTTGTCCATACCCTCGTTGCGGAAGTTCTTACCCATCTCGTAAACGCCCTCGAAACCACCTACGATGAGGCGCTTCAGATAGAGCTCAGTGGCGATACGCATGTACATGTCCTGATTGAGGGCATTGAAGTGGGTGATGAATGGGCGTGCCGAAGCACCGCCTGCGATATTCTGTAGGATAGGGGTGTCAACCTCGGTATAGCCTGCATTGTCCAGGATGTTGCGCAGGGTGCGGATGATGGTGGCGCGCTTGAGGAAGGTTTCTTTGACGCCAGCGTTGACGATGAGGTCCACGTAGCGCTGACGATAGCGCAACTCGGGGTCGTCGAAGGCGTCATATACCTTGCCGTCGGCATCGGTCTTTACCACGGGCAGTGGCTTCAGACTCTTGCTCAGCACGGTCATCTCCATGACGTGAACGCTGATTTCGCCCGTCTTGGTGCGGAATACGTAACCTTTCACACCGATGAAGTCACCCAAGTCCAGCAACTTCTTGAAAACAATGTTGTAGAGGTCTTTGTTCTCGCCAGGACAGATGGCGTCGCGTTGTACATATACCTGAATGCGACCCTTTGAGTCTTGCAACTTGGCAAATGCGGCCTTACCCATGATGCTCTTGCTCATGATGCGGCCTGCAATGCTTACCATGCGGCTGTTCTCAGGTGTGGCAGTCTCGCGAATATCGTTGCCGTCTTCATCTTTTCCGATGACGGGCAGGTCTTCAAAATCATTAAAGATATCTGTGCTCCAAGCATTTACGGGAAATTCTGCTGCGGGATATGGGTTAATGCCCATCTGGCGCAACTGCTGCAGACTTTCGCGTCTGCCAATCTCTTGTTCACTGAGTTCTAAAACATTCATTTTTTCTTCAACTATATAATTTCTGTGCAAAGGTACGAATAAGCGAGAACAAAACAAAGGATTTTTTATGTTTTTTATACCTTTCCTCCATGAAAACAATCAAAATATTTGGCAGATTGAAGAATAATGTATAATTTTGTCGCAAACTATAGTTTAAAGCTACTTATGATTATAGACAATATTAAGACACGTGTGCTGGGGGTGGATATTACTGTTGACAAGACTACCTGTGCCATTATTGATATTCGAGGAAACTTAATAGCCACCTGCGATTTTGCCACCTCCGAATATTCGGACATAGGCAATTATGTAGCCGTGCTCTGTGAACATCTCATGAATCTCATGGATAGAAACGGAGGATATGAGTCAGTACGCTCCGTGGGCATTGCTTCACCAAGTGCTAATATTCGTACGGGATGTATAGAAAACTCTCCGAATATGCCTTGGAAGGGCGTCATACCTTTGGCTGCTATGTTGCGCGACCGATTGGGACTGGCTGTGGCTTTGGGCAATAACGCTCATGTGATGGCTATGGGCGAGCATGTTTTCGGTGCTGCTCATGGTATGCGTGACTTTGTGGTTATCTCGCTGGGCAGCGGCATGGGCAGCTGTTTTTTCGGAAATGGCATGGCCCATTTGGGAAACGATGGTTTTGCCGGCGAGATTGGCCATACCTGTGTGGATCATAGCGGACGCCTGTGTGGTTGTGGCAATCTGGGCTGTTTGGAGGCATATACAGCCAGCAAGGGTATTTTGCGCACGGCTTCAGAGGTGATGGCAGAAAGCGATAAGCCCTCGAAGATGAGGGAGGAAGAGCATCTGACACCCCGCATGATAACGGAGTTCTGCAATCAGGGTGACGAACTGGCGATAGAGGTGTATCGTCGCACAGGTCATTGGCTGGGCATAGGACTGGCAAACTATTGCTCCATATTGAATCCTGAAGCAGTCATATTCACAGGCATTGTCTCACATGCTGGCAAATGGATACTGGAACCTGCCAATCAGGTTTTTGAGGAACATGTGTTCCATAATATAAGAGGTAAGGTGAAGTTCATCCTTTCCACGTTGAACGACCATGAGCGTAACCTGCTGGGTGCAAGTGTATTGGCCTGGGAGGTGAAGGAATACTCACTATTTATATGAATGTAGAAAAGATAAAGGCAATCATAGATGCTAAGCCCAATTTAAGTACAGCCCTCGGGATGGAGTTTATTTCCACACCCGAGGACGATACTTGTATGGCTAAGATGAAAGTTGACGAGCGTAACAGACAGCCCTTTGGATTCCTCAGTGGCGGTGCCTCGTTGGCACTGGCAGAGAATCTGGCAGGTGTGGGTTCTTCGTCGCTATGTCCTGGTTGTGCCTGTGTGGGCATTGAGGTGAGTGGCAGCCATGTGAAGGCTGTGGGTGAAGGCGACACCGTGACGGCCTATGGGCGGTTGCAGCACAAAGGCAGGATGTTACATGTCTGGCAGGTGGACATCAAGGATAGTGCAGACAACTTGATTTCCACGGTCAGAGTGACTAACTTTATTATCCGTCAAAGGAAATGATGAACAGTTTTGCTTTGTTCCGTCTGCCGTACGAGAAAAAATGTACGTTGGTGGTGCAGACCGAGGGAGAGCCGAAGGAGTTCTCGTCCTGTCATGAACTGACTGGTCAGCAGGGCTTTGTCATGGCTCCGTTTGCACCATCGGCAGAGCATCCTATCTTGTTGATCAGGGCGGATAGGGTGGTGGAGAACCTGGAAACGCTGGACAACCTGGAGGAACTGAAGGAATTTGATGTCTTGGACAGGTTGGAAACCAATATCAATACAGACTATCATCTGGACTTTGCCAATTTCCATGCCCACCTGTGTAATGGCGACTTCCAGAAGTTGGTTCTCTCGCGCAGCATTGTCATTCCGCGGACGGGTGAAGAAACGCCGATGCAGTTGTTTCAGCGTGCCTGTGACCATTATCCCAGAATGATGATAACCCTGGTCTATACACCTCAGAGCGGGCTCTGGCTGGTTTCGACTCCGGAGATTCTCTTGGCTGGCGATGGGCACCAGTGGCAGACCATAGCGCTGGCTGGTACCATGAAATACGAGGACGACCTGCGTTGGAGCGACAAGAATATCCAGGAACAGCGTTTTGTTGCCACCTACATCACTCATCAGCTGGAACAGTTCACCCACGATTTTACGGAGGAAGGTCCTCGTACGGCTCGTGCGGGCCATCTGGCTCATCTTCGCAGCGATTTCCGTTTCTCGTTGCCTGACCATACATCTGTGGGTGCCCTGTTGCATGCACTTCATCCCACACCCGCTGTCTGCGGACTTCCCAAGCAGGCCTCTTTCCGCTTCATCTTGCAGCACGAGCATCACGACCGCTCCTATTACAGTGGTTTCATGGGCTCGCTGTTCTTGAATGGGCAGACCAACCTTTTTGTCACCCTGCGTTGTATGCAGCTGTTCAGCGATGCTTATCGCCTCTATGCCGGTGGTGGACTGCTGAAGGACAGTGTGGAGGAACAGGAGTGGCAGGAAACGGAAACGAAACTTGACACCATGCGTCATATCATATATAATAATGTATAGCAATAAAGAAAACGTCAACATACTGACGGCTCTGCTCGTGGCTCATGGCATCCGTCATGCGGTGGTTTGTCCAGGCAGTCGCAATGCACCCATTGTGCATAACCTCAACGAGTGTCCTGACATCCAGTGCTATCCCGTTACCGACGAGCGGAGTGCAGGCTTCTATGCCTTGGGCATGAGCCAGTGCCTTCGTGAACCCATTGCCGTCTGTGTCACCAGTGGTACTGCCTTGCTCAATCTCGCTCCTGCTGTGGCTGAGGCTTATTATCAGCATATCCCCCTTGTCGTCATCTCGGCAGACCGTCCCCAGCAGTGGATAGACCAGTTGGACGGACAGACCCTGCCTCAGCCTGATGCCCTCGGACGTTTTGTCCGCAAGGCGGTCTCCCTGCCTGAGCCTCATGATGACAACACGCGTTGGTATTGCAACCGGCTCGTGAACGAGGCCCTGATGGTGCGCCACGCCCCAGTACACATCAATGTCCCCATTACCGAACCCCTCTTCGACTTCTCTGTCTCAGCGTTGCCCAAGGAGCGTAAGATAGAGTGTCTGCCAGCAGACATCCAGCCCACTACGCTGGCTCATCTGGGTCGTATGTTCATGCAGTCCAAGCGTCCGATGCTGATTACGGGTCAGCCTTTGAATCCGCATCTTGACGAGGCTGTGCTCTTGGTGCAGGACGACGAGCGCTATGTTCCTGATCTCGTGCTATATATTGGAGGCTCTATTGTCAGCAAACGCTTGAAACGTTTTCTGCGCATGGCCAAGGAGACATGGGTGGTCAATGAGACGGGCGAAGTGAACGATACGTTCATGAATCTGACTCATGTCATTGTAGGCGATGGTGAGGTGGTGGCTGACCATATCCGTTTCCTGTTGGAAGACCAGCCGCATCCCTTTGTTCAGATGTGGGACGAACTTGTCCGTCGCATCCATTCACAAGCCGTAGCCTACCAACCTGTCTATTCCCAGATGGCTGCCGTGAAGTACTTCGAATCCCAATGCTCAATGTTCAATGGTCAATGTTCAATGGTCAATGTTCAATGTTCAATGGTCAATGTTCAATGTTCCTCTCATTACGCTAACAGTAGCGCCATCCGTCTGGCAAATATCTACGCCGAGCATCCCGTGTTCTGCAATCGGGGTGTCAATGGCATCGAGGGCTCGCTCAGCACAGCAGCAGGTTTCTCCTGCGTTACGGACGACAAGGTGTTCTGCGTTATCGGCGACCTCAGCTTCTTCTACGACCAGAATGCCCTGTGGAACCAGAACCTTCGCGGCAACCTGCGCATCCTGTTGTTGAATAACGGCAGGGGCGGCATCTTCAATATGCTGCCAGGACTGGAGCAAAGCCCTGCCCGCGATAAGCTCGTTGCTGCAGCGCACCATACCTCTGCCGAGGGAATCTGCCAGCAGAATCATGTGACCTATCTCAAAGCTACGAACATGGAGGAAATGCAAAAGGGCATCGCCACCTTATTAAATAAAGATAGCGATACCCCCGTGTTGCTCGAAGTCTTCACCAATCCCGTTGATGACCAGACTGCCTTACATACTTATTACCATTCATTGTCATGAAGCCCCCCTGTGTCACAATAACCCCCGCTTATTTTCCAATAACCTACGCTTATTGTGGAATACCCCACGCTAATTCATACAGGAGCAGCTCCAGAAAGCCCGTGCTGAGTATGAGAAGATAGTCAATCCCGAGGGTCCGTCGTCCGTGCGTCAACCGCTCAGCGAGTAGTCCAAGACCGTGGGACAGTACTACGACCTGCTGGGCCGCCGTCTGGAATCGCTACCTGCTCACACTCTTTATATCCAAAATGGTAAAAAAGTCATTCGATAGACTTTTTGTGAAACGCTGAAATAGAATGAGAATTAAAGATTGAAGAAGCCATAGAAGAATACAACGGCAACGGCACGGGCATCTTTCATTCCCTCAGCACGACCTATCACCGAACCGTTCTTTACGACATCACCATTCTGGCGGATCTCACCAATGACGGAGCCGTTCTGCCATACCCTGCCTCCATCTACCTTGCCAATGATGGAACCACCTTTCCTGATGTCGCCATTGGAGAGAATCTGACCAGCTACGCTGCCGCCTACCCAGATATCGCCGTTGCTCTCAATCTTGCCTCGATTAGAGCCACTAATCCATACTTGGTTGTTGCTACGAATTTCGCCTGCGACACTGCCACCCTTCCACAACGTTACGGAAGCACCTCCGGTGCGTGAGGCTGCTGCATCGGCCTTGGCGTTCGTTACGGGAGCAGCTACGGTGCGTGAGGCTGCATCGGCCTTGGCGTTGGCTATCTGCTGCTGGCGCATCTCGTTGTTGAATTTCACTTTCTCGTCATATTTCTGCTTATACTTATCGAGCAGCTCGTTGTCGGCAATGAGGTTAAAGAGGATGAATGCCTGTATCTGTTTGTCCATAGGATTATTGGACCACCCCATCTTGTCGTTGAAGAGGTACAAGCCGTTGTCATCGCCCATTTTACCATACCATTCTCCGTTGCGGGTTACCTCGCCAGTCTGCGCATTAAACTTGATGTTCTGCGTCTGGGCAGTATTCATCGTGCCGTCTTCCAGAATCTCACCAATACGGCGTCCGTTGTCAACTGTTACAGATCCGTCTTTTTCGAAAGTGTAAACATGCCCCCGTTTGTACTCATTGCCTACCTTGGCCATCTGAGTGTACTGGCGTGTACTGGGGTTCCATTCTCCCATCGGATTGCCACTGGCATAGTACAGACTGACAACTGAGCCCTCCGATGCTTTACTGGTTGTGTTGCTCACTTTGTCACTGATGGCTTTGCTGGCTTTCCGCTTAGCAGCGTTCAGTAGTCCACCAAACTGGGCATTCGATTCTATAGAGGAACCGAGTGCCAATACGATAACCATAGAAATACGCATCATGCGTGACGAAAATAATTGTTTCATAATCTTATAGGTTTAGTGTTTTTGCCTGTTTGTTTAAAATCTTTGTGCAAAGATAATAAAAATAATGGGAAGGATGAAGAAAAGAACTGTAATATTTTCAAAAATCAGTGATTTGTTGTGGATGTGCGGCTGCAAAGATACATGCCTGAAAGGATGAGGACGGTGCCGAGGAGGAACCAGGGGGTAATCTGCTCGTTGAGTAGCCACCAGGCAAAGATAATGGTGGTGACAGGGTTGAAATAGACCCAGTTGGTGGCAACGACAGCTCCGAGTTTGCGGATGACCCAGTTCCAGAGGATGAAACAAAGCATGGAGGCAACGACACCCAGGAAGAGGATGCTCCAAATGATCTGATGGCTGAAGATGACATCGAAAGAGGGGAAGCCAGGCACAAACCAATAGTAGGGGATGATGGTCAGGAGTCCGTAAAAGAAGACCTTACGGGTAATCAGCAGGGTGCCGTAATACATGGAGGCTGGCTTCATCAGCAGGGAGTAAACGGCCCAGCATAGGCAGGCGGAAAAAGCCAGCAGGTCGCCCAAAGGTGAAAGGTGGAGCACGAAATGACCATTCATCACGACGGCTGCCATTCCTGCACAAGCCATCAACGAGCCTGCCACCTGCATCTTCGTGAAATGCTCGCTTTGCCGAAAGACCAATCCTATGAGCAACATGGCGAAAAGCGGACAAGTACAGACGATGAGCGACGTGTTGGTGGCTGTGGTATAGAGCATCGCAGCATTTTCCGTCAGGAAATACATCGAGCCTCCCGTCAGACCCAGCAGAGCCATCATCAGTTCGTCTTTCAGTGAGACACAGAAAAGCCTGAATTTGGCGTGCTTGACAATCAACTCGTAGGCTAACAGCAGGATATAGGCAATAATGAAACGTAGGGTGAAAATCTGAGCAGGGGAGAGGCCGCTGAGCAATAACATTTTCGTGAAGACGAAGGTGCTGCCCCAGATGGCTACGACCAGAAAGGCTACTGCATGATATAACTGTTTCATCTCACTAAGACTCAAACTTATCCATTTTTGCTTTTTACACGGCAAAGATAGGGATAGTTTTTGAAACGACAAAGAAAAAGGGGGAAATCTTTCGATTGGTATTTCTTTGTGTGATGGAATTGTTAAAATTAAGATGTTCTGCCAATACTTTCCAGAATTTCCTTACCTTTGTAGTCGGAAATTTAAACATTATTGATATGAAGTTTAAACAGTATCTATTTGGGGCGATGGCCGTTATGCTGACCGGTAGCCTCATGTTTTCCTCATGTACGAAGGAAGACAACTCCGCAACTTCCGACGAAGAAAGTACTTATGTAGATCTTCCTCAATATTCTACTGAGGACCAGTTATCAACGATCATCCAGCGCCCTACTTACGTTTTCAATGCCACCTATACGGGTGAAGGCAAGGCAGTAGTAGCCCGCGCCACGAAGAAGGCTGAGTTGACAGACCAGAACCTTGGAGTGGTGATAATGCCCTCCTCGCAGATTAAGTCGCTGTCCAGTGATGACTATCTGAACATCGTCCGTGTATTGGCAAAAGATGGCACCGTCGTTTTTACCGAACCTATTCTCGATGAGTTAGATGCCTTCTGCAAAAAAGTTTCCGAAACCGTTAGTACCAATTCCCAGGCAGCAGAGATAGTATTTGAAAACCTCCCTATAGAAGCTATTCAGCGCATCATTGACTGGGGCGATTCAAACCCGTTTGAAGGTCTGATAGAAGGCGATGTGAAAGACCGCTACGAGATTATCGCCCTTCGTGCACAAACCCTCTATGCCAGCATGAACGATCGTGAGGGTGTTGCCACCACGCAGACCATGAATGTGGAGGTGGAGAAAGCAGACAAGGAGGGTGAATTTGATATCTATCCCATTGAAATAGAGGTTCCCAACAACATGGACGACAACTATTTCGGTCAAAAAGCCGACAACCTGGCAGAATGGCTGAATAGTGACGAGCCAGAGACCACGGTGGACGAGGCAGCCCAGGTTCGTGCCATGATTGCCCATAGAGCTGGTGAGAATGTTGCATTACAGTCGCTGACCAAAGCACAGACCATTATTCTGGATGGTACCAACAACAAGGTCTCTTTCACCTCAGAGTCGGGCGCTACCCGCATTTGGAACCATCCTATCAAGTTGCGCTATGACATTTGGACGGCCTATTCTGAAGAAAAGAAGTGTGACTTCTACTGCGTAAAGCTTAGCGTTACTGCTGAGAACGACAAACTGGAATGCGGACCCTCTGAGGCGCGTGAATGGTACAATCCCGTTAAATGTGATTACTGGCAGCTTCATAAGAGTAAAATGCCCTGGTATCAAGAGTTGGAGAAAAGACTATTTGGTCCTTTTATGAGCGAACTGAATATAGAATGCAGTTTGGATAACATCAAAGCGGAGTTGCCATCTTATACACCAAAGAATAGCACATCAGGCGGTGAAACCGTTGCCGAGTCGTTCTCGTACACGCTAGGCGCTAGCGTTGGTGCCAACGGGAATGGTCCTATAGGGCAACTTTCAGGAAGTTGCACCTTTGGCACTTCTGTGTCTAGGTTTAGTCCTGACCTGAAACTCACAGTGACTGCCAGCACAAGCGATGGAAAGTTGTCATTTAATTACTTGGCAGCCAATCCCATTGCCGAATTCAATACTGTCAGAACCGCCAAGCACAGTGGCTTGAAGGACATTTCCGTCAAGACCTGTACTGTAGAGCATGCTTGGGTATGGCAGGTACAGAGTAATGCTTCCACCGTGACACTCAACACCCGTTTCAAGTCGGTAGATAAATGGATGTCCTATTATGAGTCTGCCTGGAGTTGTCATGAGGTATATTTCCCCACACCTAGTGAGCATAATTTCAAGTCGCCTATCAACTGTCCTCCACGCTTCAAGCAGGAGTGGGCAATGACCATAGAGCCCACCAATACGAAGGCAGAGGCTTATCTGGCACAAAAGCTGCCACAGTATTTCTGGAACAACAATACCTTCGCCACCCAAAAGGAGAAGCACGAAAAAGCCGATAATACGGACGAGATCAGTACCTGGTTTGCTAAGTCGAAGGATATCTTCGACAAGAACACCAGCATTCTGAAAGCTGCTGCTCAAGAAGGTGGCATCACCACGAACTTCACCATCCGTTGGCACCAGACAAACGGTACAGGCGGTACTGACAATGATTTCACTTACGAAGCAAAGATAAAAGAAGAAAAAGAAAAATAACTTATCGCTTCATTTAATACTTAAAGCTACTTCCACCCACGAACTCGCGCATGATGCTTGTGGGTGGAATTTCTTTGTCGCTGACGGGCAGGAAGTAGTGGATGAACTTCAAGAGACGATGGGCCTCGGAGTACTCCGGACAGTTACGAGGTACGGAGGAAAGGATGATCTCGGCATGGGTGCGAAGCACGGCAAACTCGATGTTCAGCGCCGAGTTGAACATGGCATCGGCCCGTTCTTGATAGGGAAATATCCATTTGTCCTCGGCCTCACAGACATTCTTCCACTGGGCTATCGTCTGCTGGGCCGTAAAGGCTCCCTTGTTGTAGTCGCGGATGATACGGCGTAATAGTCGGTTGTCGCGAGTAGGTATCCAGTTGTGGTCATCGAGCGAGACGCTGGTCAGTGCCGAGATGTATATCTTGTATTTCAGACTGTCGTCTATCTTCTGTGTCAACAGGGGGTTCAGCGCATGAATGCCTTCGATGATGAGCACCGTGTCGCCTGCCAGCTTGAGCTTCTTGCCGTTCCACTCGCGCTTTCCCGTGGAGAAGTTGTATTCAGGAATCTCCACACGTTCGCCATTCATCAGGCGTGTCAGGTGGTCTTCCATCAGACGGTAGTCAACAGTCTCGATATTGTCGAAGTCGTAGTCGCCATTCGGCAGCAACGGGGTGTCCACACGATTCACGAAATAGTCGTCGGTAGAGAACGACAGGGGGCGCAGACCGCAAGCCAACAGCTGTACGCTCAGACGCTTGCAAAACGTGGTCTTACCAGACGACGAGGGACCTGTGATAAGTACCAGACGGATGGGGTTCTCCTCTGCATGGTAGCGACGGTCTATCTCCTCGGCTATCTGTACAATCCTCTTCTCCTGCAGGGCCTCGCTGACCTGTATCAATTCGGAGGCATGCCCCTTGAGGATGGCCTTGTTTACGTCGCCTGCATTGGACAGGCGCATGATGATGTCCCAACGTGTCTTTTCGCGGAACATCTCGTAGGTCTTGGGCATATCCACCTTCTCTGCCAGACGGGTGGGGTCGTTCCAGTCGGGTACACGTAGCAGCATTCCGTCGTGGTAGGGCTCCAGGCCGAATACTTTCAGATAGCCTGCCGAGGGCACCAGCGGACCATAGTAGTAGTCGGCGGTGTCGCCCAAAGTGTAGTAGTCGCTGTAGATTTGTCCACTGGTCTCCAGCAGTTTTACCTTGTCGTAAAAGCCACGTTCGGCAAATACGCGGATGGCTTCTTCGTTGGTTGCCTCGTTACGACGGAAGGGCATGTCAAGTCCCACAATCTCCGTCATGCGTTGGCTGAGGCGCTCTACATCACCCTCGGCGAGTGGTTCATTGTTCTTCTTCTTGAAGTTACAGTAATAACCACGCGATATGGTGTGCTCAATGAAAAGTTTCGAACCGGGGAAGATATCCTGGGTGGCCTTGTAGAGAAGGAAGCACAGCGAACGTACATAGACATGATGGCCACTGCCCTCGCGGGCATCCAGAAATTCTACGTCGCGGTTCTGGAAAAGCCTGAACTTCAGACCTTCCGAGGCATTGTTTACTTTGGCAGAGACTACGGGGTAGGGCAGTTTAATCTCGTCGGCAAACTCCTGATAGACGTCCAACAGGGAGGTTCCTTCAGGGAAACTCTTGGTCACGTTGTTGTTCTTGCAGCGTATCTGTAACATAGTAATAGGTATTTTGCTTGCAAAGATAATCATTTTTGTTATATTTTTGCTATCTTTGCAGCAAAAAAGGAGAAGACTATGGAAAAAAGACAATGGAAAGAGATTCGTAAGTTCGAAGAGATTCGCTTCGAAGAGTATCATGGAATAGCCAAGATTACCATCAACCGTCCCCGCTATCGCAATGCGTTTACACCTAAGACAACGCTGGAGCTGAGCCAGGCGTTTGCGCTGTGCAGGGAGATGCAGCAGATCCGTGTGGTGCTGCTGACAGGTGCAATGTCGGAGGTGCCAGAGGGTAAGAAACTGACGGATGTGAAGCATGCCTTCTGCTCGGGTGGCGACATGCACGTGAAGGGTCGTGGTGGCTATATCGACGACGAGGGAGTGCCCCGTCTGAGTGTGCTGGACGTGCAGATGCAGATTCGTCGTCTGCCCAAGCCTGTGATTGCAATGGTGAACGGCTATGCCATCGGGGGTGGTCATGTGCTGCACTTGGTGTGCGACCTGACCATTGCTTCGGAGAATGCCATCTTCGGACAGACGGGTCCTAAGGTGGGCTCGTTTGATGCGGGTTTCGGAAGCAGCTATCTGGCTCGCATCGTGGGACAGAAGAAGGCCCGCGAAATCTGGTTTATGTGTCGCCAATATACAGCTAAAGAAGCCGAAGAGATGGGGATGGTGAACAAGGTGGTTCCCCTGGACCAGCTGGAAGATGAGTGTGTTGCATGGGCTGAGGAGATGATGCTGCGCTCGCCCATTGCCCTGCGTATGATTAAGGCTGGCCTCAATGCCGAACTTGACGGACAGGCTGGCATACAACAGTTGGCTGGCGATGCCACTATGCTTTATTATTTCCTAGACGAGGCTCAAGAGGGTGGTCATGCTTTCCTCGAGAAGCGTAAACCCGATTTTGACAAGTATCCTAAGATACCATGAAGATAGCCATTGAGGAGCGCACGCTCCATTTTAAACAGCCTGCTGGTACGAGCCGTGGGGTATATACCACGCGTAGAATCTGGCTGGTGACGGTGACAGACGGCGACGTAGTCGGAGTAGGGGAGTGTGCCCCACTGCCACAACTGAGCTGTGACGATATTCCCAATTATGCTGAGGTGTTAGCCCGTTTTTGCAGGGAAGTAGAGAAGACTGGTGAGATTCCTTATGAGGCCATGCGCGACTATCCTTCCATGCTCTTTGGACTCGAAACCGCTTTCACTCGTTTCAACACCGCATTCAGCCGAGGCGAGGTAGGCATTCCCATCAACGGACTGGTGTGGATGGGAACGTTTGACGAGATGCAACAGCGTATCGAGGAGAAACTGAAACAGGGTTTCCGTTGTGTGAAGCTGAAAATCGGAGCCATTGACTTTGACTCTGAGTTGGAACTGATTAAAAATATACGCAGCCGGTTTAGTCGTCTTGACGTAGAACTGCGTGTAGATGCCAATGGTGCATTCCCGTTTGAGGAGGCGCTGTATAAACTGGAACTGTTGTCGCAGTATGCGTTACACTCCATCGAGCAACCCATCAAGGCTGGCCAGTGGGGCAACATGGCGGAACTGTGTCGTGAGTCTCCTCTGCCTATTGCCTTGGACGAGGAACTGATAGGTGTGAATGACCCAGACCAGAAACGACAGATGCTGAACATCATTAAGCCGCAGTACATTATCCTCAAACCGTCGCTACATGGTGGTATGATGGGTGTCAGGGAGTGGGTGGACATTGCCCGCGATATGGGCATTGGTTCCTGGATAACTTCAGCATTGGAGAGTAATATCGGACTGAATGCCATAGCCCAGTTGTGTAGCGATATCTATGGTAATCATATCAAGATGCCCCAGGGACTGGGCACAGGACAGCTCTTTACAGACAATATCCCGATGCCGTTGGAGATAAGGGGAGATCAGCTGTGGAGAGTGAAACGCTTCGCTAGTGAACAGTGAACAGTGAAAAGTGAGAAGTGGAGAGGTTTTTGGAAGAGTGGAACAACGATTCGCCCTATGTTGAGGTGAAGACCAGCGGAAGTACTGGGGAGCCCAAGCGGATGAGGGTGGAGAAGCGCAGGATGATGAATTCGGCGCGCATCACTTGTAACTTCCTGGGATTGAAGCATGGAGATACTGCTTTACTGTGTCTGTCAACAGATTATATTGCAGGCAAGATGATGGTGGTGCGGGCATTGGAGCGAGGTATGAAGCTGGTCACCATAGAACCCAACGGCTGTCCTGAGTGGGAGGGAATGGTCGATTTGGCTGCAATGGTACCACTACAGGTGTGGAATCTGTTGCACCAGCATCCATCCCGGCTGAGGCAAATCCGTCATCTGCTTATCGGAGGGGGTGCCATTGACGAGCGTTTGGAAGAAGCCTTAAAGGACTTTCCAAATGCTATCTGGAGTACCTATGGTATGACGGAAACCCTCTCACATATTGCCTTACGACGACTTAATGGTCCTACGGCCAGCAGTTGGTACACTCCTTTTGAGGGTGTGACGCTATCGCAAACGGAAGAGGGTTGCCTGGTGATTGAGGCACCTGCTGTACATGATGGGAAGTTGGTGACCAACGACATTGCTGAACTGTCAACTCAACAATTCCGCATCTTGGGACGTAAGGACAATGTGATCTGCTCAGGAGGAGTCAAGATACAGATGGAGGAGGTAGAGCGCATGCTGCGACCTCATCTCTCTATACCTTATATAATAACGCGTGCGAGAGACGAGCGATTGGGTGAAACGGTGGTCTTGCTGATGGAAGGTGGAAACCTCGATGAGGCAAAGACGGTGTGCCAGAGGGTATTGCCCAAATACTGGCAACCGCATCGTTTTCTGTCGGTTGACCGTCTGCCTTTGACGGAAACCGGCAAGCCAGCCCGTGCAGAGGCTGAGCGTTTAGCGCAGAAAAATGGGGATCATCCTCACGGATAACCCCCACCAATTGGTTATTAGTAATTTAAATAGGTAGTAGTTTTGCTAATATTCTTGATAGAAGTCCAGTGCTTCTTTGATTTCCTCTTCCGTGGCTGTCTGGTTGATACGGATATCGCCGATACCTCCCAATAGGGTGAAGTTGATGTCTGTTCCCACGTTCTTCTTGTCGTGGTGCATCAGTTCTATCAGTTTGGGATAGTCATCGCACGTGATGGGCATCCGTCCGTAGTTTTCCTTGATGAAGCCGACGGTCTGGCGCATCTTGTCTTGAGGAAATCCTGTCTTCACGCAGCAGAGGTAGAGTTCGACAACCAGTCCGTAGGCTACTGCATAGCCGTGTAGGACAGGCTTGCGCTCCAAAGCCAATGACTCAAAGGCATGTCCTACGGTATGTCCCAGATTGAGCGCCTTACGGATGCCATGTTCCGTGGGGTCTTCTATGACGATGCGCTGCTTGACGGCAACACTCTTTTCTACCAAATCCCCCAGTTTGTCTAAGTCGTTCAAGTCTAGGTTTAGCAGTTCTGCCCACGTCTGTTCATTGCTAATCAGTCCGTGTTTCAGCATCTCTGCATAGCCGGAAAGCAGGTTCTCTGCATCCATGGTACGAAGGAATGTCGTATCAAGAATGACGCAGTTGGCATTGTTGAATACGCCTATCTCGTTTTTCAGTCCTCCGAAGTTGATACCCGTCTTTCCACCGACAGAGGCATCGACCATCGACAAGAGCGTAGTGGGAATGTTAATGTAGGCCAGTCCACGCTTGAAGGTTGAGGCTGCAAAGCCACCCAAATCGGTTACCATGCCTCCTCCCAGATTAATAAGGAGAGAATGGCGGGTGGCTCCCATGCGCTGCAATTCAGCCCATACATGGCTCAGCGTGTCAAGTGTCTTATGGGTGTCTGTGGCTCCAATGACGATGCACTGGGCCTCCTGCATGCAGCCAAAACCTGCAATCAAAGGCAAACAGAGCTGCTTGGTGGTCTCGTCAACCAGTACAAACAACTTGTCGTGCTTACACTCCGCAATGGCTTCCGATAGTGCCTTTTGCAGGTCTTTTGATATGACTACTTTTTGTCGGTCCATGATTTTCGGGTGCAAAATTAATTAAAAATTACGGAATTAGTATATAAAATATGGGATAATTGTCGATTTAACCCTAAATTTCTTTAGTTTTCTTTAAACTTTTCCAACACACACACGTCTTAATTTTCGTAATATTGATGATAAAGATGAAACGATTAACACTCTTTTTACTTTTGATGCTGGTAGTAACGCTGGCTATGGCACAGCGTAATGTGACGGGAACCGTCATGGAAAGCGACACTCAGGAACCAATGGCACAGACCAGTATCCGGTTGTTGAAAACGGATAGCACATTTGTGGCTGGTGCCCTCACTAACCTTGATGGACATTTCCACCTGAAGGCTCCTGCTGCGGGCAAGTATATCGTCCAAATAACCAGTGTTGGCTATAAACCCTATACCAAACGTATCACGGTGTCAACTGACAAGGATGTTGCTTTGGGTAAGGTTCACATGCAACCTGATGCCGTGATGTTGCAGGGTGCAACGGTGACAGGTCAGGCTGCCAAGGTGACGCTGAAGGCCGATACCTTTGTCTATAATGCTGCTGCCTTCCGTACCCCTGAAGGCTCCGTGGTTGAGGAACTGGTAAAGCGACTGCCAGGTGCGCAGGTTGACGATGACGGCAAGATTACGATCAATGGTAAAGAGGTGAAGAAGATTATGGTGGATGGTAAAGAGTTCATGGTTGGTGATACCAAGACCGCTATGAAGAACCTGCCTGCCAATATAGTAGAGCGTGTAAGAGCCTACGACCAAAAGAGTGACCTGGCTCGTGTAAGCGGTATTGATGACGGCGAGGAAGAGACTGTGCTCGACTTTGGTGTCAAGCCTGGTATGAACAAGGGTATCATGCTGAATACCGATCTGGCTGCCGGCACTCATGACCGTTATGCCGGTCGTGCCATGTTCGGATGGATGAAGGACGACCTGAAAGTCTTCCTGATGGGTAATGCCAATAATGTCAACGATATGGGCTTTTCTCCCGGTGGTGGCCGATGGGGTGGTGCCCGTCAGGGCCTTGTCGCCCCCAAGATGCTAGGTGCTAACGTGAACTACGAAAAGAAAGGAAAGCTGAAACTTGACGGTAGCATCCGATGGGACCACAGAGATGATGATGTGTCGGTACGCCGTTCTACGGAGAACTTCATGACCAGTTCTTCCTCTATCTTCAGCAACAGCATCAACAATAACAAGAGTCGCACCAATAGCTGGGATGCCCGCATGCGCATTGAGTGGACGCCTGATACGTTAACCAACATTATGCTTCGTCCTCAGTTCCGCTATAACTCTAACGATGGTCTGAGCAATAGTATTAGCGCAACTTTCAGGGTTGATCCCTACCGTTTTGCCACCGACCCTTTGTCGAGTCTTGAAAAGCTGGTCAAACAGGACTCCATCGTTACCAACTCCAATGATGAGAACGGGCTTTCATATAGCGACTCCAAGAGCGTAGGGGGCTGGTTGCAACTGAATCGTCGCCTGAACAATAGTGGAAGGAATATCACGCTACGACTGGGTGGTAATTACAGCGAGGGCATCAGCCGGTCGATGTCTAACAACTATGTGGAATATTTTATAGTTGACAGCACACTGACTCCCCGTGAGTATAAGGATTCGATGTATCATGCCAACCGTTATGCCGTAACACCCACCAAGAACTGGGATTATAACATTCGTGCTACCTACAGTGAACCTATTTTCCGTCAGACCTATCTGCAGTTCAGCTACCAGTTCCAGTACCGGTTTACCAAGAGTGACCGTTCTACTTACGATTGGAGTAAGTTGGACTTGCCTTTCTACAGTATTAAACCCGCCTATCGTGGATGGGATGACTACCTGTCATTGTTGTCCACCACCATTCCACCGACAGAGTTAGAGGATACAAAGAGCAAGAAGCTGAGCCAATACTCAGAGTACAGGAACTATATCCATACTGCCGAGGTGATGTTGCGCGTGGTTCGTAAGGCCTATAATTTCAATGTCGGTATCCAGTTTGTACCACAATCTACTGAGTTGACTTATCGATACCTCAATACCGATACCATTACCAAGCGAAATGTGTTGAACTGGACACCAACGGCTGATTTCCGCTGGAAGATATCTCAGGTCAGCCAGTTACGTTTCACGTATCGAGGTAATACCAGTCAGCCATCCATGACCGACCTGCTTGATATTACCGACGACTCCAACCCTTTGAATGTGCGTCAGGGTAACCCCGGACTGAAGCCCTCGTTCACCCAGAACTTCCGTCTGTTCTACAACAACTACATCCCGAACCATCAGCGTAGTATCATGGCTCACGTGAACTTCTCTACTACCCGTAATGCCGTGTCAAACATGGTAACCTACAATCCTGAGACGGGTTCGCGCTTAACCCGCCCAGAGAATATCAACGGCAACTGGAATGCGTTTGGAATGTTTATGTTCAATACGGCACTCGATTCTGCTGCCTTCTTCAATGTGAATACCTTCACCACGTTGCGTTACAACAACAATGTGGGCTATGTCAGCATTAATCGTAATGCCAACTCGGAGAAATCTACCACCCGTACCACCACTATTGGTGAGCGCCTGTCGGGTAACTATCGTAACCAGTGGTTTGAGTTCGAAATCAATGGTTCGTTGGAGTATCTCCATGCACGTAGTGAGTTGCAGACTAACAACAATATGGACACATGGACTTTCTCCTATGGTGCTAACCTGATGGTGACAGCTCCATGGGGAACACAACTCTCCACTGGTATGAATATGAACAGTCGTCGTGGATATAACGATGAGTCGATGAATACCAACGAACTCATCTGGACTGCCCAATTGTCCCAGTCGTTCCTGCGCAACAATGCCTTGACGCTCACTTTCCAGATGTACGATATTCTGCACCAACAGTCTACTTTCAGCCGTACAGTGTCGGCTATGCAGCGTAGTGATTCAGAGTATAACTCAATTACCAATTACGCCATGTTACACGTCATCTACCGCTTGAACCTCTTTGGTGGCCGTGCTGGTCGTGAGGGTATGCGTGGCGGTCCTGGCGGTCGTGGCGGCTTCGGTGGTGGCGGCTTTGGCGGTGGACGTGGAGGTCGTGGCGGCTTCGGAGGCGGACGTCGGAATTTCTAAAGACTCACTCCTGTAAAACGTGTTCTTTTGTCTAAAAACCACAAAATTAACATTCTATCTAAGAAAAAAATAACCCAAGGTTATGATGAAACAACCTTGGGTCTTAATAGTAGCGGTTAGTCCGTAGGCTTCGGACTCTTAGTCCGAGCCGTTCGGACTGGCAGTCCGTCGGGGACGGACTAATCCTTATTTATATCTTCTTTTCTGTCATCAATATTGTCACCCTCGGTAGGTGCCATCTCTTCCTCAAAGTCTGTGATGCCAGCTTTAATGAGAATGTTATACCACTGGATGAGTTTCTTGATATGGCTGTTCTGTACACGGTCCTGATCCCATTCGGGCAGCACCTTGCTGAAATAGTCGTGCAATTCCTTGGGAGTGGCTTTCTTGAAGTTAACGCTCGACTCCTTGCCTTTTTCCAGGTCGCGCATGGATGCAAGAACTTTCATTAGGGGAACATCCTCTGTCTCTGTGAACATCGCAATGTCTGCCAGAGAGGTGATGCGGTCTGTGCCAAAGGCTGGCATCCGCTTGTGGGTTTCGTCAAGTGCCTCAACGATAAGGCTGTTAGTGGCACGTGATACTAATTTGTAGAGTCCCGGTTTTCCCGAGATGGCTAAAATGGTCTGTTTCATTGTTTTCTTTTATCTTTTGTTGTTACGTTATTTAAATTCTTAGAGGTGAGAGGTTGAGTAATAGTCTTTCAACCTGTTCGTCAATGTCGGCAATGCCGTCGTTGATGATTTCATAGTCTGCACGTTGTCTTACCTCTTCTTGCGGCCATTGACGTTGCATCCATTGTTCCACCTTCTCGCGGGGAATGCCATCGCGCTGCATGACACGCTGAATCCGTACTTCCTGTGGTGCTGTCACTACGATAACACGGTCAACTAACTTGTAGATGCCTGATTCGTACATGATGGCACTCTCCATCCATTGCATACCGCTTTCCTCGAAATCCTGGAATACGGCTGGGTGGACAATGTGGTCTATGGCTTGGGCGTTGTGCTCGCTTGCTAAGAGGAAACGGGCTACTGCTGCCTTGTTGAGCGCCTCGCCGATGTATGCATCCTCGCCTATCAGATCGGTCAACTTCCTCCGAATGTTGTCAGAGGTTTGAATTAAGCGTTTGGCTGCGTTGTCACAATCGTACACCTCGATGCCCCGTGCTTGCAAGCGCTTGCACACGTAGCTCTTTCCTGAGCCGATGCCTCCGGTAATGCCAATCTTCATCACTTCTCTCTATTCTCTATTCTTTGACCTAAAGGTGCAAAGCGACCCAAGGGTCGAGCGCACTATTTACTAGCGAAACGTTTCACTAGGGCGAAGCCCGCTTCATTCTTCTTCTTCTTCAATGAGATAGTCTACCTTTTGTGCGTCAAGAGTGGCACGGCTGATGCCATGAGGTACGACGTGCAGGTAGATGTTACACTTATCAGAAGGCTGTTGCATGATTTCCCTATAGTCTGCCACTACGGTAAAGTCATCGGGGTGCAGCGTGCGGATGCGGTTGGCGCCAGCCACAAAATGAATCTTGGCTTTGGCAGGGAATGTGCGGAGTACCTTGCCTTCAGGAATGTTGAGACACTGAATGGGTACACCATCAATAGTTGCTTCTGTCAGGACGTCTGTATAGAAGGCAATGTTGACGCGGTTGGGCACTACTTTGACATCATTCGGGTGTGACAGCTTACAGTTGATAATCAATGAATCGCGAAAGTTCACGTGGTTGAGCGGTTCGGTATAAACGACCTGAATACTGTCGAGTTTCTGTCGGGAGGCATAGACATCGATACTGTCAGGCTCGTAAACCACCTGAGAGATGAAATAGAGCTGGTCGGGCATAATGCGTCCCGTCCATCTTACGGGAACACGCTTGTACTCTCCGTTGTTATAGGAAAACTCGATACGCTCGGGCTTGATGGTGACAATTTTTGACGATAAGTCCAGTCGTTGCTCTACCAGTCGCTTTGTGTCACCGCTGGAAACGGTACCACGGCCATTCCCCTTGTCGTAGTTGCGGAAGTTGACATGAATCGTTCCAAGGTTCTGGCTATCCAGCAAGTAGGAAAGAATAGTCCATCCGTAGTCTCTGACAACCACCCGTACGGTATCGTTGGAGGCGGAGGTCAGCACTACATTCTTGGGGATATTGTTTACACGTACAGGTATTTTTATCTCTTTCTCATAAGTGCCGTTGAGGGTCATGATGAGCCAGAAGATACTTGAGAGGAAGAGAAAAAACAGGAAAATCAGGAATTGCTTGTTCAAGTTGCTGAACAAGAATCGCCTGACCTTCCTAAATGGATTGTTTATACCTGCCATGCACTCTTCACTCTTCACTCTTCATTCTTCACTTCCCTTGCATGGGGGTGCTGGCAGTGTCTTTGAAGACATAGCCCTTGTCCACCTTAATGATTACACCGTCGGCAATCTTAACCTCAATGATTCCGTTTGCCAGGTCAATCTTCTTTACAGTACCATAGATACCGCCGCCTGTTACTACTTGTGCACCCTCTGTCAGCGTGTTCTGGAAATTCTGAATCTCTTTCTGACGCTTCTGCTGTGGACGAATCATAAAAAAGTACATGATGGCAAAAATGGCTACCATCATAATCAGGAAACTGGTCATGCTGCCACCGCCTTGTGCGGCCTGTGCAGCGAGAAAAATTTGTGTCATATTCATTAATTATTTAACGTTTATCTTCAATATGCTTTAACAATTTGCCCGTTGCGACAAGATGGCGTGCAATGGCATCAAGCATGCCATTGATGTAGCCAGCGCTGCGAGGGGTAGAGTAGAGTTTGGAAATCTCTACATATTCATTGATGGTGACATTCACGGGAATGGTGGGGAAGGTCATCATCTCAGCGATGGCTATCTGCATGATGACAATGTCCATATAAGCCAAACGGGAGAAATCCCAGTTGCGCGAGGTCTCGCTCATGTAGCGTTGATACTCGTCGGCATTCATAATGGCAGCACGGAACAGCTTGCGGGCATAGTCTTTGTCTTCCAGATTGTCGTATTCAGGCAACAACTCCTGGTTAGCCTGGTTCTTTTCTTCAAAACGCTTGATGGTTTTCAGGACAAAGGTGTCAACAACCTCCTTGTCGTCGTTCCAGTAGAGGCTCTTCTCTTCCAACAGGGCATCCAGGCTGTCGTTGTTCTGTATGAGTGTGCGATACAACTTGCGCCACAACTCACGATCGGCGTCGTAGCTGTCTTCCTTGGAGGCCATGTATTCCTTGTAGATTTCGCTTTCGGTAATCTGCAAGTATATCTTTCTCAAGAATTCGGGTTCGTCATTCCATGTGGTTTTCTGGTTCTCCATGAACTCGTTTAGCATCTTGTTGCTTTCCAGTTGCATGGCAAAGCGGTTGTCAGAGAATTTTTGAGAAGGCATCTCTGTTCCTTCACGCTTGGCACGTGACTGGGCAACCTCAAGATGTCTGCGCGACTCCTGAGTGATTCCAACAATCAAAGCCAACAGATAATTATAGAGGTCATAGGCTTTTGACAGACTAAATACCAGCTCTTTTTCTGCTGATTCAATGTTTTTACTTCCATTCTGATAGTACGCATAGGTTAATTTCTTTCTAAAATAGCTATTTGATACTCTTATCAGGTGCAAAGGTACGAATAAGCGAGGAAAAAACCAAGATTTTCTTGTGTTTTTTCGAGCGGAAGTCTGAAAAAAGACACTCCATAACGGGGTGTCTTTACTCGATTACTATATTGCTACCTTAGTTTATATCGTTATCGATTCATAGATAGTCTGAGTGTCAGGATGCGACGCACACTCTGGTTGATGCGCTCCTCGCTGATGGTGCCATTCTTCACGGCTTCCATGACGGCATCGAACGCCTCGGTGAAGTTACGAGGCCCCAGCACGATATCTACACCAGCCTTGATGCTGCCCACAGCCGCCTCGCCACTGGTATAGTGCTGGGTGATGGCGCCCATCTCCATGCCGTCGGTAATGATGATGTTTTTATAGCCTAATTCTCCACGCAGTTTGTCCTGCAAGACGATAGGTGACATCGTGGAGGGAACTGTAGAACCAGTTACATTTGGTACGGCGATGTGTGCAGTCATGATAAGTTCACAACCCCACTGTATGCCTGCCTGGAAGGTCACCATCTCACAGTTCTTCATCTCTTCCCAGGTCTTCAGCGACTGTACATAGCCCGTGTGGGTATCGGCAGTTGTGTCTCCATGACCAGGGAAATGCTTGATGCAGCCTGTGATACCCGCATCCTTCAGTCCCTGCAGGTAGTTTGTCACCATCTGAGCTGCCACCTCAGGCTTGTCGCTGAAGGCACGCGGACCGATGATAATGTTGTCCGGATTGGTATTCACGTCAGCCACAGGGGCAAAGTCGATGTCGAAGTCGTATTTCTTCAGGTAGGTACCGATGGTGTTGCCGCATTCATATGCATTCTTTGGGTCGCCCGTTTCACCGATAGACGCCATCGACGCGTATTTTTTGACGTGGAAGTTCGGGTTGTTGGCAATGCGTGACACTCTTCCACCTTCCTCATCAATGCAGAGCAGCGGATGTCCTTTCAGCGAACGTATCTGCGGGATGATGGTGCCCAACTGTGCTTCGTCCTCGATGTTCCATGCATACAAGATGATGCCGCCCACGGGGTACTCTTCGTTGGTATTCCTCATCTTCATGGTTATCTCTTGATTCTTAAGGGCTGCCAGGTCGTCGTAGGTAGTCCATTCTATTGAGGGGTCAAGCGACTCAATGCGGATATAGAACATCTGTCCAATCTTTTCACGTAGCGTCATCTTCTGCAGCAGTGCTTCCACTTCGTCAGTTGGCGGCACTACTGGTGAGTCGCTGTTAGAACATGATGTCATTACAAAACCGTAGGTCATGATGACGGTCAGCATCCAGAGTATTTTCTTTTTCATTGCTTTTTGTTTTTTATGTTTTTTAGGTTGCAAAAGTACGAATAAGCGAAGAAAAAACCAAGATATTCTTGCGTTTTTTCGATTTTCTTGTGTTTTTTTCGATTTTCTTGTGTTTTTTTCGAAAGTACTTCTGTTCGTGGCTTGTGGCACCGTCTGTGTGCTTGTTGTCCACCTGGCCACGATGGTGACTACTGTGGGTTTTCCATCTGAACATACTTACGTCCTGTAATTTTTGTTAATCTTGCCGATAAACTAATTAATTTTCTTTAAAAACTAAAACGTTTAGTTGCATATAACGAAAACTTTTAGTTACTTTGCACTCAGATATTGAAAAAGACGCGTAATTGACTACTTACACTTAAAACAAGAACAACATGAAAAAGCTAACGAATAAAGAAAAGGAGATCATGGATTTGTATTGGCAGAACGGTCCTATGTTTGTGCGTGAACTCTTGGAGCATTATGCAGAACCCCGTCCGCATTTCAATACGCTGTCCACGATGGTACGCATCCTGGAAAAGAATGGATTCTTGGATCACAGGCAGTTTGGTAATACCTACCAGTACTATCCCGTTGTCTCGGAAAAGGAATATGGGCGTTCCAGCATTGCTGGTGTTATCAAGAACTACTTCAACGACTCGTATCTAAGTGCCGTCTCATCCTTTGTCAAAGAGGAGAAGATCAGCGTAGAAGAACTGAAAGAGTTGATTTCCGAAATAGAAAATAGTAAATAGTCCAATTGTGCAATGATCGATTTTCTGATATACGATGCCAAAGTAGCTGTGCTGATAGCCGTGTTCTATATGTTCTACAGGCTGATGCTCAGTCGTGAAACGTTCCATCGGGTCAACCGTATCGTGCTCTTGACCACGTCTGTAGTTTCCTTCGTCCTGCCCTTGTGTATCATCACGATGCACAAGACGGTAACGGTGACTGCCTTGCCAACGGTGGATGTAGGCGACTTGCAAGCTATAGTAGTTGAGAAGTCTCAGCCACTTTGGTTGCACATCCTTCTCCCCACCTTATTTATAATAGGTATGGTGCTGACGTTAGGCTATATGCTGCTGTCGGTGTGGAGAGTTGTGCTGCTTATCAAGAACAGCGAGCATCATCCGCAAGAAGACGGCATCGTGGTGTGCGTCACAGACAATCAGGTGTCGCCCTTCAGTTGGATGCACTATATCGTCATGAATCGTCAAGACTATGCCGAGCACAACGATGCTGTGCTGGCTCATGAACGGGGACACATCCGCCTGCGTCATTCGTGGGACGTGTTGCTCGTTGATACCCTCACCGCCCTCCAGTGGTTCAACCCCGCCATGTGGATGCTGCGCCAGGACTTGCGCGCCATCCACGAATACGAGGCCGACGGTGCAGTACTCTCCCAGGGGTTCAATGCGCGTCAATACCAATACCTGTTAATCACAAAAGCTGCTAGCATTGGCGGGTACTCCATTGCTAATGGCATCAGTCACAGTACCCTCAAAAACAGAATCCGTATGATGTTACATAAGAAATCGCAGGGCAGTCATCTGCTGAAGTTGCTCGCCCTCCTGCCCATCGTGGGCATTGCCTTAGCCCTCAACGCCGAGACCGTTACCAACGTGGTTTACCAACAGCCTCAGAAGAAGTTCATCAAGAAGGGCAAGAAGAACGCAACGGTCAAAATGGGACCAGTCAACGAGATTGTGGTGGTGGAACAAGCCCCTGATGCCCAGAAAGAAGTGAAGCCCGTGGAAATGCCTAACGCAATAAAAGTGGAAAAAGAAGTAAAAGCCTTCGACGTGGTTGAGCAGATGCCCCAGTTCCCTGGCGGTCCTGCTGCCCTGATGCAGTTCCTGTCTCAGAACGTCAAGTATCCCGTGGAGGCACACAAGGCTGGCGTTCAAGGGCGTGTCATCGCCAGTTTTGTGGTTGAAAAGGACGGTAGCATTACCGAGGCTTGTATCGCAAGAAGCATCCATCCTTCGTTGGATGCCGAGGCACTGCGCGTCATTGGAAGTATGCCCAACTGGATGCCTGGCAAGCAGAATGGCGAGCCCGTTCGCGTGAAATACACCGTGCCCATTACCTTCAAGCTGCAAGGCAATGACGTAAAGGCGAAAGAGGAAAAGTACATCTTGGAGATAGACGGCAAGGTGGCCGACGACTCCGAGATTGGCAGCATCCCCCCAGGCGACATCCAGAGCATGCACATCGAAAAGGGTGAAAACGGACAGCCCAAGAAAATTATCATCACGACCAAGAAAAAGGAATAAACACACTCTCTATTCATAATGAACAAATTCCTAACATTGTTCACCCTCGCCCTGCTGACGGTCCTGCCGTTAGCGGTGGGGGCTTCATGTTCGTCTTCCCCGCAGAAGCGAGTGGAACAGCATGCCGATGATCATGCGTTGCTTTCGGTGACATACGAGGTCGTTTCCCAACAGGTAGAGGAAATCGCAAAGAAAGACAAAGACCTGATGCGCCTTGACATTGGTAGCCATTCTTCACAGTTTAGGAGTGTCATCATTGAATGGATAAAAGATAACGGTCTCGTCCTTGGCAGTCCAGAAAGCCTTAACCATCCTTATAGGGGTTACACATGGTTGGAGTATCAAGTCGTAAAGAACCTGCCCAAACAAGGATATATGTTTTTTACTCATGGACACATCTCAGTTCGCGACAAAATGGAAGGACTTTTTGATTGGCAACTGATAGATGAAGATTCTGTAGTCTGTGGTTATCCTTGCAAGAAAGCAAAAACAAGTTTTCGTGGTCGTATATGGACAGTATGGTATTCGCCGCTTTTGCAATACAGTGATGGGCCTTGGAAATTCTGCGGTTTGCCAGGGTTAGTGCTTAAAGCTGATGAGGCAGAAGGAAAACTTTCCTTCAATTGCAAGAAGATTGAAAAGGATACAAAGTATGGAATCTTTCTCGTTAAAAAGAATGCCTCACCTGTGCTCAGAATGGAATCCGACATTCTTGATACGTATCGTCTTGAGCATGCATTAGAACTGATGAAATTAGAGAAATATGACCCTACGGCTTTTATAGAGGAGATACATGGTGGAGCGATGAGCACTCCTGATATCAAGTCTGCGCAAACCCTACAAGTGACAAAGAACGGCAAGGTGATGGAGGCTCTTCATCATACGGCCATATTATACGAAAAAGCGACAAAGTAATAAAGACAGAATCATTTACAGAAAAGAAATTGAAAAATGAAACATATTATAGTATTCGCCATTCTACTCGCACTACTTCCCTTGGCTGTTTCAGCACAGGAAGAGCGTGCCGATACAGTAATTCCCAAGTTCCTTTCCAACGGCTATTTCTTCCGCGAAATGCCTCAGTTGCCTGATGGCGAGAAAACACTGATGCGACTGAAAGATAAAGAAGGTAATAGTGTTGTTGTCATCAACGTCAACGCCACACTGCCCAAGTCGCTCATTCGCAAAGCCATTCCGCGCGAGCAGGTTCACAATGCCAACCAGTTTCTTAATGGTATTAATATGATGAGCACCATGCACGAGTTGACGCAGGCAGGTGTAAAGGCCGACGGCACTTGGTATTCGCCCAAGGAGGGTGAGCCGTTCCCGCAGTTCTCAGAGAAGGATATAGAAGGACGCACATGGACAAGCGACAGCATCCGAGGCCACGTCATGGTGATTAACCTCTGGTACTCTGGCTGTGGTCCCTGCCGTGCCGAGATGCCTATCCTTTCCAAGTGGAAGGAACAACTGCCTGACGTAATGTTCTTTTCAGCTACATACCACGATGCTGAAACAGCAAAGCGCATCACCGACAAACACCACTTCACATGGACGCACCTCGTCGAGGCAAAGGATATGATGGCGTGGGTTGGCACCGAGGGTTTTCCCCTTACCATCGTTGTTGACAAACGTGGCATCGTCCGCCATGCTGTCCAAGGCACCAATGAGACGAAGCGCGAAAAACTTTTAGCGAAGATTAAAGAAGCTGAAGCAGAATCATTATGAACAGAAAACTCACACTTTTTTTTGCAATGCTTCTGCTGACGATAGTCTCAAAAGCCGAGGAAATTGACTCCCTCAAGATTTGTATGGAGGCAGGAGATAGCTGTATGCGGCAATACAATACTTTCGAGGCATTGAAGTATTATCAACGGGCATACGAATTAGGAAAGGCCGTTGCGGGTAAACAGGCCGAAGACACCCTGAAACTTCCAATAGAAGACCTTGACAAGTTGCCTCAGGAAGAAGCTGATAAGATAATAGACCGCTTGATAGCAGGAGCTGTAAAAAGTGCAACGGTTCCTTATTATATCTCAGCTAAGCTCGCAGATTGTTATTACAAGCGAGCCTGCTATTTCCAGTGTTCTGAGTTGTTGAAAATTACTCCAGAGGACAGCCTCTCCCATGACTCTTTCCGTCAGTTAGCCTACAGTTATAAGAAACAAGACGATATAGGGTCGTTCATCTATTGGGCAAGTCAGTTGGTGGGACGCTATCCCATGGACGGAGAGATGGTGGCTGGTCTCACCCTTGCCTTTACCCAAACGGAACAGCCACAGAACGGCATTGCGTGTGCCGAACAGTATTGTAAAGTTGATACTGCCAATATTGAGGTTAATCGTGCCTTGGCCGATGCTTATTTCGTTGATCGCCAGTTTCCGAAAGCCACAAAGATATACGAACGACTGTTAGAGCAGGGCGATTCTACGTTTAACACCCTCTATTCTGCTGGCATGTGCTATACCAAGACTAACTTTTTGGAGCGTGCTTATCAATGTCTGAAACCTGCCCTGTGGCTCAGCAAGATGCAACACGCAAATTGTGCATGGCGACTGGGAGTTGTCTGTGTTGACACCAAGCGATTTGAAGAAGGGCTTGGCTATCTGGATCTTGCCAACCAACTATTGTTGCCAGATACCACCACCATGAAAGCCATTACGCTTTCGAAAGGTGAAGCATACTATTTAACGGAGCACTACGACAAAGCCATAGAAGCATGGAAAGAGCACCTGGCTTATAATCCATCCTCCATAGCTACCTATTATAACATCGCCAGTGCCTACTACTATTATCTCCCCGATGGCCAAATGGCTAAAACCTACTATGAGAAGTTCCTTAATCTGGCTCGCAAGGAAGAAACGCCTACCCAGCAATTAAAGGAGATGATAGAAAAGGCTGAAATGCTACTTCGTACAACCAACTTTGGAAAAAGTAAAACAAAAAAATGAAAAA